>CACMNE010000001.1:0-97123 GCA_902614945.1 uncultured Alphaproteobacteria bacterium
ACCTAATCAACCTTGGATTGAAGAAGTTATAATTAATGATATTAACTTTCCTTGGCAAGAAGCTGGTTTTGGACGTAACCGAACAGTATCTTCATGGAAAAAACTTGGTATCATTTCAAGGAATAAAAAATTCATGGCATCAGACGACACTATAGCAACACTTTTGTTACCACAAGGTCTAAAGGGTCCTAAGTTTTTAGCATATCCAAATTATGATATATATTTAAAATGGAACGATAGTTTTATATATACTGTCACAGCAGCTCACCTTGCATCTAGATTAGGCGGACAAAAAAAATTTTTAAGTAGTAAACCAGAAAAAATACTATCTGTTGAAGAGATGTTGAAATTACAAAAAATATTACAATCAATGGGTTATGATGTTGGAAAAGTAGATGGTATATTAGGTCGAAAAACTAGGCAAAGCGTTAGAAGTATCCAGATAAAGCTTGGGCTCCCTGCAGATAGTTGGCCAACAGCTGATCTTTTTAAAACCTTAAATTAGCCTTTAATCCAAAGTAATTTTTAACAAAAATACGATCGCCAGGGCTTTCCAGTAAACACACTGCTTCTCTTGGCTTCATTAATACAGCTTTATGTCCTTTTTCCAAAGGAGATGTTATATTATATAAACCTTTACATATATAAATATGGCAAACTTTTTGAGCCCACTTACTATATTCTGGCATGTAAACAAATCTATGAAAAAAACCTAATCTTTTAAGTGGTTGTATTTTCCACCCAGTTTCTTCAAATGTTTCTCTTACTAGGGCTGTAATATAATGTTCTCCTTCATCTATACCACCTCCTGGAAGTTGAATTTCTTCTTCATTTTGTTCAGTTAGTAAGATATTGTTATTAACAATAATTATACCATAAATACCTGGTCTATAGTGATACTTTATATCTTTTTTTACTGATTCACCTATTCTAAACATTCATTTCACTTGTTTTATATTTATATAATTAATAATAGATACAAGAATATAATTTTTAAAAACTGTCATGACTAATAACAAAAAAACAGAATACGATAAAGTTATGTCTTTTCAATTTGAAGATTTACCAATAAGGGGAAGAATCTGTCAAATGTCTAACTCTCTTAATAAGATTATATTCCAGCATAGCTATCCAGATGAAATATCAAAAGTATTAGGAGAAACTATGGTTTTAAATGTTTTAATGGCCAATTCCATTAAACTTAAACACAAGCTATCCCTTCAAGTTCATGGAAATAAAGAATTAAAATTAATAGCATCGGATTATATAATTCCCAAAAAACCTGAAACTATTTCATTAATAAGAGGTTACGCCAAATTTGACAGAGAACTAAACTTTTATTCAAAAAAATTTAAAAATCTTTTAGGCAATGGCTACTTTGCTACGATTCTTGATCAAGGTGATGGTACCTTACCCTATAAAGGAATTTCTAGCTTGAATGAAAATAGTCTAACAAATTCAGCTGAAGAATTTTTTAAAAACTCAGAACAATTAGATACGAAGTTTAATGTATTAATTAAAAAAACTTTGAACAAAAAAGAAAAGGTAATTTTCAAAGGTCTTGGTATCATGTTGCAAATTTTACCACAGGATAAAAAATCAAATTATATCAATAATGAAACACAGAAAATTAATGAATTATCAAATTTAGCAAAAGAAAAAATTTTTAATAACATAGATGAATGGAATAAGATGTCATCTATCTTTGAAAACTATTTATGCTCTGAACATGATAATTTAAAGAATACATTTTCGGATTTGTTATTACAGTGTTTTAAAGAAAAAGATATTAGAGTTTTTGAAGAAAAAGAATTTGATTTTGGATGTGGGTGCAGCATAGACAAAGTCAAGCAGACTATGTCGATATATTCAATGAAAGAAATTGAAGTAATGACTAATGATTTAGGTAAGGTAACAGCTGACTGTCAGTTTTGTGGGACTCAATACATATTAAGTCCATCTGAATTAGTAAGAAAAATCTAATTAATATATTAAGGTTATTATTTGAAAAATATTTCAATTTTAAAGAAAATCAAACGTTGTCTTAGAAAAACAAACCATGATAAAAAATTTAATTTTAAAAAAATTAAATTTACTACAGATTTGAATTGTTTGTATATAGATCAACTCAGATACGAACATCAATACTATAAAAAGGCGTCAGTTTTTTTTCTCTTAAAAGAATTAGAGCAAAACTTATATGTTGTTTTTACCAAAAGGTCAAAAAACCTATCTTCCCATCCAGGTCAGATATCTTTTCCTGGTGGAAGAGTAGACAAAAAAGATAACTCTTTACTACATGCTGCATTTAGAGAGGTGGAAGAAGAGATAGGTGTTAAAAAAGATAGCATAAAAACTCTTGGCTTATTACCTCCTCATGAAACTATAAGTCAGTTTATAATCTATCCATTTGTTGGATTTATCAAAAAACCTATTAAATTTTTTATAAATAAAAATGAGGTTGAAGAATTATTTTTAGTTCCATTAGACTTTTTTCTAGACACTAAAAGTATGCAATATCATAAATTTATCTCAAGTTACGAAGATAGAGGTTATTTTGCTGTACCCTATGGACCCTATTATATCTGGGGAGCAACTGCTAGAATTATAAAAAGCTTTGTTGAAAATTATCAGAATTAAAAAGATGAAATCATATCTAAAGATTAACAAATTCAAAGCCCCTTTTGATATTTCTTGGTTGTTTAAAAAAGATATTTTAAAAATAACAAAAATTTTAACTTCAAAAGGTGCAGACGTATATGTAGTAGGAGGAAGTGTTAGAAACTCATATTGGCAAGAAGAATTTGATAATATAGATTTTTCAATAAGTATAAGTCCAAACGAAGTTAAAGAATTATTTAAGAACATTAAATGCACAATAATTGAAACTGGAATTGAGTATGGAACCTTATCAGTAGTATTCAACAAAAAATTATTTGAGATTACAAGTTTTAGAAAAGATATTAAAACCTTTGGAAGAAAAGCTATCGTTAAATATACAAGTAGTATAGAGGATGATGCTAGGAGAAGAGATTTTACTTTTAATGCTATCTATTTAAATATGAAGGGTGAAATATTAGACCCTTTGGGTAATTTTTCTGATTTGGTAAATGGAAAAGTAAGATTTGTAGGTCAACCAAAAAAAAGAATTGAAGAAGATCATCTCAGAATTCTAAGGTTTTTTCGTTTTATAAGTAAATACCCTTCCCAAAATAGAACTATAAATTTGAAAACCCTTGCAGCGATTAAGCAAAGTAAGTATTTATTAAAAAAACTAAGCAAAGATAGAATATGGAAGGAGTTTAAACTTATACTGTCTAGTGACGGAGTTTGCTTAGCACTAAGGTTTATGAAAGAAACAGGGGTATTAAATTTTTTGTTTACAAACATATCCTTGAAAAATATTGAAAATCTTGTTGAGCTAGAAAAAAAAATTATTTCAGAATTTTTAGGTAAACACTACTTCAATACTTTTGAACTTAAAGATCCTATATTGAGGTTGAGCATATTATTAGATCCTAAAGAAAAAAATTTAGAAAGAGTACTTAGTTTAAAAAAAAATGAAATTAAGAAGTTAAACTTTTATAACAAATTTGACGTATTTCCAAAAAATTTTAAATCACTTGGTTTTAATTATGGTTTAGAAAAAGGATTAAGTTTATTATTATTATATATAGCAAAGAAAAAAAACTTCGATATTTATATAAAATCAAAAAAATTTGAAATAGAATTTCAATTGAATTGCAAAGATATTATAGAAGGTGCAAAAGCTGTTAAAAAATTTCCTATTACTGGTATTGATTTACTGCAAAGAGGTTATTCAGGTAAAAAACTAGGAGAAATTCTAGAGAAATTAAAAAAAGTTTGGATAAATTCAGAATTCAAATTAAATAAAAAACAATTGCTTTCAAAATCTTAAGACTATGGCCATTTTGCTATGGGTGGCATACTCATTAACACTGCCTCAGGATTATGACCTGTTTGCAGGCCAAATTGTGTTCCTCTATCATATACAAGATTAAATTCAGCATATCTTCCTCTTTTTATAAGTTGCCATTCGCGTTCTTCTTGAGACCAAGTTTTTTTCATATGACTTTTAGTAATTTTAGAAAATGCTTCAAGAAAAGCCTTCCCTACATTTTTAACAAAATTAAAATCATTTTCCCAATTTTCAGTATTTAAATCATCAAAAAAAATACCACCTACGCCTCTAGCTTCATTCCAATGCTTTATCATAAAGTATTCATCTGCCCATTTTTTAAATTTGGGATAATAATCTTTATCAGCTATATCGCACACTTTTTTTAGTTCATTATGAAAGTATCTAGTATCTTCTTCATTTTCCACCATCGGATTTAAGTCTGAGCCACCTCCAAACCAACTCAAGCTTCTAGTCCAAAACATTCGTGTATTCATATGGACTGCAGGAGTTTTTGGTGATTGCATATGTGCAACTAGGCTTATTCCAGAAGCCCAAAACTGAGGATCCTCTTTAAGACCAGGAATGTTATGTCTAGATGATAAACTTTTCTGGGCTAAAGGTTCTAAAGTACCATACACTGTTGAGATATTAACACCAACCTTTTCAAATACTCGACCATCTCTCATCACAGACATAATACCACCTCCGCCATCTTCGCCATTTTTACTTTTTCTAAAAGTTTGTTTTCTTTTGAATTTTCCTGGAGGTTTTTTACAAAGCTCATTTGAATTTTGTAGCATTTCAATTTTTTCAAATTCTTCACATATAATATTTCTTAATTCCTCAAACCATTCTTTTACAACCTTCTTTTTGTCGTCCCCTACAGTTAAATTTTTTTCCATGTTGATGTCCTTTGAAAAATATTAACTTTTAATTTTATATTCATAATAGTACTTAACTTTTTATTCATTCAAAAGAAATAACTTAATTTTATGAACAAAATAAATTTAAAAAGTACTGACAAAAGTTCTAGGTTAGATTCAATGGTTTTTAATTTGGGTTTATCAGAAAGTAGAGCAAAAGCTAGCGATCTTATAAAAGAAGGAAAGGTATTAGTTAATTCTAAAACTATTTCAAAACCTTCTTATTTAGTAAAAGTTGATGATGAAATTTTAATTGAAGAGAATTCAAAGCAATGGGTAAGTCGTGGTGCTATAAAATTATTATTTGCAATAAATAGCTTTAAATTAGATGTGGTAGAAAAGGTTGTATATGATATAGGAGCGTCTACTGGAGGATTTACTCAGGTTTGCTTAGAAAAAGGTGCTAAATTAGTTTGTTCAATTGATGTAGGAACTGATCAATTACATGAAAAATTAAAAAATGATAAAAGAGTTTTTGACATTTCTTCAACAGATATAAGAGCAATACGCAATCTAAATATACCCACTCCAGATTTGTTGGTAGTGGATTTATCTTTTATATCATTAACGGTAGCGTTACCAATAATAATGTTAACAGTGCCCTCTAAAACAAAAATGATTTGCCTAATTAAACCACAATTTGAATTATCTAAAAAAAGTTTAAATAAAAATGGTGTTGTAAAAAAAGATGAGTATATTGAAGAAGTGATTAATAAAATTAAGGATTTTATGAAAGCAATTAAATGGCAAGTGATTGGAATAAAGAATAGCCCAATACGGGGAAGATCAGGAAATAAGGAATTTTTACTATATGCTAGTAAGGGAAAATAATTTAACCTATTTGTCCTCTATTTATTAAATATTGATCTAATAAGACGCAAGCAAGCATTGCCTCACCCACTGGTACAGCTCTAATACCTACACAAGGATCGTGTCTTCCAGTAGTTTGAATTTGTACATTATTATATTTTTCATCAATAGTATTTTTTGGTTTAAGAATAGAAGAAGTTGGTTTTACTGCAAATCTAGTTATTATATCTTGCCCAGTAGAAATACCTCCTAAAATTCCTCCTGATTTATTTGATTTGTAAATAGTATTTTTTTTACTGTTAGATCTAATTTCATCAGCATTTTCACTTCCAGTAAGAGTTGCAGCGTTCATACCTTCTCCAATTTCAACTCCTTTTACTGCATTAATTGACATCATAGCCGAAGCAATCTGAGTATCTAATTTATTATAAATTGGAGCTCCAATACCAGCCGGAAGATTTTTTGCAATTACTTCTATTATTGCACCAATAGAGTTACCATCCTTACGTATTTTGTTTAAATATAATGACCATTCTTCAACTATTTCTTTATCAGGGCACCAGAATGGATTTTTAGAAATTTGTCTTTTATCAAAATGATTCCAATTAATTTTTTTATTTCCTATCTGTACTAAATAACCTAGGATTTCTAATCTAGGTAAAATTTTTTTTAGTGCAAGCTTAGCCACAGCTCCAGCTGCTACTCTTGCAGCAGTTTCTCTTGCAGACGATCTTCCACCACCTCTATAATCTCTAATTCCATATTTTTGGAAATAAGTTATATCTGCATGGCCTGGTCTGAAAGAAGTAGAAATTTTTGAATAATCTTTTGACCTTTGATCTAAATTTTTTATCATTAACTGAATTGGAGTACCTGTAGTTTTCCCTTCAAAAACTCCTGATAAGATTTCTACGGTGTCGGGTTCTTTTCTTTGAGTAGTGAACCTACTTTGTCCGGGTTTTCTTTTATCTAAAAATTTTTGTATTTTTTTTTCAGTTAAATCAACTTTTGGAGGACAACCATCAATAGTAACACCAATTGCTTTTCCATGACTTTCTCCCCATGTGGTGAAACGATAAAGATGACCAAAGCTATTCATAGACATAGGATTTACTCTCTTCAACATAATAGAGGCATTAAATAATCATAATATTATAGTTACTATTACAGCAATAAAAAAAACTAAACTTGTTTTCTTTTTACATTTGCCCAAATTTTCTTATTTGTAAAATATAATAATAAAGCTAGTACAATTAAGTATGATGCTGCTGTAAATCCAAATTCTTTTCTAGCATTTAACTTTGGTTCAGCAGCCCACATTAAAAAGGCGGCAACATCTTTTGCTTGTTGTTCAATTGTAGCTTCAGTGCCGTCAATGTATTCTACATCATCACCCCACAAAGGCTGAGCCATTCCAATCCATTTGCCTGGATAATATTTATTTTCATATAAAGTTACACCAGCTTGCTCTTTTTCCTCACCAGTAAAACCTGCTAACAAATTTACAATGTACTCTGGTCCACCCATCCCTTTTATTAACTGATTAATACCAGTTCCATAAGGACCATGAAATCCAGCCCTTGCTTTTGCAATAAGACTTAAATCGGGCGCGTTTTCTACACCTGAAACTGGGAATTTGTCTGAAGGCTTTCCATCTCTGTAATCATCCGTTTCAGAATCGTAAATTTCATACTGAGCTGCATAAGCTTTTACTTGTTTTGGTTCTAATTCAGGTCCACCAGGGTCTCCTAATGTTCTAAAAGCAACTTGTTTCATTCCATGGCAACCGGCGCATACTTCTGTGTAAACTTGAAGACCTCTTTGTAGTTGATTTCTATCATAAGTACCAAAGGGTCCTTCAAAAGAAAATTCAAAATCCTTTATTTTTTCTGCTTCACCAGCAGAGTAGGATGGGTTAACAAAAATGAAAAAGTAACAGCATACTAAAAAAGTACAAATAAATTTATTCATAATGTTTTTCTTCTTTAAAAAATAAATCATAAATTACTCCGCAGGAACTGAACTACCATCAATATTAGGAGCTTGTGAAGGTTTCTTTTTTTTAGCTAATTCTACAGCTTCTTCAATAGTTTCTGGCTGTTTATCTGGTGTTTCTATAATTCCTAATATTGGTAATATAATTAAAAAATACGCAAACCAGTATGCGGAGCCTATCAAAGCGATAGTTGCGTAGGGTTCTTCAGCAGGCATTGCACCGCACCACATCAAAACTATAAAATCAATTACTAAAATAGCAAACCACCATTTGAATTGAGGTCTGTATCTTCCAGACCTTACTGAAGAAGTATCTAGCCATGGCGCAAGAGCCATCACAACAATTGCTCCAAACATTGCAATTACACCAAAAAGCTTAGCAGTAACTATTCCTCCAGTTATAAAAGTAGCAAATTGTACAACCCAAACGTCTGCAGTAAAAGCTCTTAAAATAGCATAAAAGGGTAACAAGTACCATTCGGGAACAATGTGGGCGGGTGTCACAAGTGCATTTGCTTCAATATAATTATCAGGATGACCAAGATAATTTGGCATAAAAGCTACAACTGAAACAAAAGCTATTAAAATTAGAACTAATGCAAACATGTCTTTTATTACATAGTATGGCCAAAAAGGAACAGTATCCTTTTCTGCATCTTCTTTTGAAGTTCTTCTTACTTCAACACCTGTTGGATTATTGTTACCAGTTGTGTGAAATGCCCATATGTGTAAGATAACTAATCCTAATATTACAAAAGGTAACAAGTAATGAAGACTAAAGAATCTATTTAATGTTGCATTATCTACTGCTGGTCCACCTAATAGCCAAGTTTGAAATGGTTCTCCAATAACTGGAATTGCTCCAAAGAGACTAGTAATTACAGTTGCTCCCCAAAATGACATTTGACCCCAAGGTAAGACATACCCTAAAAAGACTGTAGCCATCATTGCCACGTATATAAGCATCCCTAGAATCCAAGTAATTTCACGTGGTTCTTTGTATGACCCATAATACAACCCTCTAAAGATATGCATATATACTGCTATGAAAAATAAAGATGCACCATTGGCATGAATATATCTAATTGCCCATCCAGCATTTACATTTCTCATGATATGTTCAACACTGTTGAACGCATTATCAACATGTGGTGTGTAATGCATTACTAAAACTATTCCAGTAATAATTTGTAAAACAAGACAAAAAGTTAGAACAACACCCCAAATCCACATCCAATTCAGATTTTTTGGAGTAGGGATCATTAATGTGTCATACATCAACCCAAAAATTGGTAGTCTTTTGTGCATCCATGTCTGAAATCCTGGCTTTGGTTTATAATGATCGTGAGGAATACCACTCATAATTTTTTCCTTTTAACCGAGTTTAATTATCAAATCTTCAACAAATTGTGCTGTAGGTACGGGCAAGTTCTTTGGTGCAGGTCCCTTCCTAATTCTACCAGCAGTATCATAATGAGAACCATGGCAAGGACAAAACCAACCATTGTAATCTCCAGCTTCTGATAAAGGTACACATCCAAGATGTGTGCAAACACCAACCATTACAAGCCACTCGCCTGATTCATCTAAGGTTCTGTTTATATCATTAGCATCAGTGTCTGGTTTATTCTCATTAAAAGATGAAGGGTCAGGTAAAGTTGATATATCTACACTCCTTGCTTCATCAATTTCTTCTTGTGTCCTTCTTCTTATGAAAACAGGCTTACCAAGCCATTTCACAGTTATTTGAGATCCAGGTTCTACATCGGCTACATCAACTTCTATAGATGACAGAGCTTGGACATCTGCTGAGGGATTCATTTGATCAATTAATGGCCATATAGCTGCTGCCCCAGTAACAGCACCAGCTGCAGCTGTAGCCACATAAATGAAATCTCTTCTAGATGGTTCTTTTGTATTAGAATCAGACACTATCTTCTCCTTAAAAAATACATAATAATAAAAAATATTTCTTCAACTGTTTTGAATTCATATATATCTTTAAATCTAATTAGTCTAGCAGACTTTCGGACGCAGGTTTATTGAATGTTTAAACAAGAAATAAGATTAGCAATATATGAACCAGATATACCTCAAAATCTTGGTGCTATGATAAGATTATGTGCTTGTTTTGGAATTGATATAGATTTAATTGAACCTTGTGGGTTTCCTTTTTCCTTAAAGGCATTAAAGAGAACAGCTATGGATTATATTGATTTAGCCAAAATTGATTGCCATGATGATTTTGATTCTTTTTTAAAAAAATACCAATATAAGAGAAGACTTATTCTTCTTACTGTAAAATCACCAGAAATTATTTGGGATTTTAAATTTAAATCAAATGACATATTAATTGTTGGAAGTGAAAGTAAGGGAGTTCCTAATTATGTCAGGGAATCAGTGCCATTTAATATTAGGATTCCGATATTATCTCATACAAGGTGCTTAAATGTCACTACGGCTGCTTCTATTGCAGTGTCTGAGGCTATAAGACAAAACAATAAATAGATTCATAAAATTATCTCTTAAGAACTTGCCATTTTGACAACACTTTTATATCTTAACATGTAAGAAATTTCTTTTGAAATTGGGGTTTATATGGACAAAATTATAGAAAATAAAAAACTATCATCAATGCTTTCTGATCCATCATTATTAAAAGATAAGGCATATGTTGCAGGTGAATGGGTAAATTCCGCCAATGGTGATACTTTTGAGGTAAGAAACCCAGCCAACTTGGAAGTTATAAGTAAGGTACCTGATCTAGGATTAGATGAAACTAGGAAGGCAATTGATTTAGCCTATGATGCTCAAAAATTATGGTCTTTAAAAACAGGTAAAGAAAGATCATCAATTCTAAAAAAGTTTTATGAATTAATGATGGTTAATGCAGATGATCTAGCAATGATTATTACTGCAGAAATGGGTAAGCCATTAGCTGAGGCCAAAGGTGAAATTGCTTATGGTGCTAGTTTTATTGAATTTTTTGCTGAAGAAGCCAAAAGAATTTATGGTGAAACAATTCCTGGTTATCAAGCTGATAAGAAAATATTAGTAATCAAACAGCCAATTGGTGTAGTAACTTCGATTACACCTTGGAATTTTCCTAACGCTATGATTACTAGAAAATTAGGACCTGCTCTTGCAGCAGGTTGTTCTTTTGTTGCCAAACCAGCTGAAGACACACCTTTATCAGCCTTAGCTATTGCTGTAATTGCAGAAAGAGCTGGAATACCAAAAGGTGTTTTGTCCATTATTACTTCTAATAAGTCACAAATTATTGGCGAAGAATTCTGTTCTAATTCTAAAGTTCGAAAGCTTACATTTACTGGATCAACAGAAGTTGGAAAAATTCTTCTTAAGCAAGGTTCTTCTCAAGTCTTAAAAATGTCAATGGAATTAGGTGGTAATGCTCCTTTCATTGTTTTTGATGATGCCGATTTGGATGCAGCTGTAGAAGGAGCAATTCTTTCTAAATACAGAAATAATGGCCAGACTTGTGTATGTGCAAATAGATTATACGTCCAGGAGAAGGTTTATGATGAATTTGCACAAAAGTTATCTAATGCAGTAAGTAAATTTGAAGTTGGTGATGGTTTTAATGAAAATGTAACTTTAGGTCCCTTAATAACTGAGGATGCAGTCTTAAAAGTAGAAAATCATATAAATGATGCTTTATCAAAAGGTGCAAAGTTAATTACTGGAGGCAGCCGTCATAAATTGGGTGGGAATTTTTTTGAACCTACACTCCTTACAGAAGTTACAAAGAATATGGTAGTTTCTACTAATGAAACATTTGGTCCTGTTGCTCCTCTATTTAGATTTAAGGACGAAGATGATGTAATAAATCAAGCTAATGATACTATTTTTGGTCTTGCAGCCTACTTCTATTCAAAAGACTTATCTAGAGTATGGAAAGTTTCAGAGGCACTCGAATATGGAATGGTTGGAGTAAATGCTGGAGTAATTTCTACTGAGTTAGCTCCATTTGGTGGTGTTAAACAATCAGGTTTAGGTAGAGAAGGTTCTAAACACGGAATAGAGGAATTCTTAGAAATGAAATATATTTGTATGTCTGTTTGAAAATAATTTAATTTATTGGAATGCCGAAAAGTTCATTGTTAGACTGCTTTTTTATTTTCATTTCAATTATCTTTCCTATTTCTGGACCATGAATAAATGATACTTTGCTGTAATCTTCTGTAAAGCCCTTTGCATTTCTTTCTACTAAAACCTTCTGGATACTTCCAATTTTTTTATTTAGATGTTTTTTTAACCTTTCAGTACTTTTTTTTCTAAGTATCTCAGCTCTTTTTTCAATTTCTTCTTTTGGGATTTGTGGCATCTTACTTGCTGGAGTTCCTATGCGTGATGAGTAAGGAAAAACGTGTATCCAATCAATATTACACTCATCAATTATTGAAATTGTGTTTTTGAACATTTCTGCAGTCTCAGTTGGAAAACCAGCTATTATGTCAGCACTAAATGTAATTTCAGGCCTTATTTTTTTTAGTGCTGAGCAGAATTTAATTGAGTCTTCTCTAAGGTGTCTTCTCTTCATTCTTTTTAAAATCATATTATCACCCGATTGAAGAGAAAGATGTAAATGGGGCATTAATCTACTATCGTGGCATAACAAATCCATTAATTTGGGATCAATTTCGATACTATCGATTGAAGAAATTCTCAATCTTTGAAGTGAAGGAATAGACTCCAAAATAAATTCAATCAGGTCACCCAATCTTTCTTTATTTTTAAAATCTAATCCCCAAGATGTTATATCTACACCAGTCAAAACTATTTCCTTTACTCCACTAAGTACAAGTGATTTGATCTGGTTTTTTATTTCTACTTTTGGAATAGATCTAGAATTTCCTCGAGCATACGGAATAATACAAAAAGTACACCTATGATCACAACCATTTTGTATACCAATAAAAGCACGAGTATTTGATTTTGATGGGGATAATTTATTAAATGGAAGAGTATTTTCTTCCATAATATTTGATACTAGTTTGGAATTATATTTATTCTTTTTATTTTCCAATATAGAGTTAATTTTTGACCAGTTTTTACTAATTAACTTTTCTTGATTTCCTAAAACTAAATCTACTTCATTCATCTGTTCAAATGTTTTTGGTTTTAATTGGGATGCACAGCCAGTAACTATAAGAAAAGAATTCTTATTTTTATTTTTTATTTTTTTTATTTCACGCTGTGATTTTTTTTCTGCTTCCTTTGTTACAGCACAAGTATTGAGAACGGAAACATTTTTCATTTTGTTCTTGGTTATAAAATTTTTAATAACTTCAGTTTCAAAAATATTTAATCGACATCCAAATGTTTTTATAATGTTATTCATTATTTATTCCGATTTATCAAAAAGAAAAGAAGATATTTTACCAGAAAAAACATATTCAATATTACCTGATATCCAAACTCCATCCTCTTGGCATTTTACATTTACTGACCCACCGTCCAAAATTATTTGTACTTCATCTTTTGTCAAATTTAATCTTTTTGCAGAAAATGCAACTGCGCAAGCTGATGATCCAGAGGCCATTGTTAGCCCACTTCCCCTCTCCCAAACTTTCACTCTAATTGTGCTATCATCAATAACTTCTGCAATTTGAACATTTGTCTTTTGAGGAAAAAGAGAGTTTATTTCTGTTTCTTTACCAATTTCAGAGATTGAAAATTTATTCAAATCCTCTACAAAGAAAGTACAATGCGGGTTTCCAAAAGATGTAGCAATTGGATTACCTTCTATCGGTAATTTACTTGTATCACATTTAACTGATAAAGGGATCTCTCTCCATTTTATTCTAGGAATACCCAAATTGGTAGAAATTTGGCCATTTTTTAATTTTTTGCATTTGATTATTTCTGCACTTGTCGAAATATTGATTGTATCTAATCCTGTCTCAAGCATTATTATATCTGCAACGCAACGAGTTGCATTTCCACAAGTCGAAGATATAGAACCATCCGAATTCCAAAACTTTAAATTGGTTTGGACATCATCTTTATCTGATTTATACATTAAAACAAATTGATCAAAACCGATACCTAGGTTTCTATCTCCTAATAATTTTATTTGATTATTCGAAAACTTATAATCATTTTCTCTACAATCTATTATCACAAAATCATTTCCCAAACCATGCATTTTAATGAAGGGTATTTTAAATTTATGGTTAATTTTTTCCATGCAGATTTATAACGCAGTGTTATTTTTTCTTCTAGTATAAAATATTTAACCAATTTCACATAAAAATTTAAATTAAACTTGACCATCTTTAATTGAAATAATACACAAAAACTTGTGGGCCCGTAGCTCAGTTGGTAGAGCAACTGACTTTTAATCAGTGGGTCACAGGTTCGAATCCTGTCGGGCTCACCACTTTTTTATAGAATCAAAAAAGAGTATAATAATGCAATTGGGTTTTTCTGTACCTATACATTTAATTGACTCCAATTTAGAAAATTCATTTCTGGAAGATCTAAAAAAAGATATTTATTTACTTAGAAAGAATGATAGTGGCGCCAATATTTCCAATAATCAAGGTTGGCATTCAACTCCAGACCTTTTTTTAAAAAAAGAAGAGACATTTAAAAAAGTCTGTTCCACTTGTGCTTCATCAATTGCATCCATTATGAAAAGTTACGATGGTGAATTTAATCCAGAGACACTTGATGCTAGGTTTTCAGGTTGGATAAATGTCAATCATAAGGGGGGATCAAATATTTTGCATTCTCATCCTAATTCTCATTGGTCGGGAGTTTTATATGTTCAACAGCCAACTGAGGTTGAAGGTTTTTCGGGAATGATTGAATTTGTTAACCCAAATCAGGAGGGTAGAGAACTAGCTAAGCTATTACCTAAGTCTGGTTTTGATAATATGGTTAGAATAAGGCCAAAAACAGGTCAAATAGTTATATTTCCATCTTATGTTTTGCATAGTGTTTATCCAAACAGTTCGAACCAAGATCGAATAACTATAGCATTTAATTCCCTATTGTTAAAAAAGAAGAAGTCTTAAAGATTTATTTGCTATGAATTACATCAAGGCACATTTCTGGTAGATCATTCATGGTATAATCTCTAGCCCCTTTTTTCTTTTTTGTGGGAGGTTTCTTTTCTGTGGGATCTGCTGGCTCCAAAGCTTTTGTAACCCACCAATATAAAGTTTCATCACATCCAGTTAAGCTTTTTGAAATTTCAGAAACAGTTGGTCTTTGTGTAATACATTCTGTAGAATCTTGTGGACATTTTAGTCTTACATGAAAATGAGAATGATGACCCCATATGGGTCTTATTTTTTTAAGCCATTTTTTTGACCCCTGAATATTTTCACACATCCAAATTTTTGCAGGTGCGTTTATAAATATTCTGTCAACACGATTATCTAATGCGGCTTCTCTTAATATTTTCGCATGTACCAAAGTCCAATTCTTATTTACTTCTTTTAAGTTTTTTTTCCTTACAGATAGTGCTTTGATATTATCTCGTTCTTTTTTTGTAAGTGTAAGGCTTTTGGGTGGAGTAAGCCAAATATCAACATCTAAGCCAGTTTGGTGGGATTGATGTCCATATGGCATTGGACCACCCCTAGGTGCTGCTATATCACCTATATAAAGACCTTTCCATCCAACCTTTTTTGCTGACTCACTTAAATCTATTATATAGCTTATTACATCTGGGTGTCCCCAATTTCTATTTCTACTAGGTCTCATCACTTGCCAAGTAGGTCCAGTATCTTTTAATTTTACTCCCCCACTAAGGCATCCTTTTGCATAAAACCCTATTGGTTTACTTTCACCAAAGGTGGGAAGATTAAATTTTTCAAAAATTTTATTAGCTTGTAAGTTTTGATTTGGGTCATGCCCAAAGCTAGGATTTATTTTAAATAGAAAAATAAATATTATTGATATTAGTTTAGTATAAAACACAAGATTTATTACCATTTTTTTCTATAGTACACCAAAAAAAATCGTTATCGTATTCTATAACAAGATGTTTATGGTCCTCTTCATTTATGGCCTCTTGAAATAAACCTGATTTAATGATTCGATCCGCTTCTTTTCCCTCGTAGAAATCTTCACCAGACAAAGCACTAAAAGTTGGTATAATGAAAAAAATTTTTATCAGTATAAAAATTTTTATTATAATAAAAATCCTATTAGCAATATTTAATATAAATCTTTTCATGTATTTCCTTGATAAGCTTTTCCAAAACCTTCAACAAAAATTTTCTTTTTCTCTTTAAAAGCATAGAAATTAAAATCAGCAAACATACCCCACATTTTTGAACCGGGTTCAACTTTATTATAATTTTGTAGTAGCATTTGAAAGTTTGGATCATCCTTTTTTAATTCTACCTTTTTAAATTTGCCTTGGAGTGTAAGTCTAGGATTATTTGATTTTATCTTATGAGTTTCTTCTTGGGCAAAATACAGTGAGGCATTTGGGTTTGCATTCAAGTTTTTTGTATGCTCACTTAAATCACTAATCAGAAGGTATATTGTATCATTATAATTCATTGGAATTACTTTTGTAACCATAGGTATACCTGTGTCATCTATCGTGCCTAGGGCTGCCTGTTGATAATTACCACCTATAATTTCTTTAATTTTAAGTGCAACATCTTCAGTTATTTCATGAGTAAGCGGCTTTTTTTCTTTCATTTCTATATAATAAAAAAAAATTAGAGTTAAACAACTTTAAATTTTTCAATTTGCAAATAAATCGTTATGTGGTGATTTTTCTAATTTTTTACCTAATTTTTTTTCTTCTTCGTCTGAGTAACTAAAAAATCTTCCAAGTAAAGACTTCCTTTTTTTTAGTCCAATTAACCTTATTTCAAAGACAGCAGACTGTTGAATGTTCTCTAAGTGTGCTTTGGCTGGTACTGCAACATGAGGCTCAATATACTCTCTCTCTAAAGCTGCTTTAATTCTTTGAATTGCGTCACTTTTAATTCTAGCAATCCTTGATATTGCGGATCTTTCAATTCGTTTAGTCTCACCTGCAAATTCATTAAGTTGATTTTGGGTTGGCTCAGGTATTTTTATTAAAATGTGGGTTGAATCTTTAACCCTAATAACTTGTTTAAAACCATTTTGTTTAATAATAGATATTATATCTTCAATTAAATTTTCACGAAAAACATTTATTCTAAAGCTATCTGTTGATTTATCATTTTGATCAATGTTTTCATCATCATCTTCATTTATTATTTCAGAAAAATCAGATAACCTACGATTTTTTCCTTCTACTATTAATCTGACACCATAAAGAATATTTTTAAATGCATCTTTAGAACCAACAACATTGAGATCCTCAACTAAAAAACCTAATATATCTTCTGTTCTTGCCATAGCCGCTAAAGAATAGGAATCTAGAGGAGTGTCTATATCTAATTTCATAACTAACCACTAATTATCATTGGTTTTTTTGAAAATATGTATTGAACAGAATTTTTATGGAATTAGAATACATAAAACTAAAAAAAAAAATTAAAACAACAAAAATTTGCTATTCTGCCAAAAAAAAAAGCAAACTTAATATAGTTAGTAAACAAAATTGAAAATTAATTAAATATATTTTAAATTATTCAGCTGTCTTCTGTCGGAGAAAATTCTTATTGAAACTTAGATCTCAAAATAGGACTGGTGCACAAATATTAGTTGGGAGCCTTTTAAAACATTCGGTGGACAAGGTTTTTTGTGTACCTGGGGAGAGCTATTTGGCTGTATTAGATGCACTTTATGATCACAGCCATGAAATAAGTTTAATTAATGCAAATCATGAATCAGGAGCTTCGAATATGGCTGAAGCTTACGGAAAATTAACTGGAAAGCCTGGTATAGCATTTGTTACAAGAGGTCCAGGTGCCTGTCATGCTTCTATTGGGGTTCATATATCAAAACAAGACAGCACACCAATGATATTATTTATAGGACAGGTTGAAAGTTCATCATATGGGAAAGAATCTTTTCAAGAAATCGATTATATCAGTATGTTTTCTAAAGTTGCTAAATGGAGTCATCAGATTTCAAATGTTGATGAAATAGAGGAAATTATTCATAAAGCTTTTGCAGTTTCTAATTCTGGTAGAAAAGGTCCTGTGGTTATTTCTTTACCAGAAGACATGTTATCAAAAAAAACTTCTTCAAAAAATTTGAAGGTTTATAAAATCAAAAAACCAAAAATAATAAAAAATAAAATAGCAGAACTTAAGTCATTACTTGATCTATCAATAAAACCAATCATGATTTT
Organism: uncultured Alphaproteobacteria bacterium; assembly: GCA_902614945.1. GTDB lineage: Bacteria > Pseudomonadota > Alphaproteobacteria > Rhodobacterales > Rhodobacteraceae > CACIIZ01. The sequence continues at coordinate 17,933 of CACMNE010000001.1, forward strand.
AGGAGGTGGAAATTGGACAATAGAATCAAGATTTGGTATTGAAAAATTTTCTTTGCAAAATCATTTGCCAGTTGTTACCAGTTTTCGCCGTCAAGATTTAATTGACAATAGGTGTGAAAATTTTATTGGTACTTTGGGTACTTCTGTTTCTCCAAAATTGTTAGAATCATTTAGAGAAGCTGATGTTATTTTAGCTGTTGGGTCTAGATTGAGTGACATGACAACTAATAGTTACAATCTTTTTGATTCATCCTCAAACAAAGTTAAATTAATTCATGTTTATCCGGATGAAAAAGAAATCAATAGAGTTTTTCCTTCTGAATTAGCCATAATATCTGATATAAATGAATTTGTAGGACAGATTTCAAATTTTTCTTGGTTTAACAATAAAAAATGGGATAAATGGCTTAGTAAACTTAGGAATGAATATAAACAAGATTTAGCTATTTCCAATAAAACCCTAAATTCAGATTTCACATCTATTTGTCGTAACTTGAGTGAAAATTATTTTGGTAGTGGTGAATATATTATCACATTAGATGCTGGAAATCATACAGGATGGCCACAAAGATTTCTCAAGTATCATCAAAATTGTCTACAGATTGGATCTACTTGTGGATCAATGGGTTACTCTATCCCTGCTTCTATAAGTTCAGCATTAGTTTATCCTCAAAAAAAAATTATTTCTTTTGTTGGTGATGGTGGGTTTCTTATGTCGGGTCTAGAAATATCTACTGCAGTAAATAATAATCTGAATGTAATGATTATTTTAATAAATAACTCTTCATACGGAACGATAAGAATGCACCAAGAAAAGTACTATCCCAAAAGAGTAATAGGAACTGATATTAAAAATCCTGATTTTGTTTCACTTGCAAGGTCAATGGGATCAGAAGCAGTAAAAGTAAAAAATAAAAAAGAATTTTTAATAGCTTTCAATAAATTTATTAAGTTAAAAGGAGTTTCTTTAATAGAATTTATTACAGATCCCAAAGACCTTTCAACCAGATTAAAATTAGATTAGTTACTTAAACGTTAATTAATTTAATAATTTTATCTTGAAATCACTAAAGATTATAGACCCATTTGGTATATGAGAGCCGAGGTAAGAGGACTATTTAAGTTTCGTAATTCTCCAACCACATTAACGTGGTCATGGTTTTCTACTTCTAGATAGCTAACATCAAAACCATGTTCACGGCATTTATCAGTATAAATCCTTGATTGTCTTCTAAATTCATCAGTTTCACCTCCACCTACAGCTACTACTGTTGGTGGCATAAATTTTGGTAAGTTATGTACAGGACTAACATCAACACATTCTTCTTTTGTCATATGAAGATCAGCATTTAAATAAGAAATTCTTAAAGGTTCAAGGTCAAATAATCCGCTGATTGGTACCGCACCATTTATAACGTCAAAAGGAAGATCATATTGTTTCCAGTTAGTTGCCATTAACATTGCAGTTAGATGTCCTCCTGCAGAATGTCCAGTAACATGTATCCTACCAGGATCACCCCCTATCTTTTTTGCATTCTGGTATATCCATTTCAATGCTGATCTATTTTGAGAAATAATCTCCCTCATAGTAACAGTTGGGCAAAGGTCATAGTTGTTTAAAACTACACATGCACCCTTTTCCACAAATCGTTCTGCTACAAATTGAAACATATTTTTGTCAAAAGCTTTCCAATAACCGCCATGAATAAATAAAAGGATTGGGGACCCTCCTTTTCCCTTCCATATATCAAGTTTTTGTAAATCAGTATTTCCAAACTCTACATCTAGCATGCATTCGTAATTATTTCTCATTCTCAGATTAAGAGGTTCTAAACTTTCAAAGGTTTCAGCAAAATGTGGGCATCTTCTTCTCATATCGTATTCAAGATCAAGCGCTTCTTGTGAATAGTTTGAATATACTACTTTTTTCATTTTTAAAATATCATCCTTTTTTTGAAATTCTATATGTGATAAAGCTTTCTTGCAAGCAAATATATTTATGATATATTTCAATTAAAAACATAAGGAGAAATTATGTTTGTAAGAATGTCACATTGGAAATGTAAAAAAGAATTTTGGACAGAAGACTTTAAACTTTTTAATAAGGGTGCTGTTCCGATTATGAAAAATCATAATGGTTTTATAAAGGCAATGTTATTAGGAGGTAAAAATACTACAGAAAGAATAGCTTTTACAATGTGGGAAAATGAAGAAGCATATAGTAACTTTTCAAGGCATAAAGATTTAGAAAAAATTATAAAAATGTTTGAGCATATGTATGAAAAAAATGGAAGTCCAAAACCATTTGAGTATGAAGTGAGGGCTGAGAGTTGAATTTATCAGGAGAATTAATATGTCAAGTTTGATGGATGTCAAAACTGCTGCTCAATACAATAAGTGGGCGAATAATCGAATTTATAACTGCTTAAAACAACTTAGTGATGACGAAAGAAAAAAAGACAGAAAAGCTTTTTTTAAGTCCATCCACAATACATTAAATCACATTTTATTGGCAGATTTGTTATATAGGCAGAGAATAGAAAAAAAACCAATTACTTTTACAGCATTAGACGAAATAATACATACTGAGTTTATAGAATTGGAAAATCATCATAGAGCAAATGATGAATGGTATGAAAGTTACTGTGCAAAATTAACTCTGAGTAATTTACAAGAGGAATTTCCATTCGAAGCTGTAGGTTTGAATGAAAGAGAATTTTTTTCATTATCATTAGCAACTTGTTTAACCAATTTATTTCAACATCAAATCCATCATCGGGGACAAATCCATCACATGATTAGTCATGCAGGGAAAGAACCTCCCCCAGTTGATGTTGTAAAATTTGCAAGGGGTGATGTGGATAAATGGACAATTTAAAATATTTTATTAAATATGGAAAAATCTGAAAAAGTAATAATCATAGGTGCTGGTCAAGCAGGTTTAAGTGTCAGTTATTACTTAACTAATTTAAAAGTACCACATTTGATACTTGAAAAAGGTAGTATTGGAAACTCTTGGAAAAATGGGCGATGGGACTCTTTTTGTTTGGTCACACCCAACTGGACTATAAATTTGCCAGGAAAACCCTATGCGGGTGAAGATAAATTTGGATTTATGAAACGGGATGATTTTGTAAAATATCTAGAAGATTGGGCTGAGAGTTTTTCTGCCCCAATTAAAGAAAATGTTGAAGTTAAAAATATTTCTGGGAAACCAGGGTTATTTAAAATTACTACAAATATTGGAACTTACATAAGTGAAAATGTAGTGATTGCAACAGCTACTTATCAAAAACCTAGGATGCCTAACTTTATCAATAATTTGCCTAAAAATATAAATTTTTTTCATGCCGAAACTTACAAGAATCCCCAACAGATAAAATCTAAATCTGTTCTTGTTATAGGCTCAGGTCAAACGGGTTGTCAGATAGTAGACGATCTATTGAGAGCAAATTTCAATATCTATTTCTCAGTATCTTCCAATGGTAGATTACCAAGAACTTACAGAGGGAAAGACTGTATAGAATGGCAAAACGATATGTTAATGCTTGATAGAACCCCTGATATGCTAGAGAAATCTTCTGATCGTTTTAAAGGTGATCCTCACTTGAGTGGCAGGGATGGAGGGAAAACTTTAAGTTTACATGATTTTAGAAGAAAAGGAGTTAAACTAGTTGGAAAAGTTTTGGAAATAAATGGTTTTGTGCTTAAAATTGGCAGAAATGTTGAGAGTAGTATAAAATTTTCAGACTCTTTTGCTTTAGATTTCTATAAGAAAATTGATGATCACATTGATAAAAAAAATATCAATGCTCCTTTACCATCAGAACAGGATTATTTTGGCTTTAAAGATGAGGGAGATGATCCAATTATTGAAATTGACAAACTTGACCTTCAAAAGAAGAATATTTCGACAATAATTTTAGCAACTGGTTTTTCATTTGATTTTAATTGGGTTAATTTTCCAATTTTAGATGATTTTGGTTATCCAATTACCAAAAATGGGGAAACTGAAATTAAAGGTATTTATTTTTGTGGGTTAAACTGGATGAATAAAAGAAAATCTGGAATTATTTGGGGTGTAGGAGAGGATGCTGAAATAGTTTCTAATTCATTATATAAAAACTTACAAAAAAATGTATGCTTAATAGGTTAGAGAATAGGATTTAAAATGTATGTTGGTGTAGACGTAGGAGGTACCTTTACGGATATTGCAATTAATTTTGGAGATGGAGAGAATGTAAAATTTTATAAATTACCGTCATCACCAAAATTACCTGAAAATGCAATTGTTTTAGGTTTAACGGAAATTTTTAAATCTTATAATATTTTACCTGAAAGAATAGTCAGGATGTCTCATGGAACTACAGTTGGTACAAATGCACTTATAGAAAAAAAATCAGGTAAAGTAGCTTTAGTAACTACGAAAGGTTTTAGAGATTTGTTAGAACTGGGTCGTCAAACAAGACCAACTGTATACGATATGCATAAAGATCATCCAACCCCTATAGTCGACAGAGCTTTAAGATTTGAAATAAACCAAAGAACACTTTCAGATGGAAAAACTAAATCAAAACTTAAAGAAGAGGAAATAAAAAAATTAGCAAAAAAAATTGGAAAACTTCCAATTGATTGTGTTGTAATATGCTATTTACATTCTTATGCATTTCCAAGTGATGAAGAAAAAACAGCCAAAATATTAAAAACACTACTTCCAGAGAAAGTAAAAGTCCTTACATCATCTTCTGTCTATCCTGAATTTAGAGAATATGAAAGATTTTCAACTGCTGTCTTAAATGGTGCATTAATAACTATTCTATCATCCTATCTAGATAGATTATCAAGTAAGGTGTCAGAAATGGGAATTTTTTCGGATGTAAAAATATGCCAAAGTTCTGGTGGATTAATGTCATCATCGATGGCAAAACAATTTCCTGTTCGCGCTAGTCTCTCAGGTCCAGCTGCAGGAGTTCAAGGTGCAATAAATAGGTCGGTAACAGCAGGTTTTAAAAACATAATTACTTTAGATGTAGGAGGAACTAGTGCCGATGTAGCTCTTATCTTGGATGGTAAACCTATGGAAGTAAATGAGCGTTTGCTGGCAGGCTTTCCAATTAGAATACCCGCTCTTGATGTAAATGCTGTAGGTGCAGGAGGTGGATCGATAGCTTGGGTTGATAAAGACGGACTTTTAAAAGTTGGACCTCAATCTGCAGGAGCTGAGCCTGGACCAGCATGCTATGGCAAAGGTGGAAAGTCTGCAACTGTTACAGATGCTAATGTTTTCTTAGGTAGATTGAACAATAGGGCTCTTTTAGAAGGAAGAATGCCAATTAAAGAATCTTTGGCAAGGAAGGCTATAGATACTCTAGCTAAACAAATAAATTTATCTAAAGAAGAAACGGCAATTGGTATTATAAAAGTTGCCTGCTCTACAATGGTAAAAGCTATTAGGTCAATTTCTGTTGAAAGAGGATATGATCCTAGAGAATTTGTTTTGTTTGTATATGGTGGAGCTGGAGCTCTACATGCAATTGAAGTTGCAAAAGAATTGGGTATAAAACAAATTGTGATCCCCCCTTCCCCTGGTATTCTTTGCGCGGAAGGTGCAATGAATTCGTTTCTTACTAATGAGTTTGTTCAAACTGTTTTTACTAAACTAGATGAGGAAGGTATTGCTAAAATTCGTTCATTTAGAGAAATCCTAAAACTAAAAATACAAAAATGGTTCAGTGAAGAGGAGATTCAAAAAAAATCCCAAGAAGAAAACTGGTTTATTGGGGCAAGATATTTTGGCCAGAATTATGAGTTGAATTTACCCATAAATTTTAGACAAAATGATAAAGAATTAATAATTAAATTAAAAAGTGCATTTCAAAAAGCTCATGAATCTAATTATGGTTTTGCTTCAGATTTAGAACCAATACAGATTGTAAATATTTTAGTAAAGGGAATAGGAAAATTAGATCGCCCAAAATTACCTTTAGAAAAAAATGGAAAAAAAAATAAACCCGAAAATTACAGAATAACTTTCTTTGAAAAAAATAAGAGTTTTAAAACACCAGTTTACAAAAGAAATCAATTAGTACGAGGGCAAACAATAAGAGGACCTGCAATAATTGAACAAATGGATTCTACAGCAATAATTTTTCCTAAAGATATTGGTAAGATCGATAATTGGGGAAACCTAATTATTTCAACTAAAGGATAAATGATAATGACAATTTCTCCTATTGATGCAGAACTACTCAGAAATGCAATGTCTAGTATTGTTGATGAAATGTTTATTTCTTTAATGAAAAGTTCTTACTCAACTAATATTAAGGAAAGAAAAGATCATTCAACAGCTTTATTTGATAAAAACGGTAGAGTAGTTGTCCAAGGAGAAAGTATGCCATTACACTTAGCATCGATGCTTGGTCTTGTTGAAATAGTTTTAGAAAAATATGGTGAAAAAAACATAAATCCTGGAGATGTTTTCTTATCTAATGACCCATATGTTGGAAAAGGATCCCATCTTCCAGATGTAGCAATGGCAGCTCCAATTTTTTATGATAATCAACTATTGTTATTTGTATGTAATATTGCACATCATGCTGATATAGGAGGTATGTCACCTGGCTCAATGGCAGGTGGTATGACAGAAATATATCAGGAAGGTCTTAGGATCCCTCCAATTCGTCTTTTTAAAAGTGGAAAATTAATGGAAGACGTTATGGATATGATATTACTTAACGTTAGAGTGCCTGAAGAAAGAAGAGGAGATTACAATGCCCAAATTGCTTCTAATAAACTAGGTATAAAAAGGTGTTTGGATTTAATTAAAAAGTGGGGTCCCAAAAATATTGATGAAGGTTGCGATGTAATTATAAAATCCGTTGCCAAACGAACTAGAAAATCAGTATCAAGTTTGCCTGATGGTACTTATACTTTTGAAGACATAGTAGATGATGATGGGCTATCAAGAAAAAATATAGTTTTAAAAGTATCTATTACAGTAAAAAAAGATCAAATAATCTTTGATTTTTCTGGTACTGATCCTCAAGTAGAGGGTAACAACAATGTGACTATGGCAGGTCTTCAGGCCTGTTGTCTTTATTGTATTAAGGTTCTACTTGACCCTGATTGTCCACAAAATCATGGAATGCTTGATCCCATTTCAATCATTGCCCCTGAAGGCACTATTGTTAATGCAGCATTTCCTTCAGCTTCGGCAGCAAGAGCCCAAACAGGGCAAAGGATTGTAGACGTTATATTTGGAGCCTTGGCATCAGCTTGTCCAGAAAATATAATAGCAGCAGGTAACGGAGCCAACACATCTGCTGCTTTCTTTGGTAAAAGTAAACATGGGAAGTACTATGTATATCTTGAAACGCTTGGAGGAGGTGCTGGTGGTAGATCTTACAAGGATGGAAGTGATGGAATTCAAATTCATATGACAAATACATCCAATTTACCAATTGAAGCTCTTGAGAGTGAATATCCGCTTATTATTGAAAGATACGAATTTGTAAAAGATTCTGGTGGTGCTGGAAAATATAGAGGTGGTTTGGGAATTAGAAGAGATTATAGACCTATTAAGCACGACACTACATTTTCTGGACAGGGTGAGAGATTTGTCAATAAACCTTGGGGTATTTTTGGAGGAAATTATGGTGGGACAGGACATTTTTCAATAATACAAAAAAATGGAAAAAAAATAAGGATAGCTAATAAACCTTCTGCACTAAAAATAGGACCTAATTCTGTAATAAGTGTTGTGACAGCAGGTGCTGGTGGGTATGGAAATCCAAAAAATAGAACAAAAAAACAAATCAAAGATGATTTTAGAAGTGAAAAATTTTCTAAAGCTTTTCTTTTAAAAAACTATCCTCAATCAAAAAAAATTAAGTTAGAGGAAAATTAAATGGAAGAAAAAAGTAAAATAATAAATATTGAAAAAAAAATCTCTGATCAGAAAATCTATCAGGGTTTGTCACTTACTAAACAAGCAACATCAGATTTAAGAAATAGAATTCTTGACCTGTCATTATCCCCAGGTGAGCATTTAGACGAAAAAATGCTTTTAAAAAAATTCCCATTTGGTCGTACACCTATTCGTGAAGCTTTAAATAGGCTCATAGCTGAAGGTTTAGTTAAAACAAAAAATACCAGAGGTGCTTATGTTGCCTCAATGAATATAAGTGATACTCTTCAGTTATTAGATGCATATGTAATATCAGAAAGAGTTATCTCAACTTATGCTGATTTATCTCAAGAAAGTTTATTAAATGATTTAAAAATATTTCAAAATGAGTATGAAAAAGTTTGTTTGAAACCAAACTTATTATTAATTACTGAAATAAACAGTAAATTTCATAATAGGATTGCTGTATCTACTAATAATCAATTTTTAATATCTCATTCCGCTCATTTACATAATCTTTCAAGAAGATTATCTTATTTTGTTTATAAGTTTGAAAGTCATTCACAAGAAAAGCTTTTGAAACATTTGAAAAAAATAAACAAAGATCATCGAGCAATTATTAATCAGGTAGAGTTAAGAAATCAAAAAAAATTAGTCAAATTATGTACAGAACATGCAGAAATGTTTAGAAAAAGGTTACAAAAAGTAATTAATAGAAAGGGTATTTACAAATTAGATCTAACTGAAATAAAATTAAAATAATTATTTTTTTTTTATTAGATCTATAACATCCTCAGTAGTTCTAACATCAGCTACTAATTGCATAAGATTTATAAGCGCAGCATTATGTTCAATATCTGTTCTAGTTGCAGTTCCATCACTTAAGAATAGGACTTTATAACCTAGAGCAGCAGCATCTCTTGCAGAAGATTCACAACAGGCATTAGTAAGTGTGCCACTAATAATCAAAGTGTCACATCCTTTTTCTTTAAGGACCTTCTCAATATCACTAGATCCCTGTATAAATGCACTTGGACGATACTTTTTGCAAATTACATCTTGAAATTTATACTCCATCTTTTCATATATTTTAAATCCATCGTGCTCTTCACTAGTTTCTTCCATCATTTTATTGATTATATTTCTATCAGCATAGTTTTCATACATCTGAGGTGTCCATGCACAATTAAAAGTAGACTTAGTCCAAATGACGTGTCCACCTGCAGATCTTAATGCTGCAGCTATTTCATTAATATTATTTATTATTCCCCTTGTTTTTGGAATCTCTAAGACAGACATATTAGGTTTTACCCAGCTATTTTGCATGTCTATTACAATCAAAGCAGTTTTTAAGGGATTAATTTTTTCAAATACATGTAACCTTCCCCTTCTTTTTATACAGGAATCAATTATTTCTTTTGGAATGGAAATAGGATGCATTTTAAACCCTTTGGTTAGTTTAATTTAAAGTAAAATTTTTCAAAACAATTTAAGTAATAATGTTAATTTAATTATGATAATTATTGACCGAGTTAATATCTCAGAATATATTGGAAATATATTTAGCAAATATTACGAACTGAATCAAAAGAAATATATATATATCTATTGAAGGAGGCTCTAGTGAAAAAAAATAAAAATAAATTATCTACAATCAGTCGTCGAGAAATTATTAAAGGTGCTGGTGCAGCTACCGCAACAGTTTTAGCAACACCTTATTTTTTTGTAAAAGCTCATGCGGCAAGTGATCCAAAACACATGAGAATGTACAACTTTGACGGAAATCTGGGCGATTTTTACACAAAGCACTGGTACGGCCCTTTTATGGAAAAATTTGATGTAAAAATGGATTTTATTAGACTTAAGGGTAGTAGGGCACCTCTTGAAAAAGTTCAAGCGCAGATAAATGCAGGGCAACCTGAAACAGATGTTTTACCATTACACCCTGATCAAGTTATATTCGCCAAAAGAAATGATTTGATGAGAAATGTTACAAGATCTGAAATTCCTGAATCAAAGAATTTCTATGATCAATTTTTTACAGAATATGGTCCAAACTTAGTTTTATGGTGCTATGGTTTAGCTTATAATACAGAAAAAGTAAAACCTGCTCCCACATCCTGGAAAATCTTATGGGATAAACAATACGCAGGTAAAGTAGCTTTAAATGAAGGTTTAAAAGATCAAACATTACAAATGGTTAATTTAGCATTTAAAGGTAGCCCTTATCCTGTTGATGCAGAAACCTTTAAACACCTTTCTGATATAAGGCCAGGTTTGGTTTCATTATGGGGAAGTGGTGCTGATGCAGAGCAACTATTTAGAAATGATGAAATAGTGATGACCCCTTTCTGGAATGGTAGAGTAACTAAATTAAAGAAGGAAGGTCTTCCACTAGAATTTGCAACTCCTGATGAAGGTTTTTTTGTAAGATCCAGTGTTTATGGAATTCCAAAAAATGCTAGAAATCCAGAAATGGCTCTTGAATGGTTAAATTGGGTAATGGGTAAAGGCCCACAGAAGAAAATGGTGGAATTTGGTTATGGTACTCCAAATAAGTTGGTTGAACACACACCCGAAGAAGCCAAGGCAGTTATTGTTGCTGATCCTGAGGTTGTGAAAAAAGCTGTTAAAGAAGACTTTACCAGAATTCTAGATAACTCAGCTTCTTGGACAGATATGTGGACTAAGTGGAAGTCAACATAGTTATATCTGAATTTAGTGGATCATTTTTTTGATCCACTAAAATTCTCAATTTTCCATTTTTTTGTAATTTTTATTTAAAGTAATACCAATTGGTAGTATCCTATTAATACATGGAAAAGATAGACAATAATAAGATTTCATCTTGGTGGCTTTTAGTACCAACTAGCTTTCTTTATATAATTACTTTTTTTATCCCTCTTATAACTTTGTTGGTTATGAGTTTCTCTAGGTTTGAGTCAAGTGTAACAACTGTAGGTTTTTATTTAGACAACTATGAAAAAATTTTGACTGATGGAATTACACTAAAGATTTTTTTTCAAACCGTAGAATTATCATTAATGATTACACTTTTTTGCTTATTACTTGGATATCCTGTTGCAATGTTAATGCGAAGAGTAGGTCCAAAAGCTCGTCTATGGATATTACTACTTGTAGTTTCACCACTTCTTACAAGTATTATTGTAAGAAATGTTGCTTGGGTTTTGATACTTGGAAGATCAGGTATGATTAACGATTTACTTATTTCATGGGGATTAATAAGTAAACCCTTACCTTTAATGTATAATACATTTGGTGTGGTATTAGCAGTGGTTCATGTTTACCTTTCTTTTATGGTTTTGCCTTTATTTGCAGCATTAAGTTCAATAAATAATTCAGTAGAAGAAGCAGCCGCAAGCCTAGGTGCCAAACCTTTGAGTATTTTTTTAAATGTAACTCTCCCTTTAAGCCTACCTGGTATTATGGCAGGTTGTACACTTGTATTTATATTATCAATGGGCGTATATCTTACTCCTGTGATTATGGGAGGGAACTTTGTTGTTACACTACCTATGTTAATCGAAGACGCAGTTAGAAACAGATACAACTGGCCTGAAGCTTCAGCTATGGCTTTACTATTACTTATAGCTATTGGAATAATGATAGTTATTTCGTCCAGTATACAAAAATGGGTAAAAAGTTAATGTCAAATTTAGAAGGATATAGTTCTTTTTGGCCAAGAAGAATTCTAGTAATTTTTAGTAGTCTAGTACTATTTTTTCTAACCGCTCCTTTAGTAATTTTAATAATTCAGTCTTTTACTAATGAGTCTTATTTAAGTTTTCCTCCCCCTACATATGGGACTAGGTGGTATACAGAAGTGATTTATTCTGAGGATTGGCAAAATGCAACCTTTCTGAGTCTTACAATAGCAATTATAGTGACACCATTATCCCTTGTTCTTGGGACATTAGTTGCTTTTGGATTAGAACGCGGACCTAAAAAGGGTAAACAAACTATTCAGGCAATTATGATTTCACCTATGGTATTACCACATATAGTACTTGGGTTAGGTCTATTCAAAATAGCACTTCAATTCAATATTTCTGATAGTTTGTGGGCTTTTGTGCCTGCACACTTAACCATAACTATACCTTTTGTAATAGTTACTGTAGGAGCTAGTCTTCAAACATTTAATACTTCATTAGAGGAAGCAGCAAGAAGTCTTGGTGCTTCAAAATTTTGGGCTGTTTGGTATATAACTTTACCAATAATCAGTCCTGGTTTAATTGCGGGAGCAATTTTCAGCTTTATAATATCATTTGACGAATTTATCATTACATTTTTCTTAGCTACTTTTCAAAGAACATTGCCCTTAGAAATGTTTTCAACATTAATGTATCAGGTGAAGCCTTCAATTGCAGCTGTATCAGCTCTTACTTTAGCTATTACAGCTATTCTGACGGTAGTATTAATGTTTAGAGGTCAAGTGGTGGGAGGTGGTAAAATAATAAAATGAGTAATATTCAATTAAATAATTTAACAAAAAAGTATGGATCATTTAATGCTGTGGACTCAATCAATTTATCTATTAAAAATGGTGAATTTGTGACTTTATTAGGTCCTTCTGGTTGCGGTAAGACTACTACTTTAAGAATGGTGGCTGGTTTTATAAAGCCTACTTCAGGTGATTTAATTATTGGTGGTTCAAATATGGTTGGAGTACCGCCACATAATAGAAAAGTAGGTTTAGTTTTCCAAAATTACGCACTTTTCCCACATATGTCAGTTAGAAAGAATGTGGCATTTGGATTAAAAATGCAAAAAATGCAGCAATCACTCATTGGAGAAAAAGTAAATAAAATTTTGGAAACTGTTCAATTACAAGAATTATCTGAAAGAATGCCCAGTGAATTATCCGGAGGTCAGCAACAAAGAGTTGCATTAGCAAGAGCATTAGTAATTGAACCTGAAGTATTATTGTTAGATGAACCTTTTGGTGCTTTAGATAAGAATTTAAGAGATCATATGCGTATTGAATTACGTGATTTGCAAAGAAAACTAAACATTTCTACAATATTTGTAACTCATGATCAGGATGAAGCTTTATCAATGTCTGATAGAATTGTAGTTATGGAAAAAGGTAAAATTTGCCAAATTGGTTCACCAAATGAAATCTATGAAAATCCGGCCTCTGTTTTCGTAGCTGGATTTTTGGGGCTTTCAAATATTTTTTCAGCTGTATGTACAAAAATCACTAGGGAAAAAAAAACTATAGAATTTGAGGGTTTAACCATTGAAATAGAAAGTGAAAAGTTAAAAAAAAGTGATAAAATATCTATCATGATAAGACCCGAAAATATTCAAATTTATAAGAAAAAAAATGCCTCAAACAAAGAGGATTTTTTGGGATTTATAAAATCAAAGATTTATCTAGGATCTACAATTCAATACCAAGTAAAAATTAAAGATGGACCAGTTATTTTAATAAATGCAAATAACTCAAAAATTTTAAATTTCCAAGATTTTGATACTAACGAAGAAGTACGGGTTCATCTTTCCAAAAATGCTATATATCCAATAATATAGCTTTTTTGGTTGGGATTTTTAAACTGTATCAATTAAATGTATTTTTTCAGGTTTCAGAAATCTATTAATTACATTTTCAGTTATTTTTGATACATCGTTTTCACAATTATTCCATAAAAGAGATGTTGCCCATGCTATAGAGCCTGTTGACCAAACAGCTCCTCCCGAAGATGTTGAGAAAATGACCATATCTGCTCGAACATGAGCATGTTGACTTCCATCCAGAGCACGAGTTGTGGTAATAAATTCTTCTCCTGTCAACAGTCCTGCAGAACCAATTCCAACAGATGTAGCAAGCACAACTGTATTTTTGGGTGATCCTAAATTATGCTCAAATCTGTCTATTTCTAAACCTACACATCCACCACCTCTAAAACCAAAATTACCAAAAGTGTCCTCCGAAACTCCTTCAAAAATGAAATTCAATTCAGTGGTTTCTTTGATATTAAGCTTTTTAAAATATGTTGATTTTAAAAAGTAGGTTGCACTAAAACCAATCCCAACCAAGGTTTGAGGAGCTCTTCCATTCGTTCGCCAAAGTCCTCCTAGCTCTCCATTAAAACTCAAATGGTGTTCTCCAGGTTCACCCTCCCATGTACGTACACCTGATGCACCTCTTCTATTTTCTATAACTCCAGGAAAATTTTTTGAATATGCCATTTTCCAATAAAATCCATTGCCTCCTAAATATAAGTGTCGTCCACCATTGTTTTGAAATTCATAAATAGCATTCCACATTTCTGTTGAATAATATTCGGGGTGGGAAGCAGTAATTATGATTTTATAATTTTTTAGTAATTTTGTGCCTAAGTTATGTAATTCGTAATCTGTAGTTAAATCATAATCAAATTTTTTTAATTCTAACCACTTTATGATATGTGTATCATTAATGTAGTTAAAAGTATATATACCAGGTCTCATATTCAATATGGGACGCTTTTCACTCACATATATAACACCTGAACCATCTGCATGCGTATCATAATGTGACAAACCTAATTCTCTATGTTTATTTAAATAAAGTTCATCTTCACTAAGTGCTATAGGTGCTTCAAAAAGATTTTCTGTATTATGACTATCAAATTTAACATGAGTATTTGAATATGAAAGATATGTAGCAGTTGGAGCAATAAAAAGTATATCTGATTTATGGGCAGTTTCATCCACAGAAATAAAAAAGGGGACATCACTTTGTACTGTTTTATTAACTAACCTTGCAATGTAGTAACCCGATTTTGCATATGCTGGAACATCTAAAATTATATTAGTTTCCCACATACAATCAGTGATATCATCTTCATGAAAGTGAATAGCAGTATAATGTTTTTTATCTTGTAGCCAACTGTGACAGCTGCCATCCCATTTGATACCTGTAGCAGCTCTCATTGGAACATTATGTAGAATTCCATTTGTAACTTGTGTTCCTTTATCGAAAATTTTATTTGAGGTAATTCCTTCAGAAAAATCCCAATAGGAAATAATTTTTTTATTTTCATTTATAATTTTTGGGCTATCAATTTTACCATTAAAATGGAACTCTGTTTTGATTTTATCGGTATGGTAATTATGTGCAGCAGCAAATATAATAGGTTCAGATTTTCTAGGAAAAGAAAGATCATTTATCTTTATTTTATTTACAATTCCTTCATCTATATTGCTATAAGGAGATAAATATTTTGAAAATAATGATATTTGCTTTTCCCTTAAATTAATTTCTAACTCAAGGTATAGCCATTCTCTTAATTTAATTTTAGAACAGATTAAGATCTCATCACTTTCTTTAACAACGCATAACTTATTTTGGTTATTGATTAGAATTTTAAATTGTCCCCAGTGGAAAATAACTTGGGGAGTTTTCTTCCTCATTGTAGGGAAAACACTTAGTTGTAACTTAATAATCTCTTTATCTACTATATCAGGTGCGGGATCAATAATAGCAAATGATCCTAAATTTATATGCTGATTTTTTACTTTTATTTTTTGTTTTTTAAACCAAGAAACTTTTTCGTATTTTTCACCTGGTCCGTTTGGATCAATGTCAGCACAAATTACCCTTAAAACCTCCACTGTACAATCAGAGGGCAATTTACTAGAGATTTTTAGTTCAGTTTGATTTTTTGGTTGTACTGATAATGGGAAAAAGTATCCAATAATTCCAGTAGTTGATTTCATAATTTTGGATCCTCTACAGTAACTTTAATCCCAGTTAATAAAAACCATCTTCTTTTAAAAATATCCCATTCTGCTTCTGCAATTGATTTGTAAATTACTCCCTTTACTATTTCTGGATTACTTCCTCTAATCCCTGACAATTGTGCTAATTGGAACTCTTTAAAGGGTTTTTTTATTAAGATAACAAATCTTCCTTTTAAAGGAGTAGTACGCATTTTATCCAAAATTTGTTGTAGTGCTAAACTGTAAGGTCCCCTTATATTATTTCGATATTCAATAACCAAGTCCATACGATTACCATCAAATTGTAAAATTGCACTGTTAGGGTCATATGGTATCATTTATTTTTTTCTTTAAATTTATTTTTACAACTTTTATTATAGAGGTGTTTTAATAATAGGATTTAAAATGCAATTAAGCAAAAAGATGTTGAAGATTTCACCATCAGGAACTGTAATTTTAGCACAAAAAGCAAGGCAATTAAAGGCTGAAGGTAAAGATATTATTGAACTTGGGGAAGGAGAACCAGATTTTAATACTCCAGAATTTATCATTAAATACGCCTACCAATCTGCAAAAAATGGTGCTACAAAATACACTTCAGTATCGGGTACCCCAGAATTAAAAAATAAAATTACTGAAAAACTAAGAAAAGAAAATAATATTAATTATAATGATAACCAAATTGTGGTTGGTGCAGGAGCAAAGCAACTTATTTTTAATGCACTTTATTGCTCCATTAATACGGGTGATGAGGTAATTATTCCTAGCCCGTACTGGGTAAGTTACCCTGAAATGGTCAAAATTGCTGATGGAATACCCATTATTTTAAATTGTGACCTAAAAAACAATTTTAAGATTTCTTTAGAAAAGTTAGTTGAGGTAATTAATCCAAAAACTAAGTGGTTAATACTAAATTCACCAGGCAATCCGTCTGGGGCTGTTTACACTTGGGATGAACTTTTAGCCCTTTCTCAAGTTTTAATTAACTACCCTCAGATAAATATTTTATGTGATGATATTTATGAAAAAATTGTATTCGACGGAAAAAAATTCCATACTCTAGCAGAAGTAGCGCCTAATTTAATTGATCGTATACTTACTGTTAATGGGTTCTCAAAATCATATGCCATGACAGGTTGGCGAATAGGTTATGCTGCAGGTCATTTTGAACTTATTGAGGCAATGATTAAACTACAAGGACAGTCAACAACTAATGCCTCAACAATAGGGCAAGAGGCCGCAATCGCAGCACTTGATGCAGAACAAAATTTTCTAAATGACTGGCTTAAAATGTATACAATTAGAAGAGATATTGTTTCTAATAGTTTAGGAAATTCATTTAAGGATTCCTTTAATAACCCAGAAGGTGCATTTTATCATTTTATTTCCTGTGAGGCACTAGTTGGAAAAAAATTTAATGGTATTAATACCATAAATAATGATAGAGATTTTTGTCAGTTATTGCTTGAAAAATATGGTGTAGCCGTAGTGCCTGGATCGGAATTTGGTACTCCTGGTTATTTTAGACTTTGTTTTGCAAAATCAGAAGATGATCTTAAGAATGCATGTCAAAGAATAAATGATTTCTTAAAATTACTAAATTAAAAATTCTACCTAAATTTATTTATGTTCGTTTGAATGTATTTTTAGTAATTTTAAACCTGACCAAAGAAGTCTATCAATTGCTTGGCTTGTAACCCATGCAGAATGCGGGGTAAGAGTTACACTTTTTGAATTAAGGAATTGGTGATTTTTAGGTAATGGTTCTTCATGAAAAACATCCATGGCACAGTGTTTAATATGACCTGTTGATAGACCCTTCAATATAGTCTTTTCATTGAAAACCTCAGCTCTCGATGTATTTACAAAAATAACTCCTTTTTTTGTTTTATAAAGCTTTTCGTCATCAAGGAAAGAAATAGTTTGGTCGTTTAAAGCTAGATGAAAAGATAAAATATCAGATTCAGACAAAACTCTTTCTAAAGGTAAAAACTCAACTCCATCTTCTTCTTTTTTTGTTCTGTTCCACGCAATTGTCCTTGCACCAAGTGCGGTTGCCATTTTTGCAGTTTCTCTGCCGATGCCTCCAAAACCAATCAGACCAAATGTTTTACTAGAAAATTCTTCTGTTTTAAGTAAAGACCAATTATTTGATCTTACTATATTATCCATTTCAACGATACGTTTAAGAGATGCTAATGCTAAGGTTATAGTATGTTCTGCAACAGCTATATTCCCATAGTCTTTAACGCCCTCAAATTTAATACTAAGAATTTTTGCAGTTTCAAGATCACCATGCGTCTTTAAACCAGTGCTTAGATATGCTATCGATTTTAAATTTTTACAAGATTTTAAAACTTTTTTTGAGATGAAAGCCATATAAACTAAAATATTAGTATGATTTCCTATTCTTTTGATTATATCTTTTTCGTTTAATGTTTTACCATAAATAACTTTTAGTTCAGGTAAAAATTTCTGCATTTCTGGAGTAAATCTTTCTGCCAAATCTCCATAACAATCTATAAATGCTATACTATTCATTATAAAATTTTAACCTACTACTGAAAAGCTACTTTCTTTATTAATTTTCCTTTTTCTAGAAAAAAAAGATAAGTCAAGATTATAATCAAGGTTTGGTAATTTAAAAATTAATGGGGCTTCATCATGATTATTACCTTTGGATACGTACTCAATTAATTCTGCCATCATTTTGCCCGCAACTGGTGCATTTTTAAATTGATTACCACTACTACCTATTGCCATATAAAAACCATCAATAGAAGATTTATCATAGATAGGTATCCAGTCATCCGAAACGTCATATAAGTCTGCAATTCCTTGAACATTATTTGGTATTTCAAGTGATGGAAATCTTTGTGCAGCTCTCATTGCTTGCACACGTACTTGGTTAGTGGGTTCTGCATTATAATTGTCTGGATCAACCCACTCAATTTCATCACATTCGGGATCATGACTTCCGACTAAGATTTTATTCCCAACCTCAGGTCTCCAATACCCTCCAATGTCATCATCAGAACAAATGTATCCATTCTCTTCAAAATTGAAGTTTTTAGGAGAAGGAACATGTGCCACTTCAACTCTTAATGCTTTTGTAGAGATGGTCATATCTTTTGTAGCCTCCGCCATTTCGTTTATTTTGAAGGAATGAGGTCCAGATGCATTTATTATAATAGGTGCTGAAAATAAATCTCCTTTATCAGTAGAGACACCTGTTACTTGATTATTATTTTTGTGAATTTCAATAACTTTTGTACCAAGAAAGAATTTTGCACCAACTCTCTTAGCTGCATTTTCAATATTTTGAGTAGCAAACATGGGATCACTTATATAACCTGCCTTTGGAAAGTGGAGAACATATCTCAGGTTGCCATTTTTTTCTCCAAAGTTTTTGTCAGTTAACGCCTTTGCAGGGTAAAAATGACCAGGATTAATAATGGGTAAAAGTTTCTTCATTTTTGCAGGGGTTAAGACTTCATATGGAATTCCAATCTCCAGAGCTATTTCCTCTAATTTTTGGCCATATTGATTTTTTTTAAAGCAAGTAAAAAAACAACCTACTTCTTTATATTTAGCAAGGATTTCATTATTAGGTGCATTTAAGTAATCACGCCAATTCTCCCAGAAAGGATAGTTGGACTTTGCCATTGCTGCTCCGTCTAGGGTTGAATAGTGAGTTCTTATAATTGCACAAGAATTACTAGTTGAACCTGATCCAGTTTTCTGGTTTTTTTCTATACATCCAACTTTATAAGATTTTTTGGACAACTCATACGCTATAGCACAACCAATTATTCCACCACCAATAACTATTGCATCAAAATTTTCTTTCATAATGTTCTCCATAAATATATTTAAAATATATTATACAATAAAAATAAATATTGTTTAGTTGTTTATTTATTAACTAAACCAAATTTTATATCATTTTTTATTTGATTTTGATCTCTATCTTTGGGATTACCATAACCACCACCTCCTGGTGTAATTATTATAACCTTTTTACCCTTGGGAATTATATACGTTCCTTTATCTTTAATTTTAGTTCCATCACTTATTTTTACCTGACCTGGTGACCCACTTAGTCCTCCCTTAAGGCCAGATGGACCTTTTGTTATTTTCTCAAAAGCAGCTGCAGAAATTTTCATTTCTTTATTTTCAATGCATTTAATTACTATTTTTTGACCTAATCCTCCCCTATATTTACCGATACCCCCACTATTTTTCATAAACTCCTTCATTTCATAAAGAACTGGTGCTTCATTTTCAACAATTTCAATTGGAATCGACCCTACTCCTGATGGAAATGCAGTTGTAGATAATCCATCCCCATTAGGTTTTGCTCCCATTCCACCGAGTGCTACATTTAAGGAATTAAATGGATGATCTCCATCATGTCTAAGGGATATTGTCCAAAGAGCACCGGAGCTTTCTGCAGGGATCTTATCAGGAATTATATGGTATAGGCATCCAAGTACTAGATCAGGTAAAGCCTGTCCAACAACGTGTCTTGCTGTGACTGGGCTGGGTTTAATTGCACTTACAATTAATCCTGATGGCGCTTTTACTTTAATAAAACTTAACGTTGCTGAATTATTTGGTATTTCTGGTGCAATTGCAGCCTTTACACCATAAGATGCATATGCAACAGAGTAGTTAATAGGACAGTTTATACCTCTTGAAGTGGCTTTTGATGATTTTTCTAAATTGATTAATATATTTTTGTCTGTTATTTCAAGTTCAGCTTCTAAATTTATTGGAGTATCATACCCATCTAATTGAGTTTTGTTTTTAAATATACCTTTTTTTAGTTCACTTATTATTTTTTTCATTGAAATTCTTGATTGATCAAAAATAAATTTAGAGGTTTCTGATAAATTAGTAAGAGAATTTTCTTTTAATAAATCAATCAATCTATTTATCCCTGCATCATTACAACTCATAAGTGATAATACATCACCTCTAGCGTCATTGGGTACTCGTGAATTTGCAGTTATAATTTTTAAAAGACTTTCGTTGATAGATTTTTTTTTTCGCAAAAAACTAACGGGAATAAGAATTCCCTCTTCAAAAAAAGATTTACCTTCAGCAGACCATCCTATTCCACCTACGTCTACGATATGACATGTGGATGCGAAATAACCAATTATTTTATTTTTAATAAATATTGGTGAAACGACTACAAAGTCAAAAATATGACCTGCGCCAATCCAGGGATCATTAGTAATTAAAGCATCGCCTTTTCTTAAGTTTTCTGGAGCAATTATTTTTAAAAATTTTGGTACTGCTTCTGCCATAGTGTTTACATGTCCAGGTGTACCAGTTACAGCTTGAGCAAGCATTTTACCCTTATGATTAAAAATACCTGCGGAAATATCTCCTGCTTCTCTTACTAGAGCTCCAAAAGCAACCTTGAGCAAAACATTTGCTTGTTCTTCGCATATCGAAATTAGTTGATTCCAAATAATACTATTGCGAATATATTTTGAGTTTTTCATTTTTTATTCATTTTTTTTATAACTAGATGACCAAGACGATGAGTGCTAAGCTTCCAATGCTTTGGAATAACTGTTGTAGTTTGATTTTCTCTTATTAAAGCCGTTCCATCCATCTTAAATCCACCATTTAAATTTTCTCTATCAATAGTTTTATAATTTACCCAGCCATTGGATGAAAAATCAAAAATTCTATTATTTTTAATAATATTTTTTTTATATACTTTAGAACTAAGCAAATTGGTATTGTTAAATGTTGTCTCTTTTTTCTTTTGTGAACAGGTAACTAATATAGATACTATTTCAACAGGTACGTTTGGCATTATAAAACCATACCTTTTTTTATATTTTTTTATAAACTTGTTTTTTAATTCTTTTAGATCATCCTCCGTTTTTAAACTTTTACTTAATCCTATTCTGAGTTGATGACCTTGACCTTTATATCTAGCTTCTATGGTTAAAGCAGTTTTAACATTATTTTTTGTAACTCCAGTATCTATTATAGTATTTTTTGCTTTTAAAATTAATTGATGAATTATTGAATTTATTTTTTTTAAATCTACTTCATGGATAATTTTTAGTATACTTTTTGCTATTTGGTAATTTGCTTGAGTATAAAGGAAACCCAGAGCAGAACCTACCCCAGCCATTTTAGGTATAATAATCTTTCTTATTCCTAATTTTTTTGCAATACCAATGCTATGTAGTGGTCCACCTCCTCCAGTTGCAATTAAAGTATGCTCTTTTATTTTTTTTCCATTTTCAATTCCGTGAGTTCGAACTGAATTTGCCATGAATTCTTCCGCCATTTCAATTATTCCAACAGCTGCCCATTCTGTTGAATTAAAATTTAAAACTTTTTCTATATTTTCTTTTATTGCTTTGTTAGAGTTTTTTTTCTTAAGAGAAATACTATTATCAGAAAATTTTTTCTCAGTTATTCTGCCAATAATTAAATTTGCATCAGTAATTGTTGGTTTTTGACCTCCTAGATTATAGCAAGATGGTCCTGGATTTGCTCCCATGCTTTCGGGACCAATTTTAATTCTTCCAGTATCATCAACTTTTGCTATTGAACCACCTCCAGCACCAATTTCTAATAAATCAATTGATGGTATTTTGAGGGGTAAACCACTACCTTTTTTGCTTATGTCTGATCTAGCAATTTCAAATTTTCTTTCCTTAATGGCATTTCCATTTTTTAAATAACAAATTTTAGCAGTAGTCCCTCCAATATCGAGCGATATAGATTTATTTTCATTTAATGATTTAGATATATAAGAAGCTAAGGCAACACCACCAGCAGGACCAGACTCCACTAGTCTAATAGGAAATTTCTTAGACTGAGAAATAGTCGTGATCCCAGCATCAGACGAAATCAAAAACATTTTCCCTTTGAAACCTAACTTAATTAAGGATTTTTCTAGAGAATCTAAATATCTTATCATTAAAGGTCTAACAAAACTGTTGGCGACGGTTGTTGAAAATCTTTCATACTCCCTTACTTCTGGACAAATTTGATGGCTTGTACACAAAGTGATTTTTGGAGGGAGATATTTTCTTAGTGTATTTTTGACAAATAGCTCATTTTCAGCATTAGTGTAAGAATGTAAAAATCCAATTGCAATTGCCTCAATTTTTAATAAAGCTAATTTTTTTGCTAAAATCTTTATTTCATTTATTTTTGGCTTCAACATTATTTTTCCAGAAGCCAAGCATCTTTCTTTAAGAGTAAATCGAAGATTCCTTGGAACTAGGGGTTGTGGGAGTTTAATATTCAAATTGTACTGGTCAAAACGCTTTTCATATTGCATCTCTAAGATGTCCCTAAAACCACTTGTAGTTATAAAAGCAGTCTTAGCCCCTTTTCTTTGAATTATAGAGTTTGCAGCAAGAGTGGTTCCGTGAATTATTGTATTTATTTGATTAAATGATATACCTTTTTTTTTAATAATATTTTGAATACCTGTTATTGCGCCTATCTCTGGGTTGGTTGTAGTAGTTAACACTTTTTCTGATAAAATACTTTCTTTATCTTCTAAAACTATATCAGTAAAAGTCCCTCCTATGTCTACCGCAATTCTATACATCAATTGACTTTCTTTTACTTAAAGAATGATCCATTAATTATTATCTATTAACTTTAATACATCTTTAGTACTTCTTACGTCTGCAAAGAATTGTATCATATTTATAAGTGTAGAATTGTGCTCTTCATCACTTCTAGTTCCATTTGCATCTTCTACAAAAATGGTTTTATAATTTAAAAACATTGCGTCTCTAGTAGTAGACTCACAACACACATTGCTCAAAGTTCCCGTAATAATTAAAGTATCAACATTTTTTTTGATTAGATATTTCTTTAGGTCAAAAACATCAGGAGCTAATGCACTTGAACGATTTTTTATTATTATTTTATCATCTTTTTGTACGTCCATTCCACTCCATAACTCACCAGGAAACGAACCTTCTTTAGTATCTTCTATTATTTTTTTTCTACTTTCCTTACCACAAAAGTTTTCATACCAAGAAATCCATTCAGATGTATACCTATGTTTAGTCCAAACTATATGACCACCTGATTTTCTTAATGATTTAGCAATTTTATTTATATTGGGTGCTATCGCTTCAACCCCAGGTACTTCTACTATAGAAAGATTTGGAATAATAAAACAATTTTGCATGTCTATGATCAACAATGCAGTAGTTTTAGGATTAATTTTTTCATGTATATTAAGTTTACCTCGGCGTTTAATTACACGTTCTTTGATGTACTCAGGTATTTTAGAGTTATGCATTTTTAAACCCGTTTCATTATTTTAATTTCTGATCCCCCTAAGTCTTTCAGATCTTCTTCTCAATAACTCTACAACTGTTAGAAGTATAATTGAAATTATAACTAGAATTGTTGCAACTGCTAAAATTGTTGGACTAATTTGTTCTCTGATACCGGAAAACATTTGTCTTGGTATTGTTCTTTGCCTAACATCAGCTAACTGTAAAACTACGACAACTTCGTCAAAGGATGTTATAAATGCGAATAAAGCTCCAGAAATTACCCCAGGTAATATCAATGGCATTTGTATTTTAAAAAAAGTATTAACTGGTCCTGCCCCTAAGCTACCTGCTGCTCTGGTTAAACTTTTATCAAAACCAACTAATGTAGCCGTTACTGTAATAATAACAAAAGGTGTACCAAGTACGGCATGCGCTAAAATTACACCAATATATGTTTTAGCAATCCCAACATCTGAAAAAAAGAAAAATAATCCAGAAGCAATTATTACTAAAGGTACTACCATCGGTGAAATTAAAAGTGCCATTATAGGTCGCCTATAGGGCATTTCACTTCTTGATAAACCTATTGCAGCTAGTGTTCCAATTGAAGTTGCTATTAAAGTAGAAAAAATACCAATTATAAAACTATTCCTAATAGATCGTATCCATTGAGCATTAGCCCAAAGATCAGACCACCAGCCTTCAATTGCTTGAGGAGCAACCATCCCATTGTAAAGAATATCTTTATACCATCTTAAAGAATAAGCATCAGGATTGAAATTTAGCATTCCTTCTGTGAAACTAAAGTAGGGTTCTATATTAAAGCTAAGAGGAAAAACAATAAGGATAGGAGCTATAAGGAAAAGAAATATCAAGCCACAAATAAATCTAAATCCATAAAACCATAAAACTTCCATTGAAGTTGCATAGGGTGGAAGACCCAACCGATAATTACCAGAAGAAAGCCATAAACTGATTTTTCCTAAAAACCAACCTATTATTGCTAAAATTATTGAGTAAGTAAGACCAAAATAAATTAGAGAACTGAAAAATAAAATTGAAGAACATAAAATTGAAGAATATAAACTCCCTTTTAATATTTTAATACACACATAAGTAAGTGTAGTAAAAATAGCTAAGCCTAAAATGGCATAAATTAGCATTAGATCTTTTTGGCCCGTTGCAGTCAAAAAACCTAAAATTGCTCCAAAAATGCCTGGCCAAAGAAGATTAAACCACATAGGTGGTTTAGGTGGTATATATTGAAATGGTTTATGCAAAGGTTATCCTAATTTCATATTATCTATTCCTACGACGCGGTCATAAATCCAGTACAAAAATAATATTATAACCAGAAGAACTCCGCCCATTGCGGCCGCTAGAGACCAATTAAGAGATTTTCTCATATGATAATCAATAAAATTTGAAATCATGGTTCCATCCTGACCACCAACTAAGGCAGGTGTTATGTAAAAACTTATAGCTAAAATAAAAACTAATATAGCGCCGGCTCCTATTCCAGGTATTGTTTGAGGAAAATATATACGCCAAAAAGCAGTCCAATTCGTTGCTCCCATTGATTTTGCAGCTCTTACGTAAGAAGGAGGTATTGTTTTCATAACCGAATATATTGGTAATATCATGAATGGTAGTAAAATGTGCGTCATTGAAATTAATGTGCCGGCTTTGTTATAAATCAAAGTAAATCTGTCTTCATCAGTTGCTATTCCAAAAACAACAAACAAATCATTCAATACCCCTTGACCCTGTAGCATAGCAATCCAAGCTGTTGTCCTTACCAATAATGATGTCCAAAAAGGTAATAATACTAAAATAAGAAGCAAATTAGATATTCTAATTGGGAGGTTAGCTAGTAGGAATGCTACTGGATAGCCCAAAATTAATCCTGCAATTACTACAACTAGAGATATTTCTAAAGTTCTAATAAACAACTTTACATGAATACGTCTATCCTCTGATTTTTGAATGAAAGAACCTTCAGCAGTATATTTCATATCTAGAGCAGATGCCAAAAAAACAGGAGTTAGAGAATGAGATGTAACTTTCATTGCTCTCCAGGTTTCAAGATTCCCCCATTTCTTTTTTACACCAATTAGAGATTCTTTAAAGGGTGCTTCTAGTTTTTTGGCTTTTCTTGCTGAACTAGTGAATAAGGATCGTGAACCAGACATTTCTCGATTCATACGACTTGCTACTTTTCCAATATTTTTAGTTTTCTTTAACCATACTAAATCTAATACCAAGGCCTCATACATCTCCTCAGTTGGCTCAGATTTACCGTCCCATTCCGCAAGGATGGGTGTGAGATTAACCATATATTTTTCAAAAGTGTCGTTATAAACTCCACGTGTTAGAAAAACAATTATTGGAAAAACAAACCCAACTGTAATTAGTAAAAGCAAAGGAGTAACCAAACCAAAAGCTCTTAATCTACTTTGGAATAGTGCTCTAGATAACTTTTTCTTGAGAGGTATTCCATCATTCGAGAGCATCTCTTTTCTTTTTTCATTTTGGGATGCCAGCATATTTATCACAGATTAGTTTAATAATAAAAAAATGCACATAGAGTTTAACCCTATGTGCATAATTTAAGTTCAAATTTTAGTTAGCTAACCAAGCATTAAACCTTTCATTGAGTTCTTCACCGTTATCTGCCCAAAACTCAAAATCATTTTGAAGAGCATTTTTCAATGCAACTTCTGTCGTTGGCATATGATCAATCATTTTAATGGAAGAATCACTGTGGAAAGTCCCAATTAAAGGAATTGAAGAATTTCTTAGTGGTCCGTAAGGTATCCAACTAGCCTGATCAGCCAATCTCTTAGTGTCTGTTGAGAAACGGATGAAATCAAGAGCAGCTTCTTTATTCTTACTTCCTTTTGGAATAACAAAAAGGTCAAGGTCATATATTTGACCGTCCCATACCAATCCAAAAGGTTGTTTTTCTTGAGCTATAGCGTTGAAAATTCTACCATTCCAAGTAATGGTCATACTAACTTCACCATCTGCAAGAAGTTGGGGTGGTTGTGCACCTGCTTCCCACCAAACAACATGATCTTTTATGGTATCAAGTTTAGCAAAGGCTCTTTTAACACCTTCCTCTGTACCTAATAAGTCATACACTTCAGCAGCAGGAACTCCATCTCCCATTAGAGCCATTTCTAACATTGCTTTTCCTAATTTTCTCATACCTCGCTTGCCTGGAAATTTTTCAATATCAAAAAAGTCAGCCATAGTTGTTGGAGGTGTATCAAATTTAGTCTTGTCGTATGCATATAATGTTGACCAAACAATGTTTCCTACTGCACAGTCTTGTAAAGCACCTGGTAGAAAGTCTTGCGTTGCTGGTGAACCATCTGGAGCAGCTGGTAATGTTGAATGGTCAATCTCTTCTAATATCCCTTCATCACAACCTTGAAGAGCATCAGACAGCTCTACATCTACAACATCCCAAGTAACATTACCTGATTCAACTTGTGCTTTTACTTCAGCTAAACCACCGCTATAATCTTCTGATACAACCTGGTGCCCAGTCTTTTGTGACCATGGTTTATGATAAGCTTCAACTTGGGATTTAGTATATGCACCTCCCCAAGACACTACAGTTATTGAGTCTGCATTTGCACTAAAAGCAACAATCAATGCACTTATAGAAGCAAATGTAAATTTAAATAATTTCATTTTTATCTCCCATTAATTAACGATTCGTTAAAATAATAAAACGAACTAAAACAGATAATATATTATTGCACCAATCTATCAAGTGCACGACAGTCACTAGTAGACCAGCTCACTTTAGTTTTTAGTCCTATTTTTAAATTTGAAATACTTTTTGCGTTAGGTATCTTAACAATGAAATTTTCATCACCTTCTACCAGCATTCTACATCTTATATGATCCCCAATATAAATTAATTCAAGAACTTTTGCTTCAGATGTGTTTTCTCCTTTAGTACCTACCTTAATACGCTCGGGTCTAATTGATAATGTTGTTTTTGAACCAATTTTATCACAATTCACTTTTTTACTTTTTAATAAATTACCTTTAGACGTTTTTGCAGTAACCACAGAACCTTTTACATCGACTACTTCAGCCATTATTTTATTATTTTCCCCAATGAATTGAGCCACAAATGCATTTTCAGGTTTTTCATATAAATTGGGTGGTGATGCCAATTGTTGAATAACTCCATCATTGAATACTGCTACTCTATCTGACATAGTTAATGCTTCAGACTGATCATGTGTAACGTAAACTACAGTTACACCAAGTCGTTCATGTAGATGTTTTATTTCATATTGCATGTGCTCTCTTAACTGTTTGTCAAGTGCACCTAAGGGTTCATCCATTAAAACCAACTCGGGTTCAAAAACTAAAGATCTAGCTAAAGCTATTCTTTGTTGTTGCCCTCCAGATAGCTGTGCTGGTCTTCTGTTCCCAAATTCTCTCATTTGAACCATATCTAGAGCTCGCTTGATTTTTTCTTCCCTTACGGTTTTAGTTAATTTTCTTACTTCCAGTGGAAAAGAAAGATTTTCGTAGACTGTCATATGAGGAAATAGAGCATAATTTTGAAAAACCATTCCAATACCCCTTTTATGGGGAGGTATATTATTAATAGGATTACCATCTAATGATATTATTCCATGAGTTGCAGTTTCAAAACCAGCTAACATCATTAAGCATGTGGTTTTACCAGAACCAGAAGGTCCCAGCATAGTCAAGAATTCACCTTTAGATATCTCTAGATTCAAGTCTTTAACGACTAGTACTTCGCCATCATAGCTTTTTTGAACATTTTCAAATTTTACAAAGGATTTATTACTAGTGGCCATCAAACTGTTCGTCTTTAATTAAAATTAGAATATAAAATAGACTAGTCAGTTAGATAATACAAACCATAAAAAAATTCTATCGTTGCTATATATTCTAATTTCCAAATAAAAAAGGAATCTTTGCAGCTCCAACTGCAGCTTCTATATTTATTCCTGATGAAATTTTTGTTTTAATTATCCTCATTCTAATTTTTTCCCATACTAAATTTTTTGAACCACCACCAACTGTAATTATATGTTCTGGAAAACTCCCACCAAGCTGATGAATAACCTCATAAGACTTTTTTTCTATTTTTGCCATACCTTCTAACAAACCATGAAGAAATAGAGTTTCATCGTTTGGTCGAGGAATTAGTTTAGGTTTGTGTTCTGGATTATTTTCTGGGAAACGTTCTCCAATATTTGCAAGAGGATAGTATTCCAGTCCACTTGAGTTATTTGGATTTATTTCTTTACTCAGGTTTATTATTTGATTTTTAGAGAAATATTTTTCAAGCACATTTCCACCTGTATTAGATGCCCCACCAACTAGCCAATACTTTCCTAATTTATGAGAATAAAGGCCTACATTAGAATCCTCAATTTGAATCTCCGATAGTACTTTTATTGTCAAAGTACTTCCTAAAGAAGTCACTGCTGATCCTATTTTAAATTTTGAAGATGCTAAAAATCCTGCATTTCCATCAGTAGTTCCAGCATAAATATTAGTTTTTTTATTCAAACCAAGTTCATTAGCAATGACCTCATTTAATTTTCCAAGATGAGCTCCAACGGGGTATACTTTAGGCAATAAATTTTTTTTTAAACCTGTCCTATGGATCCATTCAGGCCAGTCATTTTTTTTTAAATCATATCCTAATTTAAGAGTATTGTTTTCATCTGATAATCCACCTTTGTTTAATAAATTGGCTACTATAAAGTCTGCCTGGTGCATCAAATATTTTGCATTTCTATTTTTATCTTCTTTTATTAGTCTTAAGGCCCTTGAAAGAGTTGAGTTTTGACCTTTTGCAATGTGATTTTCAGGAGAATATTTTTCAATTTTTTTTGCTTCTTTTACAAAACCTGTTGCATTATACATTAGAGCTCTGGTTACAGGCTGTAAGTTTTCATTTGCCAGTAATACTGTACCAGAAGTACCGTCCACTGCTATTTTTTTTATTTTAGAAGAGTTTATTCCTTTACTGTAAAGATCGATAAGGTTTAATTTAATTGCTTTTTTTACTGTTTTCCACCAAACAGATGGATTGATATTATCTAAATTTTGAAGCTCATGTTTAATACTAGAATTGCTAATAACGTCACCTTCACTATTTAAGGTTGCTGTTTTTACTCCAGAAGTACCAATATCTATTCCTAAGGAAAGTATCATTTAATTAGTATTAATAAAATTGCTTGAATTGTTTGTATCCCAATCCAATAACTTAATCTTTTTCTTTTAAAGAATTAGGTAACTAAATACATAGCAGATATTTTCAATAATATTAAATGAATATTTAAGCATGGACTTTTTAAATCGTATAGGTTTGATTTTATTTAAATTGCTATTAATCTTTTTAAAAATTTTTTATAAAATTATAAGAATGAATTGTGATTTTTTATTTTCTTTGGAGGAATTTAATGACAGTTATTAAGGGAATATATAATGGTTAAAAAATTATATCTTGGAGTTGATATTGGAACATATGAAACAAAAGGTGTATTGGTTGACCATGAAGGAAATATTTATAATCAAGCATCTATAAAGCATGAAATGATCGTGCAAAAGCCTGGTTGGGCCGAACACTCACCTAAAGATGTATGGTGGGGAGATTTTGTAAAGATAACAAAACAACTTTTAAAGAAAAAAGATATTTTTCCTGAGCAAATAAAATGTGTTGCAGTTAGTGCAATTGGTCCATGTATGTTACCAATAGATAATAAAACAGAACCGTTGTATTCTGGTGTCTTATATGGAGTTGATACAAGGGCGACTAATGAGATTAATTATTTAAATAATACATTAGGAAATGAAAAAATTTTTAATTTTGGGGGAAATGCCTTAACCTCTCAATCAATTGGGCCAAAAATTCTTTGGCTTAAGACCCATCATCCTGATATTTATAAAAAAGCAGAAAAAATAGTAACATCTACAACTTTTATAGTTCAAAAACTTACAGATCAATGTGTTATAGATCATTATACTGCTGCCAACTTTACGCCTCTTTATGATAAATTGAATCTTAAGTGGAGTAGTAAACTTTCAAAAGATATAATTGATATATCAAAACTCCCTGAATTAAAGTGGTCAACAGAGATCGCTGGATATATTACAAAGCAAGCTTCATTAGAAACTACTTTGCAACAAGGAACGCCGGTTACTGTAGGAACAATAGACGCAGCAGCAGAAGCTATAAGTGTAGGGGTAAAGGATACTGGCGATATTATGATTATGTATGGATCTACAATGTTTTTTATTGGTCTAACAAATGGTAATAAGTCAAATGAAACATTATGGTCTGCTCCATGGTTATTCAAAAATGAATTTGCTTTAATGGCAGGTACTTCTACAAGCGGAACCATAACACAATGGTTTAAAAAAGAATTTGCAAAAGATCTTAACTCAGAAAATGCTTTTAATAAGTTATCAAGAATGGCAGAAAAAAGTCCAATTGGATCAAAAAATTTAATAACACTTCCATATTTTTCGGGTGAAAGGACACCAATTCAAAATCCTGATGCATGTGGAATAATTTTTGGTTTAAATTTAACACATAAAAGAGAAGATATTTACAGATCTATAATTGAGGGGATTAGTTATGGAGCAAATCATATTCTGGAAACATTTAAAGAATGTGGTTTTTCTCCTGAAAAAATATTTGCAGTGGGTGGAGGTGTAAAAAACAAAATTTGGATAACTACAATTTCTAATGTTTCAAATTTGAATCAAGAATTGAAAGTTAAAACTATTGGTGCGTCTTATGGTAATTCATTTCTAGCTGCATTAGCTCTAGGAGATGTTGAAAGAGAGGATATACATAGATGGAATCCAGTAAAAAAAGTTATTAAATCACATCCTGATCCTATATATACAAAGCAATTTGAATTATTTAAGAATTTATATAAGAATATCTCTAATTTATTATAGGAATAGTTCCTAATCCTCTTATTTATTAATGAAATGAATCAAATTAATTTAAAAAAAATAAAAATTGATGAAACGCTTAAGATAATTCTTAAAGTAGAGAATATTATAAATTGTGAGTATGGTATTACAGAAACTTGGGATTCATTAAAACATATGGAACTTATGTCTAGATTAGAAAGAGAACTCGAGATTGAATTAACAGAAGAGCAGATGGTAGGAATGGTCTCTACTTCAAAAATTTATGAAATTCTTTTAAAAGATGAGGATTAGAATCAGTGTCCATTATTATTGCAGGAGGTAGTGGTTCTTTAGGTACTGAAACATTTAACTATCTAAAAACAAAATATGAAGATATTTTTATAGTGGATTTGAAAAAACCAAGTGAAAGTCATATTTGTAATTTTTTTGAATGTGATGTTCTTAATGAAGATAAACTATATGATACTTTTAACAAAATAGCATCACATCATTCTGATTTTATATATTTGGTTAATTTTGTTGGCTTAATACATAACAGTCCATTTTTTTCATTGATGAGGAAAGAAAAATATCTTACGAAAACAGAATTTGATCACGTATTAGATTTAAATCTAGGTGCAACTTTTACAGTAAGTAAGCAATATCTTAAAATATGTAATGAATTTGGATTAAAATGTAACCTAATAAATATAAGTTCAATATCGGCTTTAGGTTGTCCTGGGCAAGTAGCATATTCTACATCAAAGCTAGCAATTGAAGGATTTACAAGGTCACTCGCTTTAGAGTTAGGTCCATTAGGACATCGTTTTAACTGCATAAGTCCTGGATATTTCGATGTGGAGTCGACAAGACAAAATTTAACCAAAAAAAAACTGCAAGATATAAAAGAAAAAATTTCTCTTAAATCATTTGGTAAAACTGAATCTATTGCCAAGGCTATAATCTATATATTTTCTGATGATTATATCAATGGCCAAGTTATTAGAATCGATGGAGGGATTTTTTAATTTTGACCTTTAATAACAATCTTTCTTCAAAAATAATTGGAATTTTAAAAGATGATCCTAATAAGGTTGCTTTAGAATATGAAAATTCAAAAGTATCTTATTTTGAACTTATTCAAATTTCTTTTTTTTTTATAAATGATTTAGAAAAAAAAGGTATAAAAAAAAATAACACAATTGTTGTATTTCACGATAAAAGTAAATGGGCATATGCTCTTTTAATTGCGTGCAATATTAAAGGAATAAAATATACCAATTTAGATCCAAGTATTAGTAAAAAAAGAAAAAGAAATATAGAACTATTATTAAAACCTGTAACTGAATATAATTTCTTTTCTACAAAACTCATAAACCTTTACGAAAAATTAGAACTCAAGGAAGCTATTTTTAATTTTGATTTAAGATTTTTAATTAAAATATTAAAAAATATTTCACAAGATGTGTTGATTAGTGACTTATGTTACATAATGTTTACTTCTGGAAGTACTGGCATCCCCAAAGGTGTTCCAATCAAGTTTGGTAGTGTTATTAATTTTATTAATTGGTCAAAAGAAAGATTTAAGATTTCAAAAAGTTCAAAATTATCAGGATTAAACCCCATGTATTTTGACAACTCCATATTTGATTTTTATTGTAGTATTTATAATGGTTGTACTCTAGTACCTGTAGCTCAAGAGAGTATTAGGAATACAAAAAAAGTAATAGAGCTATTACATAAACTAAGCGTTACACATTGGTTTTCCGTTCCGACATTTATAATCTATTGTATGAAAATGAAATCTTTAAGGAGTGAGCGTCTTTGTTCTATTAAATATTTCATATTTGGTGGTGAAGGTTTTCATAAAACTAAATTATTGGAGTTTTATAATATCTACTGTAAGACTGCTAAATTTATAAATGTTTATGGACCTACTGAAGCTACTTGTATTTGCTCAAGTTATGAAGTTGATAGTGATACATTTTTAGATCTAAATGATCTATGTCCAATAGGTTATATTAGTCCTTACCATGATTTTAAAATCTCAAAAAATAAAAGAAAAGGAGAACTGATTTTGATTGGTGATCAAATTTCCCCAGGTTATATAAATGATATAAATAAAAAAAACAAAAAATTTAAGATTATAAAACTTAATTCTGAAGAAATTATCAGCCATTACTATACTGGTGACATCGTGGAAGTTAGCGCTGATGGTCTCTTAAATTTTAGAGGAAGAACAGATTTACAAATAAAACATATGGGTTATAGAATTGAGCTTGAAGAGATAGAGTTTCATATAGCAAGTAATACTAATGTTTCCCAAACTTGCGTTATATATCACCAAAAAGACAATTTAAGTTTTGGAGAAATTATAGCATTTGTTTCTCTAAATAATAATGAAACAAAAAACTTTAATCATTCAATTTTGCATGAAAATTTACCTAGTTATATGAAACCCATGAGATATATTTTTTTAGATACTTTACCAGTGAATAAAAATGGAAAAATAGATAGATTGGAATTAAAAAGAAGATTAAATCATGAATAACAAAATAATTATTTTTGGTTATGGTACAGTTTCAAAATGTTGTATTTCTTACTTTAAGTCTTATAGTAATTATCAAATAAGTTGCATAACTGTTGATTCTGAAAAACTTACAACTGATAATTATTTTTCGATACCTATTATTACTTATGACAAATTAAAAGAAAATTTTGACAAAAATGATGTCAAAATTATAATTTGCGTTGGATATTCAAATAATAATTTTGATAGGCAAAAAGTTTATAACAGAATTAAAAATGATGGTTGGCAGGTAGGAAGTTTGATACCAGATTGCCTTGAACCAAAAATATTTAAATATTCTGAGGGAACAATAATTTTTCCTGGATCTTTAATTCAACCTTTTGCAAGAATCGGAACTTGTTCGATTATTTGGCCTGGATCTGTAATTGGGCACCATTCGTCTATTGGAGATTTTTGTTGGCTTGCTTCTAATAGTGCTGTAGGAGGTTTCTCAAAAATTGGTGAAAATACCTTTTTAGGTTTGAATTCTACAATTTCTGATAATTTAAATATAGGAAGTAATAATATAATTGGAGCTGGAACTTTTATTTCAAAAAATACAAAAAAAGACAGTGTCTATTTTAGGAACCAAGATGAAAAATTCAAACTTTCAGTGCCAAACTTTCTAAAACTTACTAAATTTGGTAATAATCAATAAAGTTTTTTTTAAATAGTTTTGCGTATTATTGAGAATTGGTTGATTTGATTTATAACATTCTTAATGTCTAAATTAGCAATTAAATCTAAAATAGATAAATCAGGATAAAATAATTTTGACCCCTGTTCATAACTATAACTATGGTTTTTTAGAAAACTAAGTTTAATAAAGTTTTTTTTAAAGTTTTCAGGATTATAAAAATTTACTCCTCCTATTAAGTTGACATATTCAGTGGCTTTAAAGATTTTACATATTTCGATTATTCTTTTTTCACCCTTGCTGGGTGACAGTTTTAATTTTGAGCTTAAGAAAAATTCTTTTGAAATAGATAAATACTTTGCAGTATTTAATATGGAGTTTATTGCTATGTTAGAAATAAGATCGTTATTTTGGCCAGTTGAATATTTAAAAAGATGATGAGCTTCTTTTACGAAAGGTCTTTTTTTATATGCAAATAAAAAAGTTTTTTCCCTTTTATTTATAAAAAAAGGAAGATTATAAGTATAGATATGATTTATTTTTTTGTTTTGGGAAGCATTAGTTAATGGAAGAGTAAAATCTATTGGTCCGTTTTTTGAAAGTATTTTATTTCTATTTATATATCCTTTATTTATAAAACTAACGTCATCTAAAAAAATAAAAATATCACAATATGACAATAAGCTGAAATATCCTTTATAAGGAAAAAAATATGGCTGCATAATCGCAATTTTTTTTTTTTTCATTTCGTTAGTAATAAAAAAATATACATTAATAATGTTTAGTGTAGTGGAGAATCATAATAATGAAAAATCATAAAGGTTTTTTAGAAGCAGTAAAATTTAAAAATCGTAGGAAGTCTTTTTATAGATATTTAAAAAAACTTGAAGATTCTAAAATTAAAAAAAGTGAAATTTTAGAGAATTTCCCAGCGTTCGTAGGTCATATGACATTAAATAGATACTTAACATTATATGAATTTTACAAAATGACTAAAAATATTGCAGGTCATATTGCAGAAGTTGGTGTTTATAAAGGTGCTGGATCAATTTTCTTTGGCAAACTTATTAAAATTTATCAAAATGAGACATTAACACAAGTTCATGGTTTTGATTGGTTTAAAGGTAACAAGTTAGGTAGAAAAGATTCTTCTTTATTAAAAAAAGGCGACTATAAAAGTGATTATTTAGAATTGGTGGAACTTATTAATGATCAAGATTTATCCAATATTGTCAAAATACATAATTTAGATGTAAGAAAAGAACTTTTAAATTTTTTTGAAACAAATAATCATCTCAGATTTAAGTTAATTTTTTTAGATGCTGGTTTATATAATGTCTTGAAAATTGCTATACCTATTTTTTGGGATAAATTGATAAAAGGAGGTATAATAATCTTTGATCAATTTTCTCATGAATTAGCTCCTGGTGAAACAATAGCGATTGACGAATATTTACCAAATCAAAAAATTCTAACCCTTGAGAATGCATGGATGCCGAATGCATATATCAAAAAAGAATAAAAAATGAA
Source organism: uncultured Alphaproteobacteria bacterium (assembly GCA_902614945.1). Taxonomy (GTDB): domain Bacteria; phylum Pseudomonadota; class Alphaproteobacteria; order Rhodobacterales; family Rhodobacteraceae; genus CACIIZ01. Next base: position 54,535 of record CACMNE010000001.1, read on the forward strand.
GGTATTAAAATCACTATTTGTAAATCAATAATCAAGCAAACTACAAATATTGAAACTGTAATTAATAAATTTGTAATGAAACTTGATGTAATCTTTTTTTAAACTTTTTTTTGAAGATGCCGTTAAAATATTTGTTCAGTCAAATTTAATCATTTTTTGCTGTCAAATGAGGTAAAATTTAATGCTTACAAGAAAAATATGTGATGATGAAATAAAATATTTTATAGAGGAAATTAAAGAAAAAGGTTTTTGTGTAATAAAAAGATATTTAGCTGAAGAAGATGTAAAATTTTTGATAAATGAGGCATTATTTTTGATAGAGCAAAAAGGGTCTAATGAGGAAGGAACCCCTTTGGGTCTTCAAAGCACCATAAAATTTGATAAAAGGTTAAATACTGTTATACAATATAGTAAAGATTATCTCGAAATTTCAACTACTGGTGATCATTTAAAAATTTATTCAGAATTTTTAAACGATCCTTTTTATGGACTTATACCTTCAAATGATCCAAACTTTATATTAGCTCAAGCCAATTTAAGACAAGCAACAAGTAGATTAGCATTTCATGTGGATTCCAGATTAGTAACTCCGGGTTACAATACATGGTCAATGCAAGGTATAATTGCTTTATCTAGAAAAAACAATCTTACAGGTGGTTTGAGAGTTAGACCAGGTTCACATCTGAAAGATTATTTTCCAGACAGTACAAAAAATTACAGTGATGCAGAGGATGTAGATTTGGAGCCAGGTGACATGGCTATTTTTTCTAGTCAATTGCATCATGCAACACATGACACAAAAAAGGGGCAAAATGCCAGTTGGGCATTATTACTTACCTATAGATCATGGTGGTGCAAACAACAATTTGATCTTTGGTCTATGATAGATTCAGGATTACTATCTGAACTAAATGATAACCAGAAATTAATTCTAGGTGCATGTTCAGTTGTTCCTCATGTTTCTAGTGCTTCTCCTTCATCAAGACATGGCTATGCAATATTTAAAGATAATAAAATTGAAAATGATATGTATACTTAATTTATCGTATTCAATTATTAATTAATAATATTTTTTAAGGAAATATATAACTTTAATCCAAGTCCTTTGTTAATTATTAATTAATTCCGCGTAACCGAAACCTTCCTTTCCAAAATTATTTCCACAATAATAAAGATATATTTTATCATTAAATATGCCTACTTGTGGATAAGCTATCATTTCAGAATCCCAACCAGTTTTTGAAGTTTGAAAATTTAATACACTGTCTTTTCTTTTCCAACTGATCAAATCCTCCGAATAGGCATAACCCAATTTATAGGAGTTTTTTAGATTGTTTCTAAAATCAAGTGGCTGCCTAAATGCAAAAATTACATTCCATAAGTTTTTAATTTTAAATAAAGCAAATGATACTTGACATTCATTTGCAGTAAGTGATGGGATTATTGAGATTCCATTCCTCTTCCATTTAAAGCCGTCATTTGATTTGGCATGAACTATTTTATATACTGGTTCATATTTTTTATGGATTTTATCATATAACCACTTTGAACCATTTAAGTACCACATATTCCAACTACCATTTATTTTTTTTACAATTGGACCTGAGACTAGATAAGGTTCGTCTTTATTAATTCCAAGGATTGGTCCTTTACTGTATTTTTTAAAAGTATTACCACCATCCTTGCTGATAGAGAGACCAATTGCCATTGAATAAGGTACGGTATGTTTTCTTGTCCAACCAGTATAATAACAACGAATTTCGTCATTAAATGAAACAAAACTACTTGACATACAACCAAATTCATCGAAAGTACCAGGTTTACCCAGTTTAATGATAGGTTTTTTTGAAATATTTTTTATTTTTGTCTGATCTTTTTTTGATACGTCTATAAATGCCGAGTAAGATATATATTGACCTTTATTATCTTTTTTTGGTCTTGTAGAGAAAAAAATTCTTATAATATCTTCATTAAGTTCTATTGGAAAAGGTAATTGTCCGTATTCCTTCATCCATGAAGGAGTATCTATTCTAAATGGGTTGAAAATTTGACCTAGTTTTTTCCACTTCATCATAACATTTAATCTATTATATATATTCAACTGAATCGTGCGTATAAGACTAACATTATACTCATATAGTTTCTTTGTCTCAAATATAATTTTATTTCTGGATTAAATTTTTTTAATAATAGGGGAATTCTATATAAATCTTCCTTTACATGGATTTTAGTGACTATATTTGGTTTAAATCTTTTTATTGTTTCACTTGATCCTTTAAGTGCGTTAAATTCATATCCATTTATGTCAATTTTTACTAACGATATATTTAGTCCTAATTGATAGGCTATATCGTCAATGGTGTTCACCTCTATGAATTTTTTCCCACTATAATGAACTCTTGAATCTATATTTAAATTAGTTTTTTTAAAGCTCAATTTATCTGCTTTATGCCATGCACCTACCATTAAAGGCATAATTTTTTTATTAAATGCAAATTCGTTTATTGTTTGTTTTAATTTTAAAAAATTTTCATACAAGGGTTCAAGGCTTATTATCATTTCGAAATTAGAATTAGAAATTTTTAAGAAATCACGTATCGTATCTCCATTAAAACCTCCTACGTCAAGTAAAGTTTCTTTTTTTGATATTTTAAATTCAGAATTTGGAAAATATAAATGGTCTCTTTTTACAATCGGTTTTAAAAATCCAAGATCATTTGTAAGTTTTGTGTTTATAAAAGCTATGAAGGTCTCTTTTGAAATATCGTCTTCAAATAAATTGTATACTTCATTCAGTTTAAGTGATTTTTTCTTTACAAAATTAAAATCTAAAAAGGGTTTCGGAAAATTTAAAAAATCTGGTACGTCTATGACAAATACTTTTTTTAAGCCCTTTTTTTTTAATTTGTAAATTATTGCTGGATAAGATGAAATTCCAATAATTAAGTTATATTCATCTATAGTAGGTATATAATCTTCTAATGATTTTGGTTTGATTTTAATAAAAAAATGATCATTAATTAATGATCTATCTACTAAAAATTCTTTTATTTTTATTCCTAAAGCAATTAAATATGAGCTTAAAACATAAGCATAAACGCCAGCACCGTAAATTAATACTGGTTTTTTATTATTTCTTATATCATCGATAGTGTTTTCTTTTGAAGTTTGAGATGTAACAATTTTCTTAAGAAATTTTTCCATTTTAAAATTTTTATACCCATTTACTTATTACATAGGTAGGTAGAGGTTTATATTTAGGGTCAATATTAATTATAAACTGAATTAAACAATCATCAAATTTAATTAATAAACTTTTACTAATATTATTCTTTATTTTTCCATCTAGGTTGTAACTTTTTGTATAATATTTTTTTCCTTTATGAATTAAAATAGCTCCATTATAAGCTTCTTGAGATCTTATTTTGCGATCTATAATTTCTAAAGAATCTGACTTTAAATCTATAGTAAAGTCTTCTTCTATTATCCTGGGATAATAAATACCATTTGTTATTTCCATACCTACAATTTCATTTGAAAGATACTTTTCAAGTGATTCAATTAGTGAAGGAATACCCTTTTCAAGTTTTTTTTTTAATATATTTGGGGTATCATTATTTAAAATAGTGATCTGATAATCATCTATTAAAATACCAGAATCTATCTTTTCATTGATTTTATGCAGTGACATAGTAGAAAAGGTATTACCGTTTAATATGGATCTAATTTCTGGATTTGGTCCTCTGTTAGTATGCAAACTTCCTCTGTGAAGATTAAAAAAACTGTATTTGTCAGTTAATTTTTTAGGAATGATCATATCTAGTTGATAAATAAAAAAAACATAATTTTTAGGATAATTAAGAATAATTTCTGTAAATTCTTTTTTCCACTCAAAAAGTTTAATGGTAAGTCCTAATTTATGAACCAATTCTTTAAGAGATTCATCAATTCTATTTTTCAAACAAAGAACTTCTATTACTTTGAATTTTGAGCTTTTACTAAGTTGTTGTAATCCTAAAGACGAAGAGCCTATAAAAACTATATTATTCATAACCAATACGATTTAATTTTCTTACAGATAAAAAAATACCTTCTTTTGGGTTTTTATCAATTTGTAAATGAAACATTTTAAAAAAATTTTTAAGAAAATGAAAACCAATATTTTTAAATTAAATAAAAAAAAGATTAAATTTTTGGAATGAATTTTGCTTTTAAGTTTATAAAAATTGTTTAAAAGTTATGTTAAATCAAATTTCAAACACACCATTAGATATACCTAAAAATACTGAAAAGCAACTATTTGACCTTATAAACAATAGTCAATATATCGAGGTCTTAAATTCAGGAGCTCTTATAATCGATAAATATCCGTCTTCTCCTGTTTTACATACAATCTTTGGTATTACTTTCCTAAAAATCAATCAAATTGAAAAAGCTATTTCTCATCTTAAATTAGCTCTTAAGTTAAATCCAATTAATGCTAAAGCTCATTATTATTTAGGTTCTGCCCTTTTATCAGTTAATGAATTTATAGTTGCTGAAAATCATTTATTAAAAGCTATTGAATTGAATTCTAAATTTTATCAAGCAATGAATGATTTAGGGATAATTTACCATAAAATTCAAGACAGTGAAAAAGCTATTTTTTATTATGGTAAAGCAATTAAACTTAAAAAAGACTATTTTGAGGCTTATAATAATTTAGGTATTGTTTATGACTTTATAGGTAATTTTAAAAAAGCAAAAAATAATTTTAAAAAGGCTATTTTAATAAATTCAAATTTTGCTGAGGCATTTAATAATCTTGGAGCACTAATATATGAAAATTATTTCCAAAACAATCCAAATCCAAATAATATTTACAAAGCTATCGAATATTTAAAAAAAGCAATTGAAATAAATCCGAAATATGCAAATGCTTATGAAAATTTGGCGAAATGTTATTATTCTTTAAAAAAATACATAGAAGCGATCAAGTACTTTAAGTTATCTTCAGAAATTAGTCCCTTGGATAGTAATGGTATTGAAAATCTTATTGCATCTTTTACAAATGAAGGTCTAATCAATGAAGCATATGAATTTTTAGAAAAAGAAACAAAACACTATGGAAATGCAAAAATCAAAGTAAATTATACATCTATAATTCACAGGATACTACCCAATAAAGAAGAAATTTATAATCAAAGAAATAGATTAGTTAAATTACTTGACAGAAATTTCAACAAAACTTTAAAGGACAAATTTGATTTTAGTCTTAATTCTAAAATTTATCCTTTTTATCTTTCATATGATGGATTACAAACAAGAGAAATATTTGAGAAACAAGGATTAGATTTTCAATACAAACTTCCAAATGTTAAAGAATACATCGATAAACCAGATCCTAATAAACAAAAAATTAAAGTAGGTATTTTTACAAAATACCTAAGCAATCATCCAGTTGCTTATTGTTTTTTAGATATTTTTTTGAATTTAGATGCTAATAAATTTGAATTATATATTTTTTCGACTGATATAGTTGGTAAAAATACAATAGTGAAAGAAAAGAAAAGGAAAATTTCTCCTAGCATATCTTTTAAGATTTTTAAAAAACTTGATTTTGAGGAAATTAGAGTTTCAATCTTAAATACTAGATTAGATATTATGATATTTGCTGAAGCGGCTTTAACACCTATTAGTTACTATTTAGCTGCACATAGGTTAGCTAAATATCAAGTTGCATTAGGCGGACATCCAGATACAACTGGATTAAATACTGTAGATTACTTTATTTCCAACAAACATTCTGAACCAGAAAATGCTCAGGCTAATTATACTGAAAAATTAGTATTATTTGAAAATATGAGTATTTGTGGATCTTTAGATAAGTTATTGAAACATATTCCTAGAGAGCTTCAATATTCAGATTTTAAAATTCCAGAGGGAAAAAATTATTATGGATGCCTTCAATCTTTATTTAAAATACATCCTGATTTTGATCCTATATTAGATGAAATAATTAATTTAGATCCAAAAGCATTATTTGTATTTACTGTATTTCCTGATAAATCATCTGTAAAATTATTAAAAAATCGATGGGAAAAATATTTTCCTAATATTATTAAGCATTCAATTTTTTTAGAAAGATTGCCTCACCTTTCTTACCTAAGAGTTGTTGAATTGATGGATGTACACTTAGATACAATTCATTTTGGAATGGGATCTACCGCTCAACAAACATTACAATTAAAAAAACCTATCGTGTCATGTCCAGGAGAATATTTGAGGGGAAGAGTTGTATCATCTATTTATGAAAAATTTAATTTCAAATACTGCCCTTTGGTAAAAGACAAATCAAATTATCCAAAAATTGCTGTAGAGTGGGCTCAAAATGATAAACTAACTAAAAAGTTTGCTAGAGAAGTGTCAAAAAAGTATGATAATATTTTCCCAAATACTAATTATCTCACTTTGGAGTTTGAAAATTTTTTTAAAAAACTATTTTGGAATTAAACATTTAATAATGAGACAATATATCAATCTAACGGTCATAATGACTTAATTCTAGACAAACTTGATCTATCTCTTTAATTTTCATACATGGATAAAAAGGAACATTTATTAATCTTTGGGTAAGCGAATTTGTATTTTCAAGACAACTTTTAGGAAATTTTTCCATAACTGGAAAATTATGAAGTCCTTGTTTCCACCAATTTCTAATCTCAATTTTATTAAAAGCAGCTCTTTGGATTAGTTTTTCCATATTAATTTTTTTTTCAAATTTTAAAGGTAGCGTACCCCATGCAAAGGTTGTATCAAAACCATCCAAGATTTTAATTTTAGAAAATGAGCACAACTTATCTATATAATATCTTTGTAGTTCTAAACATTTAGATTTATTTTCATACCATTTTTCAAGTGCAGTTAATGCAATAGCTGCATTATATTCACTCATCTTTCCGTTAAATCCCATTGAAACTGATCTTTTGTTTTGGTCAAATCCAAAATTTATAATTTTTCTAAATTCAAGTGATTTTTTTTTATCATTGGTAATTATTACACCACCTTCACCACATCCAAATGACTTAGTTGCATGAAGGCTTATTGCTGAGTCTCCAACTTTGTCCTTTATGAAAGAGTCAAAACACCAAGCTTCGTCATAAACTATTTCAATATTATTTTTAAAATAAAACATTTCCCAATCACTTTTTTTTAACCTTGAACCAAAAGGAGAAACTGGCATAACTGCTATGACATTTTTCTTAAAGTTTAAATTTTTGTTTAAAAATGTTTCAACTATTTGAGGGGTAAGTTGTGCACTATTTTTGTCAATATCCAAAAAAATTGGATGTAGACCAGACTCAACTATAGACATAGCTGAAGCAGAAAATGTGAATGATGGAAGAATACAGTAAAATTTTTCTTCATTATTAAAATCAATTAAATTTCTTTTAGGTATATTATTTTTTATTCTAGTAAGAATAGTTTTAAGGCTAGTTGTTCCGTTAGTTGTGATAACTACTTTACTTGGATCAATGTCAAAATGATTAGCCAGAATCATTTCTAAATTTTGTACCAATGGTCCATAATTAGTATAAATTTTATTAGAATCGATTTTTTTTAAGTATTTTTCAACTTCATTATATTTTGGTAATGAAATTTTTCTTAGGGGTATGTCGTAATCTATTTCTTTAGCCATAGGTTAAGTGAAAAATGGGTCATTTGATAATTCTATTTGTAGAGAATTGCCGTTTAGTTACATTTGTCCAAAAAATTATATAAGTCTATTAAATAATTCTGAATAAATTTATTAATAAAAATATTAAGTAAGTTCAATTATTAATTAAACATTTTTAATTTTATTCTTATAATTAAGTGAAAAAAGTAGAAGTTATATATCTAAATAATAACCAAATTAAATTATTTAATTTTAATTCTATTTATACTCCTATTTTAATTTTTTATACCAAAGCTAGTCTTTATGTAATCCAATAGACCTAAAACTAGAATAATGTTATTATTTTTTAAAAACCATATAAATAATGTTTAATATTATATTAGATCTAGTCTATATTAAATAATTATTATTTAATGGCATTAATTTTTAAATTTATCTTCATATATAATGAGAAAAGGTTTAATTTTAGCAGGCGGATTAGGGACTAGGCTTTATCCTACAACATTAGGTGTGTCCAAACATTTATTTCCTATATATGACAAGCCTATGATTTATTATCCTCTCAGTACCTTGATGTTAGCTGGTATAAAAGAGATAGCAATTATAAGTGATAGTACAAATTTAAGGCTCTATAAAAAATTATTAGGTGATGGAGATTTTTTTGGCATATCAATAACATACTTAATACAAAATATGCCCCGTGGAATTGCCGAAGCACTTACAATTGGAAAGGATTTTCTCAATGGTAATAGAAGTGTTTTGATACTAGGAGATAATATTTTTTATGGATCTGGTTTTGTAAAATTGTTAGAAAATTCAAATAATCACTCTGATTGTTGTAGTATATTTTTGTATAAAGTAAGAGACCCTAATAATTTTGGTATAGCTGAATTAGATTCTGATAAGAAAATAGTTAAAATGAGTGAAAAACCTTCTAATTATTCAAGTGATTTAGCAATTACAGGACTTTACTTTTTTGACGAAAATGCCCCAATATTTTGTGAAAATTTAACTAAATCGTCTCGTAATGAATATGAAATAATTGAATTACTTAAAATTTATCAGAAGAAAAATTTACTTAATTATGAATTACTAGGAAGAGGATTTATCTGGTTTGATGCAGGTACACCAGGTTCTCTAGTAAAGGCTTCTAATTTTGTTGAAAGTTTGCAAAATCGCCAAGGATTTTTAATGGGATCACCAGAAGAAATAGCTTTTAGGAAAGGTTGGATCTCAAAAAAAGATATTTTAAAAAAAATAAGTAAATTTAAAAAATCTTTCTATGTTGAAAATTTATTAAATTATTTTCGTGATAATTAAAAGAATTTATATAAAAATTGTAAATTAAAAGAGATATATATATTAGGTAAAATTTTTAAAAATTTATTATTTAAATTTTGTCCACCAATCCCTATTTCTCATATACCATTTTACTGTTTCAAAAAGACCTTCTTCAAAAGATATAGTTGGTTCCCATGATAATTTTTTATAAATTTTATCTGTATTTAAATCGTATTTTATATCATGTGCTGGTCTATCATTTACAAAAGTAATTAATTCATTAAAATTTTGAATGCCCTTTGGCTTAATTTTAACAAAATTATTCAAAATTTCACATATCATTTCTGCCACTTTAATATTTTCAACTTTATGCTGAGTACCTATGTTATATATCTCTCCAATTTTACCTTTTTCTAAAACTTTAAATAATGCATTTACATGGTCTTCAACGTATATCCAATCTCTCGATTGGTGACCATTTCCATAGATCCTTATTTTTTTTCCACTAAGAGCATTTATAATTACTGAAGGAATAAACTTTTCATTGAACTGGCGCGGCCCATAGTTATTTGAGCAATTAGTAATAATTATTGGCAAACCAAAGGTTTTATTCCATACTTTTACTAGATGATTAGATGATGCCTTTGTAGCGGAATATGGTGAACTAGGATCATAAGCATCAAGTTCTTTTGACGGTTTTAATTTATTTTCACTATCTCCAAAAACTTCATCAGTTGAGACATGGAGAAATAAAAAATTCTTTTTTTCCTTTTTATCAAGATGATTGTAATGTTTTCTTGATGTTTCTAGAAGGTTAAATGTTCCAATAATATTACTTTCTATGAATTCTTTTGGTTTAGCAATTGAACGATCAACATGAGTTTCAGCAGCTAGATGAATTATTATGTTCGGCTTAAAGCTACTAACTACTTTTTGTAACCCTTTTAATTTTGAGATATTTAGTTTTACGAATTTAAAGTTTTCTTGTAATTTAAGTTCTCTTAGCGAGGCGGTATTTGCAGCATATGTTAATTTGTCAATATTTAAAACTTCATTTTCTGTATTATTAATAAGCCTTTTAATCGTTGCAGTCCCTATAAAACCACAACCACCAGTAATTAAAAATTTATTTTTTGACAAAACAGTAATCCAAATAATAGTAATATCCTATGATAATATGATATTAATTAAAAAAAAAGCATTTGGTATAAATTTTGGAATAATAAAAAAGTAACTGAACTTAATTGAAAAGCAATTTAAACAACATTACAACTGAATCTCATTTTGTGACAAATAAAATTTTAGGAATATCATTATGAAAGTTTTAATAATTGGTGCTGGTGGTATGATAGGCCAAAAATTAGTAAAAAAATTACTTCACCAAGACTTTAATTCTTTTCAATTCAAAGAAATTTTTCTTTTTGATCTATATTTACCAAAATATAGAGACACTAGAGTAAGGCGTGTAATTGGTACAGTTGAGAATAGTCAGATACTAAAAGAATTCTCGTCTGAAAGATTTGGTTTAATTTTTTATCTAGCATCTGTTGTCTCTGGTGAAGCAGAAGAAAATTTTGAGAAGGGTTGGAATGTAAACCTTTTCTCAATGTGGAATTTTTTATCTGCCTTAAAAGTAGAACATCTAAATAGTTATAGAAAGTATATTCCAAAAGTAATTTTTACATCATCTATAGCAGTATTTGGTGCTCCATTCCCAGATAGGATAGATGATGAATTTCTTTGTTCTCCACAGACTAGTTATGGAGCACAAAAAGCTTCAATAGAAATTTTGCTCTCTGATTTCAGCAGGAAAGGCTTTATAAGTGGTATTTCCCTTAGACTACCAACTATTTGTGTTAGACCAGGAAAACCCAATAAAGCCGCTTCAGGTTTTTTTTCAAATATTATTAGGGAACCTTTAAATGGTAAAAAAGCATACTTACCTGTTGATCCATCAGTCCGACATTGGCATGCATCTCCCAGGTCTGCTGTAAATTTTTTGATTCATGCAGTATCACTGGAAACTTTCCAACTAGAAAATAGGAGATCATTAAACCTTCCTGGATTAAGTTGTACAGTAGAAGAACAAATTGAGTCATTAAGATCTATAGCTGGACAAAAAGCAGTTGATCTGATTGTTCCAAAAAAAGATTTATCAATACAAAATATGGTTGAAGGATGGCCTAAAAATTTTTCACCCCTTAAGGCATCACAGTTAGGATTTAAATCTGAAAATAATTTTAACGAAATTATTAAGATATTTATTGAAGACGATCTTAAATGATTGTTTTAAGTTAATAATTACGACAATTTTAAAGGGGGGGGTTGGTGGAGTCAAGAGTAATAATATCCCAAGTCTAATCTATTGTAACTAAATAATTTTTCAAATTTATGGTATCAGTTTATCCACATTTGTTCCCATATCTGAAAAAGGACCACTGAAAGGTCTGACTTTAATTTTCAGAGACGGAAATCTGAGAATCAGGTGGGGATACTTAAGCAATAAATCAATTAGTTTAATCATAAAAAAAGTCTCTTTTTTATTAACTACAAAATTAATTTTAACGAAATTTATTGAAATATAAAAAATTAATAAATTGGTACAAAACTTGCTGTCTAAACCAAAAATGAAAGGATTTTAATTTGAATCACATTACAGATCAATTTTATGGCGTGACAAAAGGTAAGGAAAAAACTTTTGTTAATGGATTTCATCAAATTTTTCATAGTATTAATAATACTAAAAAGGGTATTTATTGTAGTGATAATCTTCTAACATGGGGCAGAAACCTTAGTTTTATGAAAAATGAAAGGTTGATGAAGATATTTAATAAATTTTCAAACGGACAATATCCTCTTCATGGGATACTATGGAGAATAGCAACAATTGTTTGGGCGGCAGAAATTGGCCTCAAACTTGATGGTGATTTTGTTGAATGTGGATGTTACAAAGGTACTACTGCAAAAGTCGTTCATGAATATTTAGAATTTTCAAAAATAAAAGATAAAAAATTTTTTCTTTATGATTTATTTGAGCATGATGAAAGTTTTTCACACCATTCTATGCCTGAGCATTCAAAAACGCTTTGCGATGAGGTTAAGGATCTTTTTAAAAGTGAAAAAAATGTAGTTATAACTAAGGGAAAACTACCTGAAACTTTATCTATTAATTGTCCTGAAAAAATATCTTTTTTGCACCTTGACCTTAATAATGTAGATGCTGAAATTGGAACCTTGGAAATACTGTTTGAAAAAATGGTTCCTGGTTCAATAATTGTGTTAGATGATTTTGGATGGATGTACTATGAAAATCAAAATATTTCTGAGCTAAATTGGTTTAATAAAAAAGGCTACTCTGTTTTAGAAATACCAACGGGTCAAGGAATTCTGATTAAAAGATAATACTGATGTTGATTAGTTTGAGAGTTGCTGAACAACAATTCTTTCAAAGATGTCTTTTCCCACCAAAATACTTTTCTAGTACTTTAGATATTGGTGTAAAAATGTAAAACCTTTTACCTTAGATGGTATTGGTACAACATTGTTTATATTATTTTCAAAAGACTTATTACCCAAGTGTGTATCCTTTTGGGGGAACAGTACACTGATAATTCATTTATTTTTATTGCAAATAAGGGGAAATTATATAAATGGTGGAGCCAAGGGGGATCGAACCCCTGACCTCTTGCATGCCATGCAAGCGCTCTCCCAGCTGAGCTATGGCCCCAAACTTTGGTATAATATTAATCAAAAAAAATTAAATAAAAAGATAAAAATTAACTTTATATAATTTCATTCAACTTTCATCTTCTTCTTTAGTTACATCTGGAATTACACCAATTGGTGTTGAATCTTCTTCTTCTTCTTCTAGTAAGTTATCTTCTAAATCTACACTAGAGTTAGCCTCTTCTTCTAATTCATCATCTAAAATAATATCTTCAGGTTCAATCCCTTCAATTTCAGAAGAATTTTTTTCATCAGTTGATTTTTTGGGCGATGTATCTTTTGTAGATTTTTTGAATACTTCCATTATAGAATCTAGGCTGAAAGTATGTCCGCAATTAGGACATAGTAAGGGATCTTTGTTTAAATCATAAAAACGAGTATCACATTTTGGACAAGTACGCTTTTTTCCCCATGATTCTTTTGCCATTTAATTTCCTTTGATTGTTGTTTGCAATGATCTGCCATAACTATGTTAAGTTGTCAAAAACTTAAATTAAATTTTTCAAAAAAAAACATTTAATTTGTGTTTTTAAGAAGAGTTTTACTATAATTACCAATTGATTGTATCAATTTTTAAGTAAGGTAAAATAATGACTTTTTATAGTCCGGAATTTGATAGACATATACATATAAATAGAAAAAATAAGTATCGTAGACTTTCTTTAAAGGTTTGCAGAGTTACTGGTAAAATTTCCATTAATGCATCATTCTATTTACCTAATTTAGATATTATTAATTTTTTCAATGAAAATCGTAGCTGGATATCAAAGCAACTTAGTAAATGTGTAGTACCAAAAATTGTAGATAAAGGCTTAATGCTTCCAGTTGAGGGAAATTGTTATGAGATAGTTTCAGATAATAATGTTTCAACAATAAGATTTATTGAATCGAATAAAATTTGTTTGCCTAAAAATATTATAAATGTGGGCCAGGCAGTACAAAAATTTCTTATTGAACATTGTCAGTCAATAATGACTCCATTTATTATTAAAAAATCAAATTTATTCAAAAAAAAAATTCGAAAAATAAGTTTTAAAGATACTAAATCGAGATGGGGGTCTTGTTCTTCTAAGGGATCAATAATGCTCAACTGGCGTCTTATAATGGCTCCTCCATCTGTTTATAAATATGTGATAATTCATGAATTATCACATTTAGTCCATATGAATCATGGATATCTTTTTTGGCAACTTGTAGGTGAATTACACCCCAGTTACATGAATGATAGAGAGTGGCTAAAGAAAAATGGTCACGAAATCAGAAAATATATATTCTGAAATAATATGTTTATTTGACATTTGAAACCTTTTGTGATCACAAAGTAATATGAAAAGAGTAATTAATAATAGTGATGTAACATTACCTACACATGAAGTAATATACAGAAGTCTAAGATCAGAAATTCTTGGTGGTTATTTAAATCCTGGACAAGTTTTAACTTTAAGATCTTTAGCTAAAAAATTTAGGGTTTCGGTAATGCCTGTTCGTGAAGCAATTAGAAAATTAGTAGCAGAAGGAGCACTACAGATTTCTTCTTCAGGTCGAATTTCTACTCCCATTCTAACAAATGAAAGAATTGAAGAACTTGCCAGTTTGAGAGCAATTTTAGAACCTGAGTTAGCTTCAAAGTCGCTACCAAGGGTTCATGATGCTCTTATCGATAGATTAGTTTTGATAAATAGTAAAATAGAGGAAATGATAGTTAAAAAGGATGCTGTTGGGTATGTTAAAAGCAACCTTGAATTTCATCGTACATTATATTTAAGAGCTCAAGCACCAAGTACTTTAGCATTAGTTGAAACAATATGGTTGCAATATATTCCAACTATGAGGGCTCTTTATGATGATACATCTAAGAGTCAGGCACCTAATCATCATAGAAAAATATTATCAACACTAAGAGTAGGTGATGAACCAGGCTTAAAGCTAGCTGTGAGGGCCGATGTTACTAATGGTTTAAGAATGCTACTAGAGGTTTAAATAAACTTATGAATGTATAGCTCCGTCGCCACAAGCCAAAGCTGCTTCTCTTACTGCTTCGGAAAAAGTAGGATGTGCATGACAAGTTCTAGCCAAGTCTTCAGCACTTGCCCCAAATTCCATTGCTACACAAATCTCGTGTATTAAATCCCCAGCAGATGGACCTATTATATGACCTCCTAAAATTCTATCTGTAGCTTTGTCCGATAAAATTTTTGCATAACCGTCTGCTGAAAGACAAGCTTTTGCACGTCCATTTCCCATAAATGAAAATTTTCCAACTTTATAACTCTTATTTTCTTTTTTTAGTTCTTCTTCTGTTTTACCTACGCTTGCTACCTCTGGAGATGTATATATAACAGAAGGAATGATATCATAATTTACATGCCCCGATTGACCAGCAAGCATTTCTGCAAGCGCTATTCCTTCATCTTCTGCTTTATGAGCAAGCATTGGTCCACTTGTTACATCACCTATTGCGTATATTCCATCGATATTCGTTTTTAAATTTTCGTCAGTCAAAATTTGACCAAATTGATTTAATTCAATTCCTGCTTTTTTAAGATTAAGTCCATGAGTAAAAGGTTTTCTTCCTGTTGCAACCAAAATGATATCAGTATCAAGTTCCTCTCTTTTTTTACCATTTCTTAATGAATATTCCACAATTAGACGATCTCCTAACTTTTTTGTAGCTTGAACACCTGCTCCTAAGATAAATTTTATTCCTTGCTTACTTAAAATTCTTCTAAACATTTTTGCTGTTTCTTTATCGAGACCAGGGGTAATTTCTTCTAAATACTCTAAAACTGTCACATCTGTACCTAATCTTGAATATACTGAACCAAGTTCTAATCCTATAACCCCAGCTCCAACTATTATTAATTTTTTTGGTATCTTTGTTAGAGACAAGGCTCCTGTTGAAGAGACGATAGTTTTCTCATCAACTTTTATTCCTTTTAATTGAGAAGGTTCTGATCCTGTTGCAATTATTATAGATTTAGACTTAAATTTTTGATTATTTACTATTAATAAACCAGGTTCTTTTATGGATGCCCATCCGTTGATTAAATCTATCTTATTTTTTTTAAAAAGAAATTCTATTCCTTTTGTATTCTGATTTACAATATCATTTTTATATTCAAGCATTTTACTCCAGTTAACAGTCATTTTTCCTGTTTCTATACCAAGTTTGGAAAAGTTATGATTACTTTCTTCAAAAAGCTCTGACGCATGTAATAATGCTTTAGATGGAATGCATCCTATATTTAAACACGTCCCACCTAGAGTATCTTTTCCCTCAATGCATGCTGTTTTTAAACCAAGTTGAGCACACCTAATAGCACATACATATCCTCCTGGGCCCGACCCGACAACTATAACATCATATTCTGACATTTTCTTATCCTCTCCTAAACATCCATAAGTAAACGATGTGGGTCTTCGAGCATTTCTTTTACCCTTACTAAAAAAGTAACCGCGCCCTTCCCATCAACTATTCTATGATCATAACTAAGTGCTAAATACATCATGGGTTTAATAACAACATTACCATCTATTGCAATTGGTCTTTCTTGAATTTTATGCATTCCAAGAATTCCAGATTGTGGATAGTTTAAAATTGGTGAAGACATTAGGGATCCATAGACACCTCCGTTAGATATAGTAAAAGTACCACCTTTCATATCATCCATTGAAAGTTTTCCATCTCTTGCTTTTTTTCCTAAATTACTAATTGATTTCTCTACCTCTGCAAAACTCATTTTATTAG
Source organism: uncultured Alphaproteobacteria bacterium (assembly GCA_902614945.1). GTDB lineage: Bacteria > Pseudomonadota > Alphaproteobacteria > Rhodobacterales > Rhodobacteraceae > CACIIZ01. Next base: position 70,947 of record CACMNE010000001.1, read on the forward strand.
CATTCTTTACAACTGGGACTACTAGACCAGTAGGTGTTCCAACTGCAACCCCCATATTTACAAATCGATTAAAAACTAAGTGATCCTCATCTATTTGAGAATTAACTTCTGGAACTTCATTTAGTGCATGGCAACATGCTTTAACAAAGAAAGACATAAAACCTAATTTTACATTATGTTTTTTTTCAAAAACTTCTTTAAATTTACTTCTAATTTTCATTACACTTGACATATCAACTTCATTATAGGTCGTTAGCATTGCGGCAGTATTTTGAGCTTCTTTCAAACGTTTGGCTATTGTCATACGTAATCTAGACATTTTAATTCGTTCTTGGTGCTTAGACGTATCAACCCCATCTTCTTGTATTAGATCAGTTAATTGGTTTTCTGACCTATTTGTACTACTTTCAGAGTTTAAAACAGCCAGTACGTCCTCTTTCATAACTCTTCCATCTCTTCCTGTACCCACAACATTTTTCTCATTAATTTTATTTTCATTCATAAGTTTTTTTGCAGAAGGAGCATTCTCAAAATCTTTAGTATCATTACTTATTTGTATTTTGTCATCGGATCTAGAAGATATTTTTTGATCATTATTATTATTTTCAGTTGGTTGAATGTCACCTTCCGAAATTAATCCTAGTATTGCATCAAGTCCGACAGTTTCACCTTCATTGGCAACTATTTCTGAAAGTATTCCCGAAACAGTTGAAGGCACTTCAACTGTTACTTTATCAGTTTCTAATTCGCATAACATTTCATCGACAGCTACTGAATCGCCGGGCTTTTTAAACCATGTTGCAACAGTTGCTTCAGTTACACTTTCTCCAAGGGTAGGTACACGTATTTCAGTCATTTTTTACCTCAATCAATAGTGAGTGCTTCATTAATTATCATTTCTTGTTGTTTTTTATGCTGAGTAGCCAAACCAGTTGCAGGTGAAGCAGCTGCAGCTCTTCCAATATATCTCGCTCTTTTATATTTGGCCTTAACTCTATTTAAGGACCATTCCAAATTAGGTTCAACAAATGACCAGCCCCCCTGATTTTTGGGTTCTTCTTGGCACCACACAAATTCTGCATCTTTAAATCTACTTAATTCTTTGATAAATGATAATGCTGGGAACGGATAGAATTGTTCAAGTCTTAACAAGTATATATCTGAAATTTCCCTTTGTTCTCTTTCATTTAAGAGATCAAAATAGATTTTACCTGAGCAAATAATAACTCTTTTAATTTTTGAGTCTTTCTGTAGCTTTGTTATTGAATTCCCTTTTTCAGCGTCATCCCAAAGAACCCTATGAAAAGTAGAACCGTTTACAAAATCCTCTTTACTAGATACAGCGCGTTTATTTCTAAGCAAAGATTTTGGACTCATTATAACTAAGGGCTTTCTAAAGCTCCTATACAATTGCCTTCTTAAAATATGGAAATAATTTGATGGTGTTGTGCAATTAGCTATTATCCAGTTATCTTCAGCACATGCTTGTAAAAATCTTTCTAAACGTGCTGATGAGTGTTCAGGACCCTGCCCCTCATAACCATGGGGGAGAAGCATTACCAATCCTGACATTCTCAACCATTTTTTTTCACCAGAAGATATGAATTGATCAATCATTATTTGTGCTCCATTGGAAAAATCACCAAATTGGGCTTCCCAAATTGTTAATGAATTTGGTTCTGCTAGGGAATAACCATACTCATAGCCTAAAACAGCATATTCAGATAGCATTGAGTCTATAACTTCATAGTGTTTTTGATTTTTTGAAATGTTATTTAAAGGATAGTATCTCTCTTCTGTTAATTGATCAATGACAGCACTATGTCTATGGCTAAAAGTACCCCTTGTACAGTCTTGACCAGATAATCGAACAGGATAACCTTCCACCAATAGTGATCCGAAAGCTAGAGCTTCAGCTGTAGCCCAGTCAATATTTTTACCTGAGGTTAGTTGCTTTTGCTTATTATCAAGCATTCTTTTCACTGTTTTGTGAGCATTAATTTCATTTGGAATTTTAGTTAACGCTTTCCCAATTTCATTAAATTTTTGAATTGAAATAGAAGTTTTGCCCCTTTGATATTGGCCATCTTTTATTACAGCCTCTTTTGTATATTGTCCTAGACCAGACCACTTACCATCTAACCAATCGGCTTTATTAGGTTTATAACTTTTTGAATTTTCAAATTCTTCAGAAAGAAATTTTTGAAAATTTATTTTTAAGTCTTCTATTTCACCTTCTGGTATTAAGCCTTCCAAAATAAGTTTCTCTGAGTACTGCTGTAAAGTAGTTTTATGCTTTTTTATTTTTGCATACATCTTTGGTTGCGTGAACATCGGTTCATCACCTTCATTATGTCCAAATCTTCTGTAGCAAAATACGTCGATAACAACATCTTTATGAAACTTTTGTCGAAATTCCGTCGCTACTTTTGCTGCATGAACTACAGCTTCTGGATCATCACCATTTACATGAAAAATTGGAGCCTCTACCATTAATGCTATGTCAGTTGGATATGGAGAAGATCTTGAATTATGTGGTGCAGTTGTAAACCCAATTTGATTATTAACAATTATGTGTATAGTACCACCAGTTTTATGTCCTTTTAATCCTGATAGTCCAAAGCATTCTGAAATGATACCTTGTCCAGCAAATGCAGCATCACCATGTAATAAAACAGGTAAAACTTGTACCCTGCTGCTATCGTTAAGCTGATTTTGTTTTGCTCTTACTTTTCCTAAAACTACAGGGTTTACAGCTTCTAAGTGACTAGGATTAGCTGTTAAAGACAAGTGAATTTTGTTTCCATCAAATTCTCTGTCAGATGATGCTCCAAGGTGATATTTTACATCACCAGATCCTTCAACTTCCTCTGGCTTGTAACTACCTCCCTGAAATTCATTAAAAATTGCTCTGTATGGTTTCCCCATTACATTTGCTAGAATTGATAAACGTCCTCTATGAGGCATGCCAATAATTATTTCTTTTACGCCAAGATTACCGCCTCTCTTAATGATTTGCTCCATTGCAGGTATTACAGCTTCTCCACCGTCTAACCCAAATCTTTTGGTTCCCATATATTTTATATGCAAAAACTTTTCAAATCCTTCTGCTTCTATAAGCTTATTAAGAATTGCTTTTCTACCTTTTTGAGTAAATTCTATTTCTTTACCCAATCCTTCAATTCTTTCTTTTAACCAAGCAGATTCTTCAGCATTAGAAATATGCATATATTGAAGTGCAAAAGTACCGCAGTAAGTTTTCTTTACAATTTGTGATATTTGATTCATCGATGCTTCTTCAAGACCTAAAACTTTATCTAAGTAAATCTGTCTATTCATATCTTCTGAATTAAATCCATATGTTTTAGGATCTAATGCTGGGTCTAATGTTTTTGTTTCAGTTGAACAGAGTGGGTCTAGATTTGCCGCCAAATGTCCTCTTACCCTATAAGCACGAATAAACATTAATGCTCTTATACTATCTAGTACTGACGTTTTGATATCAAATTTTTGTAAATTAATAACTTTATTATTAATTTTTTTATTCTCATCAAGATTACTGCACTCGCCCCACTGTCCATCAAATGCTGCTATTTCTTCAGTAACATTAGTTGGAGGCCAATCTCGTCTGAACCATGAAGGTTTTATTTTTATTTCATCTTTAGAATTTGGAATTTCGTGAGAAAGATTTTTGAAAATGGTAATCCATTTTTCATTTAATATTTGGGGGTTAGATATATATGTATCATACATCTGTTCTAAATTTTGTAGACTATTAATATCTAAGCTATTTACTATTTCTGTCAAATTATCGGTAGTTTTACTCATCTTTTACCTATTTTTATCGTCTCGATTATTTAAAATTTTTAATTGCAGTACTTACTGCTGTTCCAAGTTCTCCAGGACTTTCTGTAACAATAATTCCTGCAGATCGCATTGCTTCAATTTTATCTGAAGCTCCGCCCTTGCCACCAGCAACTATTGCACCCGCATGACCCATTCTTCTGCCAGGGGGGGCAGTAATTCCTGCAATAAATCCTGCGATAGGTTTTGATCTACCTTTTTTTCTTTCATCTTTAATAAATTGAGCTGCTTCCTCTTCTGCAGTTCCTCCAATTTCTCCAATTAATACAATGCTTTTAGTTTCATTATCAGATAAAAATAATTCAAGAACATCAATATGTTCTGTTCCTTTAACAGGATCACCTCCTATTCCAACGCATGTGGATTGACCCAATCCTATTTCTGTAGTTTGAGCAACTGCTTCATAAGTAAGTGTTCCAGATCTTGAAACTACCCCTACACTTCCTTTTTTGTGAATGTGTCCTGGCATAATCCCTATTTTGCACTCTTCAGGAGTAATTACACCTGGACAGTTTGGCCCTATCAAACGTGATTTTGAACCATGTAAAGCTCTCTTTACTCTCACCATATCTATAACTGGTATACCTTCAGTAATACACACAATTGTTTCTATTTCAGAGTCTATAGCTTCAAGTATTGCATCTGCGGCAAATGGTGGAGGTACATAAATCACTGTGGCATTGGCTTTAGTTTTAAATTTTGCATCATAAACTGTATCAAAAACAGGTAACCCTAAATGTTTTTCTCCACCTTTACCAGGTGTAACACCACCCACCATATTAGTACCATAATCGATTGCTTGCTGAGAGTGAAAAGTTCCTTGTGAACCAGTGAAACCTTGGCAAATTACTTTTGTATTTTTATCTATAAATATTGACATTTTAATTACCTTTCACTGCTGAAACAATTTTTTTTGCAGCATCAGAAAGATTATCTGCAGCAATTACATTTAACCCACTTTTATTTATTATATCTTTACCTTTTTCTACATTTGTACCCTCGAGTCTTACGACTAAGGGAACTGAAAGACCAACATTTTTGACAGCCTCAACAACCCCTTCTGCAATAACATCGCATCTCATTATCCCTCCAAAAATATTCACTAAAATTCCTTTAACATTTTTATCGGAGGTTATAATTTTAAAAGCTTCAGTTACTTTCTCTTTAGTAGCACCTCCGCCTACATCCAAAAAATTTGCTGGTTCAGAACCGAATAATTTAATTATATCCATTGTGGCCATTGCTAGTCCTGCTCCATTAACCATACAGCCAATTTCACCATCTAGGGCAATATAATTGAGGTCAAATTTAGAAGCAGCCAGTTCTTTTGGATCTTCTTCAGTTTCATCATGAAATGCAAGTACAGAAGGTTGTCGATACATTGCATTACTATCAAAACCCATTTTGCAATCTAAACAGAGTAATTTTTCGTCTTGAGTGAGAATTAGTGGATTTATTTCTAACATCTCACAATCTTTTTCATTAAATAATTTGAATAAAGTTTGAACTAAATGTACACATTGTTTGATTTGTTTTCCCTTTAAACCTAGTGCAAATGCAACTCTTCTACCATGAAAACTAGATAGTCCTGAAGCTGGATCAACCGTAAATTTGATTATTCTTTCCGGAGTTTTGGCGGCAACTTCTTCAATATCCATGCCACCTTCTCTAGAAGCTACAAAAGCTATTCTAGAAGTTGTCCTATCGATCAATACAGCTAAATAAAATTCTTTAGCTATTTGGCAACCATCTTCAATATATATTCTTCTAACTTCTTTTCCAGATTGCCCAGTTTGTTTGGTTACTAAAGTTCTACCAAGCATTTTTTGTGCCTGTTCTGCAGCTTCTGATGCTGATTTTGCAAGTCTAACTCCACCTTCAACTCCAGCACTTTCTTCAATAAACTTACCTTTTCCTCTTCCTCCCGCATGTATTTGAGCCTTAATAACCCATAATGGTCCATCCAATTCGCCCGCTGCCGTCTTGGCCTCTTCTGCCTTATAAATAATTCTTCCATCTAAAACTGGAATTCCATATTCTCTCAAAAATTGTTTTGCTTGATATTCATGGATATTCATTTTCTCACCTAAAGATTAGTAAATTTATTGTTAAATCTAAATAACCCAATATTTGCAGTCATTGACTGTATTTTGAAGTAGTTTTTTTAAAAAAAGAGATAAAAGTATCAAAAGTTTTAAATTTGTGATCACAATAAATTGAACGTGATCACAAAATAAAAAATATTTTTCCTTAAAGGTCCTGATCAATTTTTTTACAGGCGTCAATCAGATTTTTCACAGATTCTATAGACTTAGAAAAATTTAGTTTCTCTATTTCATTTAGATTTATTTCAATTATTTTCTCTACACCTTTATTCCCAATAATTGTAGGAACACCAACATAAATATCCTTAAATCCATATTCTCCACTGAGATTTGCTGCACATGGTATAATTCTTTTTTGATCTCTCAAGTACGAGTCCGCCATGTTTATTGCTGAGGCAGCAGGTGCATAGAAAGCAGAACCAGTTTTTAATAATGCTACAATTTCTGCACCTCCATCTCTAGTTCTTTGTACGATTTGATCTATTTTCTTTTGGGAAGACCATCCCATTTTAACTAAGTCAGGAATTGGAATGCCTCCAACCGTAGAATACCTAACTAAAGGCACCATTGTATCTCCATGACCACCTAGTACAAAAGTATTAACATCTTTGACTGATACATTAAACTCCTCAGCAAGAAAATATGAAAATCTTCCACTATCTAAAACGCCTGCCATACCTACAACATTTTCTGGTGGTAATCCTGAATATTTTTGTAAAGCCCAAACCATTGCATCTAACGGATTTGTTATGCAGATAACAAAAGAATTAGGAGCATATTTTTTGATACCATCACCAACAGATTTCATTACTTTTAGATTAATACTAAGTAAATCATCTCTACTCATTCCCGGTTTGCGTGGCACTCCAGCTGTTACAATACAAACATCTGAATCTTTAATATCTTCGTAAGAACTAGTTCCAATTATATTGGTATCAAAGGTACTTATTGGAGAGCTTTCAGCAATATCTAGTGCCTTACCCTGAGGTATTCCATCAGCTATATCAAATAAAACAATATCTCCCAATTCTTTTAGTCCTACTAGATGAGCTAATGTACCTCCAATCTGACCTGAACCAATCAATGCAATTTTATTTCTTTTCATTTTTTTTTCCTATTATGGTGATTTATATTTAAATTATTTAAGTGGAGCCCAATCAATATGAATTAATGAATTTTGGTATAGAATCAAAAAAGGTAACTAGTTTTAGTTATACTAATAAACAAGAGATGATAGTAGTAAAGATAAAAAAATTTTGATCTAAAAATAATGACTTAATTGTAATATTAATTTAAAAAATCAGTATTCAAGATTTTTAAAGTTCTTTGGTGACAATTAATCACATTGCATTTATTCTATTCAATTATTAATTCACAAGAAACTATTATAGAATGTCTAAACATATGCAAAATCGTCCTTTATCACCTCACTTAACTATATATAGGCCCCAGTTAAACTCTGTACTTTCTATACTGCATAGAATTACTGGGATAGCCTTATCTATAACCCTTTTAATATTAATAGGATTTTTTATATCACTAATTTTTGGTGAAAAGATATTTATAGTTTTTTCAACTTACTTTAATTCTGTTGTTGGCAAATTAATTATGTTTTTTTCACTTTGTGGTATTTGGTACCATTTTTTTGCTGGGATTAGACACTTATTTTGGGATATGGGTTATGGCTTTAACCTTAAATGGGTGGAATTAAGTTCTTATTCAATTTTAGCTTTAACATTTATTTTTGTTTTAACAAGCTTTTTAATTTGAATTTATTTTGGAGTACGAAAATGAGTCAGAATATAGCTAGCACTAAGCATTGGATAAAACAAAGAGTATCTTCAATCTTACTCATACCTTTGACATTATTATTTTTTTACAATTTCTTAAATGTTTCTACTCTTTCATATGATGATGTTATATCAAATTATAAAAATCCATTTCATTTATGCGTTGCTTTTTTATTTATTACGATTAGCATTTGGCATTTTTATCAAGGTATTGAAGTTGTCTTAGAAGATTATATACATGAGATAAATCTTAGAAATTCTACATTAAAAACATTAAAAATTTTATGTTGGTTTCTAACTTTAATAATAACATTAGCTTTTATTTTTTTGTATCGTTTTTGAATTTAGGAGTAACTAATGAATTCATATGAATATGTTGATCATACTTACGATGTAGTAGTAGTTGGGGCAGGAGGCTCTGGATTAAGAGCTACTTTAGGAATGGCAGAACAAGGTTTCAAAACTGCTTGTATAAGCAAGGTTTTTCCAACTAGAAGTCATACCGTAGCTGCACAGGGAGGTATTGCTGCATCTCTATCAAATATGGGACCAGATCACTGGCATTGGCACATGTACGATACTGTAAAAGGTTCAGATTGGTTAGGTGACGTTGATGCAATGGAATATTTAGCTCGAGAAGCCCCAAAAGCAGTTTATGAATTAGAGCATTATGGAGTACCTTTTTCCAGAACAGAAGAAGGTAAAATTTATCAAAGACCTTTTGGGGGACACACAACTGAATTTGGTGAAGGTCCACCAGTTCAAAGAACATGTGCTGCAGCGGATAGAACAGGTCATGCTATTTTGCATACTTTATATGGTCAATCATTAAAAAATAACGCAGAGTTTTTTATTGAGTATTTTGCCATTGATTTAATTATGACTGATGATGGAGAATGTCAGGGTATAATAGCCTGGAAATTGGATGATGGTACCATTCATAGGTTTAATGCTAAAATGGTAGTTCTTGCTACTGGTGGTTATGGTAGAGCATATTTTTCTGCAACTTCAGCTCATACTTGCACTGGGGATGGTAATGGTATGATTGCGAGACAAAACTTACCCTTGCAAGATATGGAATTCGTACAATTCCATCCAACAGGTATTTATGGTGCTGGATGTTTGATTACAGAAGGAGCAAGAGGTGAAGGAGGATACCTCACAAACTCGGATGGAGAAAGATTTATGGAAAGATATGCTCCAACTTATAAAGATTTGGCCAGCAGAGATGTTGTCTCCAGATGCATGACTATTGAAATTAGGGAAGGTCGAGGTGTAGGTGAAAGAGGAGATCATATACATTTACACTTGGATCATTTGCCAGAAAAAACTTTAGCAGAGCGATTACCTGGAATTTCAGAAAGTGCGAAAATTTTTGCAGGAGTTGATCTAACTAAAGAGCCTATTCCTGTATTACCTACAGTTCATTATAATATGGGAGGAATCCCGACCAATTATTGGGGTGAAGTTTTAAATCCTAGTAAAGAAGATGAAGATTTAATTCAGCCTGGATTAATGGCCGTTGGTGAGGCAGGATGTGCATCAGTGCATGGAGCAAATAGGTTAGGATCTAATAGTCTGATAGATTTAGTGGTTTTTGGCAGAGCTGCAGCTATAAGAGCAAAAGAAGTTGTGAATAAAGAAAGTTCTAATCGACCTTTAAATTTTAATTCTTGTGATCAGGCAATGGAAAGATTTGATAAATTACGTCATGCTAAGGGAAATACATCCACTGCAGAATTAAGAAAAAATATGCAAATAGTTATGCAGGAAGATGCAGCAGTTTTTCGATCTAAAGAAACTTTGGCTGAGGGCTGCAAAAAAATGAAGGCTGTTTCTTCTGGTTTGGAAGATTTATCAGTGAAAGATAGGTCATTGATTTGGAATTCCGATTTAATGGAAACTTTAGAATTAACAAACCTTATGCCCAATGCTCTAACAACTATTTTTTCAGCTGAAGCTAGGCAAGAAAGTCGTGGGGCACATGCTCATGAGGATTACCCTGATAGAGATGATATGAAATGGAGAAAACATACCCTGGCATCTGTTGATCAAAAAAATAAAGTTTCACTAAAATACAGAAAAGTTCATACTAAACCTTTAACAATGGAATCTAAAGGTGGTATCAATACCAATAAAATTGCTCCAAAGGCCAGGGTTTATTAGTATAGATGGCCAATTTAGTTAAAATATTAACCACTATAAGTTTTTGTTTTTTGTTTGGTTGTGCTGCAAATCAACCTAAACCTCTAACACAAAAACAAATTGAAAGTATTTGCCAAAAGAAAAAAATTGAAGCTACAAAACCTACAACAAATTTATCTTTGGCTACGGGTAGTGAAGGTCCTAAGTACCAAATTGGTATAACTATGAGTAGTGACTATATAGCGGGTAGAGATCCTAATGAAGTATATAAGCAATGCATAATGTCTTTTAGTTTATAAACATAATTGTATAATGAGGAAAAAAAATGGTTGAATTAAGACTCCCAAAAAATTCAAGGATATCTTCAGATGGAGTAGTTTGGGATAAAAAAAAGAATTCTGCAAAAACCTTGAGAAAATTTAAGATATACAGATATAATCCTGATGATCAAAGTAATCCAAGAGTTGATACTTATTACATAGATTCAAATGATAGTGGTCCTATGGTTTTGGATGCTCTCATTTATATAAAAGAAGAAATTGATCCAACACTTACATTTCGTAGGTCCTGTAGGGAAGGTATTTGTGGTTCGTGTGCTATGAATATTGATGGTGTAAACACACTGGCTTGCACACTTGGTTTGAATGAAGTTAAAGGTGATGTCAGAATTTATCCATTACCCCATATGCCAGTTATTAAAGATTTAGTTCCTGATTTAACTAATTTTTATAAACAACACGCAAGTATAATGCCTTGGTTGGAAACAAAGACAGAAACTCCAGAAGACGAGTGGAAGCAATCTGTAGATCAACGAAAAAAATTAGACGACTTATATGAGTGTGTAATGTGTGCTTGCTGTTCTACTTCTTGTCCAAGCTATTGGTGGAATAGTGATAAGTATCTTGGACCTGCAGCCCTTTTGCATGCTTACAGGTGGTTAGTAGATAGTCGGGACGAAACAAGAGATGAAAGATTAAATGAATTAGAGGATTCTTTTAAGTTATATAGATGCCATACAATAATGAATTGTGCTAGAACGTGCCCAAAAAATTTAAATCCTGCAAAAGCTATAGCTGAAATAAAAAAAATGATGGTTGAGAAGAATAGTAGAAATAAGTAGGAATAATGTCAGCTATTTGATTCATGATATTTTTAAACTTTTTTTCTGAAAACCAGTGAAGCTCCAAAACCAAAACTTATAGCTATTATTATACAGGCTACACCATACAATTTCGGTTCTTGATAAGCCAAATAATTAATCCAATTTTGAAAACCAATTTTTTTAACATAAATAATATCTTGCTTTGTAGCTAAAACTTCTTCAAATCGAATTAAATGTATTTTAACTTTATAATTTCCTTCGTATAGGTTGGTTGGAAAATCAATTTCATTTGAAAAAAGGGTATTTTCTAATAATGTAATGGGTGTATTATTTAGATTATATTGTCTTTTGGCTTTTCCATTTGATATAATATGATCAATGAATTCCTTTTTTAATTTACCGTCTGATAAATTTATATGTTCAGAAATACCTATTTCGTTAGATCTTTGGGTTTTTATCGGTAATAAATCCTTTAGAGACTTGGTTCCTGAGATAGAATAAAAACTTGGCATACTGTTTAAAGTTTGAATTTTTTTATTTATCCAAAAACCATATTTTTTTTCTTTTTTGAATATATTCATTTCTACTGGTGGACCAATTACTTCAATTATAATGTCAAAAGGAGGTTGATCAATTGGCGAAATCTGAGAAGCATATTTCTTAATTGCACCGAAAATATGAAACTTACTGCCTGAAAAACTCACATTAATAGAAATTACCTTTTTACTTAAATCTGTAACAAGATTTGGGGGAACTTCTGCACTTCTAGCAGAAATAGAAGATAAATTATAAATAAATATCATTATTACTAATTTATAAAATAGCTTCATTTTATATATCCCTCACAAGACTATAAAATTCTAAAGGAGTTATAAAAAATTCTAACGTTATTTTTAAACACATAGATAATACCAGTATAGCTAACAATATTCTTAGTTGCTCTGCTTTTAATCTTATGCCTATTCTAACTCCTAATTGAGCTCCAATTACTCCACCAACTAAAAGTAAAAAGGACAATACAATATCAACACTGAAATTTTTTACTGCATGCAAATATGTTGTTACACCTGTCACAAAAATTATTTGAAATAATGAAGTTCCGACTACAACTTTAGTTGGCATTCCTAAAATATAAATCATAGCAGGTACAATTATGAATCCTCCACCAATCCCCATTATTGACGCTAAAATACCTACAAAAAAACCTATGAGCACGGCTGGTATGGAACTAATATATAAATTAGACGCCCGAAAACGCATTTTGAGAGGGAGACCTTGTACCCAGGAGTGATGACGCGTTTTTCTTATTTTTATATTTCTTGATTTATAGCTAAGAGTTTTTAAACTTTCAAAAAACATTATTATTCCTATTACTCCAAGAAAAATAACGTAGCAAAGTTTTATAATCAGTTCTAACTGTCCCATACCTTTGAAAATTCTAAATATTTCAACTCCAAAAATAGAGCCTAATACTCCTCCTAAAATCAAAAGAAAGCCCATTTTTAAATCAACATTTTTCCTTCTAAAATGCGCTATAGCTCCAGAGAAAGATGCACCAAGTATTTGGTTAGCTTCGCTTGCAACAGCGATAGCAGGGGGGATCCCAATGAAGAATAAAAGAGGTGTCATTAAGAAGCCACCACCTACTCCAAACATGCCTGAGAGTATTCCAACAATACCACCCAATCCTATTAGTAAGAAAATGTTTACTGAAATTTCTGCAATGGGTAGGTAAATTTGCATTATTTAAACCTGGATAAATAGATTTATCAAAATATATCAAAAATCAATTACGCCTTTATTATATTTTTCGCAACAAAGATATTATAATATTTGAAAGTTTTTTTTCGCTTAATTTTGCTATTTCCTTAGTTTGTTCATGACTTATGTTTTCATTACTAAGCCCTGCAGCCATATTGGTAATTACTGATATGCCTGCAACTTTTATTTTAAAGTATCTAGCTAAAATTACTTCAGGAACAGTTGACATTCCAACTACATCAGCTCCTAAATATTGTATAGCTTTAATTTCTGCTGGTGTTTCAAAAGATGGTCCTGAAAACCAGGCATAAACTCCTTCCTTTATTTTTATATTATTTTCATTTCCTGATTCTAAAATCATGTTATTAATATCTTTATCATAAGCTGAAGTTAAATTTACAAAACGTTCTTCTGAATTTTCGCCTATAAGTGGGTTTACCCCTGAAAAATTTATATGATCTTTTATGATCATTATTGAACCAGTTGGTATATTACTTCTTAGTGATCCTGCTGCATTTGTGAGAACAAGTTTTTCAACTCCTAAATCTTTAAGAATCTTTATAGGAGTTCTCATTGTATCAGCTTTTCCATTTTCATAGAAATGTGTTCTACCACTTAAGATAGCGAAAGATTTTTTCTTTATGGTACCTATAACTAGTTTTCCAGAATGGCCCGTCACAGATGGAATATTAAAACCATCTATATCGTTGTAATCAATAATAACCTTGTCTTTTAAAGGTATTGCATTACTTAAGCCTGATCCAAGAATGAATCCTGCTTTTACTACATTAATACCAAAATTTTTTTTAATATCTTTAACTTTTAATTTTGCAGACATTAGTTTTCCTTAACATAAGCTTTACCTATTGCCTGAGGTGGTTTCGCATTTCCAACTATTCCAGCTACTACAATAATTGTTACCAAATAAGGTGCCATGGCTAAAAACTCACTTGGTATAGGAGTTCTTAAAATAGCTAATTTTTGCTGAAGTGAATCTGCAAAGCCAAAGACAAGTGCGGCGAATAGTGCTCCAATTGGGTGCCAACGTCCAAAAATCATAGCAGCTAGTCCGATAAAACCCCTACCTCCAGTCATTCCTTCATCAAATCTTCCAACACTACCAAGAGTAAACCACGCGCCACCAAAACCAGCAATCATTCCTCCTATGATTACATGATTAAATCTAGTTCTGATAACACTAATTCCAAGAGTTTCCGCTGCTTTTGGATGTTCTCCTACTGCTCTTGCTCTTAAACCATAAGCAGTTTTAAATAGATAATAAGTACTTACAATTACAATAAAAATAGAAAAGTATACAAATATATTGTGTTTAAAAAACACTGAGCCTAAAACAGGAATTTCGCTAAAAAAAGGAATATCTATTGACTTAAAAATTGGCGCATCGTTAAGCTCAGGATTACTTTTTAATAAATGGCTTGTTAAAAAGCTTGTAATTCCGAGGACAAAAATGTTAATTGCAACACCGGCAATTATTTGGTCTACACGAAATGTTACAACCAATGCTGCTAATATGAACCCGAACCCTCCCCCTACTAAAATAGCCAAAACTAATCCGATTAAATTACCAAAAATAGAGCCAAAAAGAGCTCCAGCAAATGCACCTGCTAACAGCATTCCTTCTATACCAATGTTTATTACCGCTACTCTTTCACACATTATTCCAGCCATTGCTGCTAAAGCAATTGGCACTGCTCTTACAACAGTAGCTTGTAGCATACCTGTAAGAGAAAATGATTTACCTGCTGTCGCCCAAACTAAAAAAGCTGCTATTGCCAAAAAAAAGCTAAAGGCTACAAAGATTGTAAAATTTTTGGGAGCTTTCATAATTATTCTACCACCAAAAAAAGCAATTAATAAAGCAGATAGACCAATAAAACTGTGGGCTGGTAGAATTAAATTAGGAAGAGCAAATGGATCTGTTGGTCTCGAAAGCCTAAAAGTTGCTTGTCCTTCAATACCAAGACCAAAAAACAAATATATTACAAATCCAAAAAAAATTAGTGATAATCCAATTATTTTAGACCTTTTTGATTTAGTATTTTCTATTTTATTTTTTTTCAAAGTATTCATGATTAAGTAATCTTATTTAAAAATCCATGGAAATAATTTTCTTATCAAAATTGGAGCTGCAATAAATATAATAATCAAAGCCTGAATTACTGTAATTAGATCTAGACTCACGTTAGCAGAAACTTGCATTGCTCTTCCTCCAGCAATCAAAGCTCCAAATAGTATGCCAGCAAATAGAACACCTATTGGGTGGGCTCTACCTAATAAAGCCACAGCTATTGCGTCAAATCCAATTCCTGCAGAAAAACCTGGTGTAGCTCTTCCTAAAACTCCAGCTATTTGGCATGCACCTGCAAGACCAGCTAAAAGACCTGCTATACTCATAGCAAGTACAATTGTTATTGCTGGATTTATTCCACCATATTTTGATGCTTCAACACTTTTTCCCACAGCTCTAAATTCGTACCCAATAGTAGTATGAAAAATTAACCAATATACAAAAAATACAGCTACTATTGCTATTAAAAATCCCATATGAACTCTTAAATTTGGATCCAACAAATACAAAATTCTTGGTAATTCTGCTGTTTCAAAAATTGATTTTGATATAGGATCATTTCTTCCTTCTTTTTGTATAGCAGGCATTCTGAGAAAAAAATCAAGTAATCTATATGCAATTAAATTTAGCATAATAGTAGTAATAACTTCATGAGCTCCGGTTGTGGCTTTAAGCCAACCTGCTATAAATGCATAAAAAGCTCCAAATAAAGCTCCTGATAAAAGTATAATTATTAAGTGAATAGCATAAGGTAATTGAAAGCTAAAACCTATAACAACAGCTGCCATACCACCAAGTATAATTTGTCCTTCTGCTCCTATATTAAATAATCCTGCTCTAAAACCTACAGCTATTCCTAAAGCGGCAAAAATCAATGGTGTAGCAGCAGTAAATGTCTCCGATATAGCTGATAATGAACCAAAAGAGCCAGTAAACAATGCTACTAATGCTGTTAGCGCTATTTGAGTACTTGACCCAGAGACGATTAATAATAGTAAACCCAGGAATATAGCCAATAGAGTTGCAATAACTGGTATAAGAAAAATTTCTTGAATAGTTTCACGGTTAGAAAAATAATTACTTAAATAAATAAAAAATTTCACTTTTAATTAACCCCAGCCATCGCAAGTCCAATTATATTTGGGTCTGCATTAGATGGAAATTCTGCAATTACTCTACCTTCATAGAATACAATTATTCGATCTGATAAAGCAATAATTTCGTCTAATTCGGTGGAATTCAATAATACTCCAATTCCTTTGTTTCTAGCCATAACAATTTGATTATGGATATATTCTATTGATCCAACATCAACACCACGTGTCGGTTGAGATGCTATAAGAAGATTAATTGATCTTGACATCTCTCTACCAATTAAAAGTTTTTGTTGGTTTCCTCCTGATAATTTATCTGCACTAATATCTTCTGAATTTGTTCTTACATCAAATTTTTCAATAATCCTTTTTGCTTCTTTTTTTGCATTAGACCAATTTAAAGTGATATTATTTGAAAATGTTTTTTCGTAGTAGGTATTAAGGATAATATTCTCAATTAAAGAAAAATCACCAATTAGCCCTTGTTTCTGTCTGTCTTCTGGTATGTGTCTAACTCCTAGTTGATGAATTTTTCTTGGTGAAAAATTTTTGCATTCTTTACCAAAATAAGAAATTTTTCCACTTGATATTTTTCTTAATCCAGTAAGTGCCTCAATGAATTCCGTTTGACCATTTCCTTGAACACCAGCAATACCTAGAATTTCATTTTTATGCAGTTTTACATCCAAATTTGATAATAAAGGTTCTTTTTTTTCAGATAAAATACTTAAATTATTTACTTCTAATAATAACTCTCCTTTTTCTACAATTTGTCTACTTGTCTTAAGATTTACTTTTCTTCCAACCATCAATTCTGCTAATTTCTTATTATTAGTTTTTTTTGGAAGTTCTTCTCCTACAATTTTCCCACTTCTCAAAACATTTATACGATCACATACCTCCAATACTTCGTTTAATTTATGCGTAATGAAGATAATAGCCTTTCCAGCCTTTTTTAAGTTTTTAATTATCTCAAAAAATTCTACTACTTCTTGTGGAGTAAGGACTGCAGTCGGTTCATCAAAAATCAAAATCTCGGCATCTCGAAATAATATTTTTATAATTTCAACTCTTTGTTGTATTCCAACGGGTAATTTTTCAATTAGTTGGTCAGGATTAACATCCAAATTATATTCTGAACTTATTTTTAATACTTTTTCTTTAGCATTAGTTAGATCTATTTTATTAAATATAGTTGTAGGTTCAGTACCCAAGATTATGTTTTCTGTAACTGAAAAAACTGGCACCAACATAAAATGCTGATGAACCATTCCTACACCATTTTTATTTGCGTCTCTAGGATTATGAAATTCTTTTAATTGGTTATCAATTAATATTGATCCACCATCAGGTTTATATAAACCGGTTAATATATTCATTAGCGTGGTTTTGCCTGCACCATTTTCACCAAGCAAACCTAATATTTCACCGCGGTCAACAGTTAAATTAATATCTGAATTAGCTTTAACTGGGCCGAAACTTTTACTGATTTCATTTAACTTTAATTTCACAGGTTTGTTTCGTCCCAGTTATTTTATAAAATTTATTTATTCATTACGATAGAACCAGATATAATTCCCTTTCGTAGAGCTTCTACTTCTGAAGCCAATTCACTGGAAACTTCACTCGCTAAATCATGGTAAGGTGCAATTCCTACACCCCCATTTTCTAATGTTCCAACTGTAATACCTCCAGAATAAGATCCAGATTTAACTGATTCAATTACACTTAAAACTGTTACATCCATTTTCTTTAATACTGATGTAAGATACACACCTTTTCTAGCAGGATCAGTTTGTGTCCAGTCACCATCTACACCAATAATTTTAAGTTTATCGCTTCCAAGCTCATCAGCCAAAGAAGCTGAACCTAAACCTACAGGACCTGCAACGGGCATTACGATATCTGCACCTTCATCATATAGGTTTTGAGCAAATGCTTTACCATCATCAGTAGAATCAAAGTTGTTGGTAAATAAACCTTCCTTAGCGTCAGGATCCCAACCTAGCACTTGTACATTTTTTCCTTTTACTTTGTTGTAGTGTTTTACTCCCCATGCAAAGCCGTCCATGAAACCAGTTACTGGTGGAATATTTATTCCTCCAAAAGTTCCTACTATGCCAGTTTTACTAACTCCTGCTGATAAATAGCCAGCTAAAAAAGCAGCCTGATCAGTAGCAAAAACTTGTCCTAAGATGTTTGGAACTGTAGGATCATATGCAAAATCAATTATTGTGAAATTAGAATCTTTATTTGCTTCAGCTGCATTTTTTGTAGCTTCGCCCATTAAAAATCCGACTGCTATAATTACATCACAACCAGCATTTACCATTGAATTCAAATGTGGTTCATAGTCGGTTTCTGATTTGGATTCAAGTAATTTGGAATCAACACCGTGTTTAGATACGGCGTCTTGAACACCTTTCCATGCGGTTTGGTTAAAACTCTTATCGTCAACTCCACCTACATCAGTTACTTGACATGCTGTAAATGCATAAGCTGAGTTTATCCCCAAAAGTAACACACCAGCTAATGCTCCACTTGATATTTTTAAAAATTTTTCAAAATTCATTTCTAGTCCTCATAAATCTTTTTAATAATTTCTAATTATGTGACTTTTGTTAATTGGGTGCAATAAAAAGAATTCAGTTTCACGATATATTTAAATATTCATTTTTTTAAGTTAACAACTTTTTTCATTAAAATCGCATCTACTTTTTTATCTTTTAGGATTTTATAATAATTTTTTCTTATACCAAAATTTTTGAAACCTACTTTTTTATATAAGTGTAAAGCTATCAGGTTATTTGAAGCAACTTCCAAAAAAACTTTTTTGCAATTAGATTTCAGTAATACCTCTTCAAGCTCATTCAGAATTAAAAATCCAATACCTTGATTCTGGTATTCTGGTACTATAGCCATAGTAATTATTTCGGCATCTTCTTTATTAATACTAAAAATACAAAATCCTTTATTTTTTTTATAAATATATGATGTTTGGGGATTTATTAATAAAGAGAAAATAAATCTTGAAGAAAACCTTAAGTTCTTTTGATTAAAACTTTTTAAATGTATATTTGAAAATTCATCTGCTAAGGATCTTAGAACTTTATTTTCCATCAATTTATAAAAATTTTGGAGCTGGTTCTAGAGGTAATTTTGCGTCAGGTTCTTTTACATAAATAGGTGAAGGCATAAGTCCATTAGTTTCTGAATCCTTAAGACAAAAACCTAATTCTGATGCTTTAGAAATGCTCGTTTCTTTTCCATAGTTCAACCCCAATTTTTGTGAAATTGTTAAAGCATGATCACCAGAAATAATTGTATCTTTAGCATATTGGGTATTAAGTATTTTTATTAAATTTTTTTCAATTGGATCTGAAATTGGTTTCTTTTTAATAAACATCTGGGTGTAGAACAAATTTTCTCGTACATTAATAATTCCTAATGTTGGAAGGTCAGAATCAATTAAAGTTTGAAATCTATTAATTCCAAAGCATTTTATGTTCAAAGCAAAAGCGATACCTTTGGCAAAAGATATTCCTACTCTAATACCAGTAAAATTACCTGGCCCAACACCTACAGCAATACAATCTAAGTCATGCATTTCAAGATTTGCTTGTAAAAGTGAATTATCTAATAATTCTATTATTTGTTCAGAAGGTTTTTCATCCTTTTTGGTAGAAATTTCTGTCACAACATCATTAGAATTAATAATAGCTACGGAGTATGACGGGTGTACTGTATCTATTGATAATATAGTCTTTAAATTAGACATTATTACTAAGTCTAAGCTGCGATTGGTCTAACTTCCTGCACTTCTGGTATAAAATGTTTTAAGAGATTCTCTATGCCCATTTTTAATGTCATTGTTGAAGATGGACAACCAGCACATGCTCCTTGCATATGCAAGTAAACAATTCCTGATTCATATCCATGAAAGGTTATATCACCACCATCTTGAGCCACTGCTGGGCGTACACGAGTATCAAGTAACTCTTTAATTTTATTTACTATTTCTGCATCAGGACCATCATGTTCCATATGATCTTTATTTGCATTTTCCTCAAGAAGTGTAGGATCTCCTGATTGGAAATGTTCAAGGATAACACCTAATATGGCAGGTTTGATATGTTCCCACTCAGTATCGCTTTCCTTAGTTACTGTAATAAAATCAGATCCAAAAAACACACCAGTTACGCCTTCAACACTAAAAATTCTTTTTGCCAGTGGGGATTTGTCTGAATTTGCGTTAGAAGGAAAATCTGCAGTTCCATTCTGCAAAACCGTATGCCCAGGCAGAAATTTCAGAGTTGCAGGATTTGGTGTGGATTCTGTTTGTATAAACATTCTTGTTTCTCCAATTGTATTTTTTATTATGCAACAAAGTTAAAAAGAAATCAATCAAAATTTAGAATCTTTCTAAACTAGATTTTTTATGAAACTGAAATTATTGCTTCTTTCGTCATAGATCCAGGCACTATTGTCACTGGTACAGGTAAACTACCACCTTGTCTCGCGACTAGCTGTGTGACTAGAGGTCCAGGTCCTTCAGAAGATATCCCGGCGCCTAGTACTATTATTCCAACCTCAGGATCTTCTTTAACTTGCTCTAAAACTTGTGTTACTTTTTCCCCTTCTCTTATAACTAGCTCAGGTATAATGCCTTCCTCTTTTTCTATGATTTCAGCAAAAATATTAAAATGTTCCTTAATTCTCTCTTTTGCTTCAAATCGCATCTGTTCGGCTACTCCTATCCAATGTTGAAATTCTTCGGGAGTAATTATTCCTAAAATTTCGACTTGGCCACCTGTCTTAGAAGCTCTTATTGCTGCAAAACGCAATGCATTTACAAATTCAGGGCTATCATCCATTACAACTAAAAATTTTCTCATTATTGTGACTTTCAAAATTTAAAAAAATCTTAAACACAGTAAAATAAAATAGATTTAAGTCATCATTATAATAACAAAATATCAATATGGAAGAAGATAAAGATAATTAAAATTTATTTAATTATTTTTTAAACCTAAAATTTTAAAAGTAGAGTCTATAATTGGACTTGAAATTTCACAAGCTTTTTCGGCACCATTATTCATTACATTGTCTATCTGGTCAGGATTTTTTAAAAGAGTATTTATTTTTTCTGAAATAGGTTTTATTTCATTTATAATTAACTCAGTGAGTTTAGGTTTAAAAAAACTAAAAGGCTTTCCGCTAAAATCATTTAATACCTCTTGAACATCACATTCTTTAAAGGAAGAATATATATTTATTAAGTTGCTGGCTTCAGGTCTAGAAACAAGTTCAGAAATATCTTCTGGAATAGGATCTTGGTCTGTCTTAGCTTTTCTTATTTTTAACGCTATCTGATCTGAAACGTCTGTCAGGTTTATTCTACTCATATCTGAGGTTTCAGACTTAGACATTTTTTTTGAACCATCTCTTAAACTCATAATTCTTGGAGAGGTTTTTTCTATAATTGGTTCTGGGCAAGGAAAAAAATTGGGTACTTTATAGTCATTATTAAATTTAGTAGCTATATCCCTAGTTAATTCTAAATGTTGCTTTTGATCTTCCCCTACTGGCACATGTGTCGCATGATACGCCAATATATCAGCAGCCATTAAAGAAGGATAGACATAAAGTCCAACTGATGCATTTTCTTTATTTTTGCCTGCTTTATCCTTAAATTGTGTCATTCTGTTCAACCACCCAACTCTTGTAACACAATTAAATACCCAAGCTAATTCAGAATGAGAACTTACCTGACTCTGGTTAAATAAAATTGACTTATTTGAGTCTAAACCACAAGCAATGAAAGTTGCTGCTAACTCTCTGATTGAATTTCTAAGTTCTTCTGGATCCTGCCATACAGTTATTGCATGCAAGTCAACAATACAGTATAGTGTTTCGTTGCCAGCACTTTGAAACTTAACAAAATTTTTTACTGCTCCTAAATAATTTCCTATGTGAAGGTTGCCAGTAGGTTGCACACCTGAGAAAATCCTTTTTTTGTGTTTAATTTCATTCATATTTTAAACTTTCGTAAACTTTATAAGTTTTTTTATAAATATATTTTTAATAATAAAAGGCAATATTTAGGTCTTTATTTATTTTTATTTAAAATACCAAAAAACCATAAAGTTAAAAAATAGATGCTACTACTAGTAGAGATTAGTATAATCAAATAAAATGTACTAAAATTATTACTAGTTAATAAATAAAACCACTCTTTTTGAGCCAAAATAAGAATTAAAGAAAGAATAATTGTAGATACCAATATCATAATCAGCTCCTTTATTAATTTCCAATTAAAATAAAATCCTAGCTTTTTTGATTTATGATATAGTGCCAAAGCCATTATCCAGCTAGATATGCTTGTACTTAAAACTGGAGCCAAAAATTCAAAATGACCTATTAGGCTTATAGCTAATATTATATTAGCCAGCATAGAAAATACTGCAATTCTAAATGGAGTTTTAGTATCACCCTTTGAAAAAAATATAGGAGTAAATATTTTATGTAAAACAAATGCAGGCAAACCAATAGCATAAATTGATAATGCTGAAGCAGTATTTTTACTATCCATGATAGAAAATTCTCCTCTTTCAAAGAGTACAGTAATAATTGGTACTGGTAAAATAATTAAAGCTGCTGTTGCAGGAAAAATTAAAATAGCAGCTATTTTTAATGCGTGGCTAACGACATTATGCAACTCAGATGAATTATCTAACTGAAATTTTTCAGATAATTTTGGTAAAAGTACACTTCCTAAAGCCACACCTACTACACCTAGAGGAAGTTGATATAATCTATCTGCATAATTAAGCCACGCAATTGCACCATCGTAATAAGATGCGATTTGTCTACCTACCAGCAAATTTATATGTATTACTCCACCAGTAAGAACTGCTGGTAGAGCAATAATAAGAAGTTTTCTAATCTTTCCATTAAATTTTGGTATTTTTAATTTTGGAAAGTAACCTAGCTTTCTAGTTGTATATATTAACACTATCAGTTGTAAAATTCCAGAAAGAGGAATTGAAATAGAAAGCATTATTCCTACTTCCCAATCTAGAATGTAGGATAGGATCATTGCAAAAATTAAAAAAAGATTTAAAAAAATTGGTGTTGCAGAAACTACTCCAAATTTTCCATAAGAGTTTAATATTCCTGCAAATAAAGATGATAATGAAACAAAAAAAATGTATGGAAATGTAATCCGTCCATAAATAACAGAAGTTTCAAACCTTACATCATTTTCAAAACCACTTGCCATGGCAAAAACTAGAAGAGGCATAATTATTATCGATATAATTGTGAAGATAAATAATATCAAAATCATCACGGACAATGTATTATTGGTAAATTCAGTGGACTGTTTTTTATTATGCATATTTTTTTTAAACATTGGAATGAATGCTGCATTAAAAGCTCCTTCGGCAAAGAATCTTCGAAAAATATTCGGTAGGGAGAATGCTATAATAAAGGCCTCTCCTGTAGGACCTGAACCTAAAAATGCAGCTAACATTATATCTCTACAAAAACCAAATATGCGACTAACAAAAGTCCATAAACCTACAGTTAGAAAATTTTTTAAAAAAGTGTATTTAAAGTGCATAGTGTTATCAAAATTAATGAGGGTCTATTAGTCTATTAAAGTCCCAGCTTGAATAGCTTCTTTAAGTTTATGTTCTAATTTTTCTCTTTTGCTAAGGGAATGTAATTTTAGTCCGAACAGATCCTTTACGTAAAAGGTATCTACTGCTTGTTCTCCAAATGTAGCTATAATGGCAGAAGAGATAGATATATAATTATCGCTTAGCGTCTTAGCTAAGTCATATAGCAGACCTAGTCGATCTCTTGTTTCAATTTCAATGATAGTATGTATCTCTGAACCTTCATTATCAAAAGTTATGTTAGTAGGCACCATAAAATCTTTTTCTTTCTTTTTGATTTTTCCTTTTTCTTTCAAAATATCGCGTGCAATTATTTGGCCTTTTAATGATTCATTAATTGTTTGATTTAATTTATTTAACCTATTTTCCTCAAATGGTTTACCTTCTTTATTTTGTAACCAAAAAACAGAAGTAGCAAAGCCATCTGAAGTTGTATAGGTTCGAGCATCTATTACATTTGCACCTGATAATGCAATTGCACCAGTAAGTCTTGAAAAAATTCCTGGGTGATCTTCAATCAAGAAACAAATTTTGGTAGCGTCTCTTGCAAGATCAGTTTCAACTTTTGATTTAATGGATAATGTATCAATATTTTTCGAAAGATTAGAAAAAATTGCTTGTGTTTGGGTGGTTAAACCCAAATAAAAACCGGCATAATGCCTATTAATTTCAGTATCAATTTGTTTTTTTTCCCAGTTTTTTAATTCATCCTTTAAAGCAGATTTAGCCTTTTGAATTTGTTCTGGTCTAGAAGTAATTTCGTAGTTTTCTTTTAAAATATTTATTGTCTTATAATAAAGAGTTCTTATCATCACAGCTTTCCAGTTATTCCATACTTCAGGTCCAACCCCCCTTATATCGCATACGGTTAAAACTGTAAGAAGCCTAAGTCTTGTTGTAGATTTTACAATATTAGCAAAATCACGAATAGTTTTTTCTTCTGATAGATCTCTCTTTTGAGAGATGTCAGACATAAGCAAGTGGTTCTCTATTAACCATGATGTTAATTTGATATCATGATCTTCAAAACCAAGTCTTTTTGTAACCTTAGTTGAAATTTTTGATCCTAAAATACTATGATTTTCTGGCCTTCCTTTACCTACATCGTGAAGAAGTAAAGCCATATATAAAACTTTTCGATTAACTCCTTCTTTTAAAATTTTTGATGCTAATGGTAAATCTTCTGTAAGAAAACCTTGCTCAATTTGAGATAATATTTTTATACACTGAATAGTATGCTCATCTACAGTATATTTATGGTACATATTAAATTGCATCATACCTATGATTTTCTGAAATTCAGGTATATATCTCCCAAGAAAACCAACTTCATTCATTCTTCTAAGAGCGCGTTCTGGATCTCCATAATTCAGAAGAACATCAATGAAAATTTTTGCTGCTTCAGGATCTTTTATAAAGTTTTTGTTAATATTATTTATATTTTTTGAAATTAAATGAAGTGAATTTGGATGAATTAATCTTCTACTTTTTAGTCCATTTTGAAATAGTCTTATTTGATTTAGTGGGTTTTTAAGAAAATTAATTGAATCATTTACATCTACCCGACCGTTTGAGATAAAAAAACCTTTATCCAATTTTAAATTATTTTCAGTTATAACATTTTTTAATTTTGATACAAAACTTGGATTTTTTTTTACATGTAAAGATTCCATTTTAGCGAGCAAAATTCTTGTCAACTCACCCACATTTTTAGCATGAAAAAAATATGTTTGCATAAAGTTTTCTACGGCAAGTAAACCAGATCCTTTTTTAAAACCTAAAGATTTTGCTAATGGTACTTGTAAATCAAAACTTAGTATTTCATTAGCTCTTTTGGTGAAAATATGAAGAGCGCATCTTATAGTCCACAAAAAATCTTCAGCTTTGAAGAAAATGTCCATATCATTTTTTGTAAATATTTTATAGTTAATTAAATCATTTTTATCTGAAATCTTATAAACATATTTTGAAATCCAATAAAGTGTTTGTAGATCTCTTAACCCCCCTTTGCCTTCCTTAATGTTTGGTTCTAATAAATATCTCTCAGATCCTTGTTTTTTATGTCTTAAATTTCTTTCTTCTAATTTTTTTTCAATAAATTCAGGGGCAGATTTTTCAAAAATATCTTTCCAAAGTCTTTTGTTTAGTTCATTAGATAATTCAATACTTCCAAATAGGAATCTATTTTCTAAAAGTGATGTCCTAGCAGTAATATCATTTTTTGCAATTCTTAAACATTCCTCAATATTTCTAACTGCGTGACCAACTTTAAGGCCTAAATCCCATAATAAATACAAAATTGTTTCAATAACATTTTCACCCCAAGCTGTTTGCTTGTAGGGTGTTAAAAATAAGAGATCTATATCCGAATATGGTGCCATCTCTGCCCTTGCATACCCACCTAATGCGACGACAGATATATACTCTCCTTTAGTTGGGCTTACTAAGGGGAACATATATTCTGTAACAATTTTAGAAATTGACTGAATCATGATGTCATTCATAAGTGTATATACAGAAAGGGATTCAGCTGCTAAATAAGGAT
>CACMNE010000002.1:0-94882 GCA_902614945.1 uncultured Alphaproteobacteria bacterium
AGATCTAGCTACAGGAGATGACTTGGTAGTTAGTTCTGGTGCAACTGCAAATGCTACAGATATTACTGCTTTTGTTGCTGATAGTGGTACAACGAATGCAGGAACAGCTACTCTTACAGCTGTAAGTACTGGTGGAACCATTGATTTAACTTCTGCTGGAGGTAGTACAGGTTATACCATTGTTAGTGGTGCGGGTACTGATACGCTTAAGGGTGATGATGGTAATGATACTTTTACAATCTCTGCTGCAGGAGAAGGTAATAATGATACAATAGATGGAGACGCACATACAGGCGGAAGTGGGGACACTATAGAGCTTTCAACTGGTTCCCACACTTTCTCTACAGATAATAAAATCTTAAATATAGAGACAATTGCAACACATACTAGTGGATCAACAGTCATTCTTACAGGACAGACTGAAGGATTTACTATTACTGGTAATTCAGGAGCAGATATTATAACTGGTGCAAATGGAGCGGATACAATAACGGGTGGAGCTGGTGCAGATAGTATTACGGGTGGTGCAGGTGCAGACGATATAACAGGTGGTGCTGATAATGATACATTTACTGGAGGAGGAGGTAATGACACTTTCAGAGTAGATTCTGGTTCAGATACAATTACTGATTTGGCAACAGGAGATGATCTTATAGTATCATCTGGTGCCACAGCTACAGCAAATAATGTAGCAAACTTTGTTGCCGATAATGATACAACAAATTCTGGTACAGCTACAATCAATGCTGATAGTGGAGGAAGTACAATAACAATGACAAATTCTGCATCAGGAAATTATACTTTGTCAGGTGGTGCAGGTGTAGATAATTTAACAGGTGGATCAGGAGCTGATATTGTAACAGGAGCAGCTGGGAATGATGTTCTAATTGGTGGAGCTGGAGTTGACAATATAAGTGGTGGAGCCGATAATGATGCTTTAACTGGTGGTGCAGGCAATGATAACTTAACTGGTGGTTCAGGAAACGATACTTTTAATGTTGATAGTGGAACTGATACTATTACAGATCTTACATCGGGAGACATTTTAAATGTTAGTTCTGGTGCAACAGCTAACATAACAAATGTGACTTCTTTTACCGCAACGGCTAGTAGCTCAAACTCAGGTACTGTCACTATTTCCACAGATAATAGTTCCGGTGGAACAGTGGATATGAGTTCAGCTAGTGGAAATTATACACTTAGTGGTCAAGGATCTGTTGATACACTAACTGGTGGTGGTGGAAATGATATTATTTCTGGAGGCACTGGAGCTGATGCTCTCACTGGTGGTGGTGGTAATGATGTTATTACTGGTGGTGTTGATAATGATAATATGACAGGTGGTGCTGGTAATGATACCTTTAATGTAGATAGTGGTACTGATACTTTAACTGATCTTTCAACTGGTGATATTTTAGTTGTAAGTTCTGGAGCAATAGCAAATGCAACAAATATTACAGGTTTTGTTGCTACAAGCAGCACATCAAACTCTGGAACTACTAATCTTACTACAGCAAATTCAGGTGGAACTATAGACGTAGGTAATTCCATAACTGGAGCTTATAATTTAACAGGTTTAGCTAGTTCTGATACTCTTAAAGGTAATGGCAATAATGATACTATTAATGGTGGTGCAGGAAATGATACTATTGATGGAAGAGGTGGTAATGATCAAATAAATGCAGGGGATGGCGATGATACTATTATAGTCTCTACTGCGGGACAAGGTGATAGTGATACTGTAGATGGAGGAACTGGATCTGATACCCTACAACTTTCTAGCGGTTCTCATTCATTTTCTAATGATGCTTCTATTCAAAATATCCAAACAATTACTCTTAATGCATCGGGCTCGACAGTTAATTTAACAGGTCAAACAGAAGGTTTAACTATTACAGGAGGTGCTGGAGGTGATATTATTACTGCTGGCTCAGGCAATGATATTATCACAGGAGCTGCGGGTGCAGATAATATAACAGGTGCTAGTGGATCTGATACTATATCACTTGGATCTTCTGATTCTGCTTCAGACATTGTTAATTTCAACGCTTCATCTGGTTTGGATAAAATTCAACAATTTGTAGCTGGTGCTAGCAATGGTGATATTATGAAATACCTAGGTAATCTTAATGATAAAGAATCTAGTACTAATTCTTCAGACGGATCAAATGGTTCTGATGAAATTCTAAATGCAGATTTTATAATTAATTCTAAAAATAGTAGTTTGGATATTACACAATTAGTAGTAGGGTTTACAACAGCAGTTACTCAAAACGGCCTTGCTTCTGGAACAGCAATAGATTTTACTGGAGCTGGAATTTCTTCTTCTCAAATTATAGGATCAATCGAAACATCTTTAGAAAATGCAAATGATGGCTCTGGTTCAGTTACTGGTTTATTATCAGGAGCATCTGGTCAATTAGTAATGAATGGTGATGTAAATGAAACTAAATTATTATTATTTACAGATGGTGGTTCAGGTTCAGCAGAGGATGTAGCTGTAGTACTTTATAATGAAGGAGCAAGTGCAGATGTAGATTTTAATGGCGAACTTACACTGACTAGCGTATTAAAATCAGTTGACATTTCTACATTGACGCACCAAAATTTCTTTGGTTAGAATCTTAATTTAAGCTTTCAAAATTATTTCCTTTACTCACTAGTTGAATTATAAGTTCTGAAGGTTTCCAAAATACGGGATCTTCTTTTTCAAATTCTTTTATATCATTAAATATATTATCAAGACCACAGCTGTCTGCATATTTCATAGGACCTCCTCTATATCTGGGAAATCCATACCCATACAATTTAACCACATCTATGTCTGAAGGTCTTAAAGCAATTTTTTCATGAACTAGATTAGCTGCTTCATTTATCATTGCTGTCATGTATCTTCTAATAATTTCATCTTGTGAATATTTTTTTGGCATAATACCTTTTTTTTGTCTCTCTTCTTCTATAATCTCAATAACATCTGAATCTTCATCACCTCTTCTATTTCCTTTATCATATCGATAAAAACCTCTTCCTGTTTTTTGACCAAACCAACCTTTTTCACAAAGTCGATCAGGTATGTTAACATAACGAATTTGTGGATCTCTTAATTTTGATTGTCTTTTTCTCTTTGCCCATCCAATATCTCCACCTGCAAGGTCAAACATTTGGAAGGGGCCCATTGGGTATCCAAAATCGTAAATGGCTTTATCTATTTCGTATGGTGTTGCACCATCTTCCATCATATGGAATGCGCAATCACCGTATTTATCTAGAATTCTATTGCCAATAAAACCGTCACAAACTCCTGCTCTAACTGGAATTTTTTTTATCATTTTAGCTAGATGAAAGCCAGTTGCCACGACATCAATAGACACCTTATCGGGAACCACTATTTCTAATAATCTCATGATGTTAGCTGGTGAAAAAAAGTGCAACCCAATTACATCTTGTGGTCTAGAAGTAACTAAGGATAATTCATTGATATCAAGATAAGATGTATTGGAAGCAAGTACACCCCCTTTTTTTACTACTTTATCCAGTATTTTAAAAACTTGTTTTTTTACATTCATTTCTTCATAAACTGCTTCAATTACCATATCGACAGATGATAAAGCTTCAAAATCTGTAGTTTTTGTAAACTTAGAAAATATTTCATCAACTTGCGAAGAAGATAATCTTCCTTTTTCGATATCTCTAAAATAAATTTTTTCAACATTTTTAATACCTTTATCCAAACTATATTGATCTCTTTCAATCATTGTTACAGGTATACCTGCATTCAGGGCGGCTATGGTTATTCCCGAACCCATAGTACCACCACCAATTACACCTAAAGTTTTTAGATTACGGGGTTGAATTGATTTAATTTCAGAAATTTTTGAGCTCGTTCTTTCAGCAAAAAAAGCATGTATAAAACTTTTACTTTGGTCTGTTTTTAACAGTTCAAAAAAAGTATCCCTTTCAAATTTTTGACCTTCTTCAAAAGAAGAATTTAATAGTTTCTCTAAGCAATCACCTATTTTTTGAGGTGCAAGCTGGTTTCTATATTTTTTTTTGAAGTTATTTCTTAGTTCTGTAATATTTTTCTGATCTTCATTTGCATTATTAATAAGTTCATTCCGATCTTTTGTTTTTATTAATTCTTTGTTATTTTTTATTAAATTTTTTGTAATTTGAATTGAATCTTCATCAATGTTTTGAATAACTTTATTTATCAAACCTAACTGAAGTGCTTTTTCCGCATTAATAGGTAATCCACTAGCCATCATTTTATAGGCTTCAGGTATTCCAATTAATCTTGGAAGTCGTTGAGTACCGCCAGCACCAGGTATTAATCCTAAGCTTACTTCTGGCAACCCTAATTTAGTTTTAAAATGTGCAATTCTATAATGACAGGCTAATGCGATTTCTAAACCACCTCCCAATGTATTACCATGGAGGGCACAAATAATTAACTTCTTAATACTTTCAATATAATCATTTATAGTTGGTAGACTTGGGTTTTGAGGTGGTGATCCAAATTCCTTAATATCAGCACCTGCAGGAAAAGTTTTATCTGCTCCTTTTAATAATATAGCTTTAATATTTTCATTTTTTTCTGCTTCTTTTAAAGCATTAAGTAATCCCTTTCTTACTTCTACACTCAAAGCATTAACAGGGGGGTTGCAAATGGTGATTATGGCTATATTACCTTGATATACTAAATCAATCTTTTCTATCATTTCTATGATCATCTCATTTTGTTATTTGATTTAAACATAATGTCATGATAGCAACTTATAGTCATTTAAATCTAGTCTATAATTGAGAAAGTTATGTTGAAAGGAAGCTTAATGCGTGCTGTACTATGTACTGAATTTGGTCCTCCAGAAAAACTGGTTATAAGAGATATTCCTATTCCAAAGCCATCTAAACAACAAGTAAGGATTAAAATTGAAGCATGTGGTGTTAATTTTCCAGACACACTCATTATAGAGAATAAATATCAATATAAACCAGATCTTCCTTTTTCACCTGGAGGTGAGGTAGCAGGAATTATTGATGAATTAGGTGATGAAGTGACTAATTATTCTGTTGGAGAAAAGGTCATGGCAATGACACTCTTTGGAGGATTTTCTGAATATATTGTAGTTAATGCCGATGCTCTTTTAAGAATTCCAAAAAAAATGGATTCAGTCACCGCTGCAGGTTTTACAATGACCTATGGTACCTCTATGTATGGGCTTAAACAAAGAGGATGCTTAAAATCAGGAGAAAAACTTTTAGTACTAGGTGCAGGCGGTGGGGTTGGTATTACAGCTGTTGAAATTGGAAAATTAATGGGTGCAGAAGTTATTGCAGCTGCAAGTAGTGAAAATAAACTAGCTGCTGCAAAGAGAGCAGGTGCAGATCATTTAATTAATTATTCTGAAGGAAATATTAGAGAGAAAATAAAAAATATTGTTGGTTCAAGTGGTATCGATGTTTTGTATGATCCTGTTGGCGGAGAATTATTTGAACCTTGCCTTCGTTCACTTGCTTGGGGAGGAAGAGCTTTAGTAATTGGTTTTGCTTCCGGAATCATACCTAAACTTCCTACTAATTTAACACTTGTAAAGGGATGTAGTGTGGTGGGAGTTTTTTGGGGTGCCTTCAGAATTAAGGAAACAGAAGAGGATAATAAAAATTTTGAAATTTTATTTAAATGGTTCAGAGAAAAAAAGGTTTCACCATTAGTTTCTCAAAAGTATTCTCTAGAAAATGCAAAAGAAGCATTACTTACGTTAGCAACAAGAAAAGCTATTGGTAAGGTAATAATAATACCTTAAATCTCCTTAATTATAAAATTAACATTTTTAAGATAATTGTATTATAAAAAAAATTTTATATTATATACTGATTAAGTATGATCCATTCTGATACAATAGCAGGTTTTTCTTTAGTTTTTATTTCGATACTTAATTCATAGGTATTAATG
The DNA here is from genome assembly GCA_902614945.1 of uncultured Alphaproteobacteria bacterium. Lineage (GTDB taxonomy): Bacteria > Pseudomonadota > Alphaproteobacteria > Rhodobacterales > Rhodobacteraceae > CACIIZ01. The sequence goes on from CACMNE010000002.1 coordinate 5,954, forward strand.
AGAGATAATTCATTTTTCTTTTCAGTATTTTTTAAAATGAAATTCCCACGAATATTTGAATCTACCTCTACGGGATGTATAAATCTTACTTTATTAAACCCATAATTAATTCTAATTTCTTTTTTTTTAATATGTGGTAATACATCTAAGGCAAATTTACTGGCAAAAGATAAAACCAAAAACCCATGTGCTATAGTTTTTCCAAAAGGACTATTTTGTTTTGCTTTAATGGGATCTATGTGAATAAACTGTGGGTCTTGAGTTAAATAGGCAAATTCATCAATTTTATTTTGAGTAATTTGTATCCAATCAGTTGGCCCAAATTTCTGTCCAATTTTTTTTTGATATTTTAAAAATTCTTCATTTAGAAAATTCATTTTTGTATATTTATTCAATTACAATCTTTAAATTAAAGGCTTTTCCATATTGAGTATTTTTATCTTATATTCAAATTTTTTTTGAGTACAACTTATTCTTTTAAATTATTATTGGTAAATTATTAAACAAATGTATAGTTAATATAATCAAAAAAAAAATTTGGTTATTTTATGTCAAAAAAATTTAAATCACATCTTCTTATAAATTCTGAAACATATCAGATTAATCAAAAGAATAATCTTAAACTCATTAAAATGATGAAAGATCTTGAGCAAAAAGCTTCATTTGAATCTGAAAAAAGAAGAGATCGTTTTAAAGAACGAAATCAGTTATCACCAAGAGAAAGGTTATCAGCGCTTGTTGATCCAGGAATGCCTTTTTTACAACTTTTTAATATGACTGGTTATTTGGCTGATGATCCAGAACCAAAAACTTCGATTCCTGGTGCTAGTATAATCTCAGGTATAGGTTATATTTCTGGAGTTCGTTGTTTTATTTGGATTGACGACAGTGGTATCAATGCCGGAGCTATTACTAAGATGTCTGTCGAAAAAGGCTTGGCATGTATTGAAATAGCTAAAAAGCATAAACTTCCTTTAGTACATTTAGTCGAAAGTGCAGGTGTAAATTTAATGGCCTATTCAGTTGAATTATGGTCAAGGGCTGGTGGTTTATTTGGTGGCTTAGCGGAATTAAGTAAATTAGGCATACCTGTAATAACAGTATTACATGGCCCATCAACAGCTGGAGGTGCTTATCAACCGGGATTAAGTGATTATGTCATTGGCATTAAAAATAATGGTATGGCCGCACTGGCTGGAGCAGCACTAGTAAAAGCAGCCACTGGTGAGGTATCGGATGATCAAACATTAGGTGGTGCAGAAATGCATTCCAAAGTTACTGGCCTAGTAGAATATTTAGCTGAAAGCGACGAAGAAGGCATTCAAATAGCGAGGGATGTCGTTGAAGACCTGGGTTGGGAAAAGTCCAAAATTTCTCCAATAGAAAATATCCAAGAACCTCTATACTCTGCTGATGAAATACTGGGTTTAATTCCACTAGATTTTAAAAATTCATATGATGTTAAGGAGTTAATCTTAAGATTAGTAGATGGATCATCATTTAGAGAGTTTAAACCTAACTATGGCATTTCAACTATTTGTTCAATTGGTTACTTTTATGGTTATAGTTGTGGCATCATTGGTAATAATGGACCAATTGATCCTGACGGTGCTACAAAAGCTACTCAATTTATTCAGTTATGTGATCAAGCAAATAGACCAATAATATTTTTAAGTAATACAACAGGTTTTTTGGTTGGAAAAAAATATGAGCATGTTGGAATGATTAAACATGGTTCGAAAATGATACAAGCTGTAATGAATGTTAGGGTTCCAAAAATTTCTTTTTATATTGGTGCTAGTTTTGGAGCTGGAAATTATGGAATGTGTGGTTTTGAATTTAACCCCGATTTTCTTTTTACGTGGCCTAATGCACAAATTGGAGTTATGGGTGGACAGCAGGCAGCCTTAACGATGGAAAATGTAATGTCGCGAGCAGCAATACGAAAAGGAAATAAAATAAATAAAAAAGACTTAATAAAGCAACTTGATCAAGTCAAAATTCATTTTGATAAACAATCTAATGCCTTTTATACATCAGGTAGACTACTTGATCATGGAATGATTGATCCAAGAGATACTAGGAAAGTTATTGGTTTTTGTCTTTATGTTTGCTTAGATGCAAGAACTAGAACTCTTTATCCCAACACATTTGGAGTTGCTAGACCCTAATGGAATTCTTAAACAATCAAAGATTTGAGACCATAGAGCTAGAGGCTAATAATGACTGGCTACATGTAAAGTTGAATCGTCCTAAAAGCAAAAATGCATTATCCAGTATAATGATAACTGAGTTAATCAATTTGATTAGTTTAGCTAAAACACAACAATTCTTAAGAGGTATATTCTTAAGTGGTAAAGGGGGGTCTTTTTGTTCAGGAGCAGATTTGAAAGAATTTAAAAGTTTTTTTTCTAGTGGAAAGCCTAAGAAAAATGAAATTATCTCTTCAAGTTTGAATGTTGCAAAATTACTGAAATCTTTTTATCATTTTCCTAAGTATGTCATAGCTTGTATTGATGGACCTGCATTTGCTGGTGGTTTTGGTTTGGCATGTTGCTCAGATTTTATTTTTGCAACAAAAAATTCTAAATTTGGAGTTACTGAAATCAAAATTGGTCTCACTCCCGCACAAATTGCACCTTATGTTATAAATCGATTAGGTAGAAAAAATGCAAAAAATCTCATGCTCAGCGGGGAAGTATTTGATGCTGAAAGAGCCTTACATCTTGGTCTATTAGATGAGGTGTTTGGTAATAAACAGGATATGGTTTCTTTTGCCAAAAATTTTTCTAATAATCTTAAAACTTGTGCACCTAATGCTGTTGCAATAACAAAATCAATTATTTCTAATTTAGACAATTCATCTAATTTTCCAGCAATAGCTGCAGAAAAGTTTGCAGAATGTATGTTAGGAGAAGAAACTCCTGAGGGTCTTCAAGCATTTATTGAAAAAAGAAAACCAAGTTGGAACCTTTAAGTGAAGAAAAATTCGAAAATTATTAAAAATTTTAAAAAGATCTTAATAGCTAATAGGGGTGAGATTGCAGTAAGAATTATTAAAACTGCAAAAAATTTGGGTTTAAAAACGGTTGCTGTTTATTCTGATGAGGACTCAGATTCTCTACATGCTAAGTTAGCTGATGAAAAAATCAATATAGGTAAAGGACCTTCAGCTGAAAGTTATCTTTCAATTAAAAATATTATCAATGCTGCTAAAAATACAAAATCAGATGCAATTCATCCTGGTTACGGATTTCTATCTGAAAATGCTGATTTTGCTAAAAAATGTAAAAAAGAAAAACTTATTTTTATTGGTCCTGACTATAAAACTATAGAGGCAATGGGAAATAAAAAAATAGCAAAAAGTATTGCTATGAAAGTAGGTGTACCATGTCTAGATGATTATAGTATTTTATCCGACGAAAGAATGTTTAAAGTTAATCAAAAGGCAAAAGATATAGGATACCCTATTATGTTAAAAGCCACAAATGGTGGTGGTGGAAAGGGGATGCGCTTTGTATTAAAGCAAGAGGACCTAAAAAGTTCATTAAATTTAGCAAAAGCTGAAAGTATGTCTGCTTTTGGTTCTGATGAAATTATTATTGAAAAAGCTTTAATCAAACCTAGGCATATTGAAGTTCAGATTTTTGGAGATAACTTTGGAAATTTTATTCATTTAGGAGAAAGAGATTGTTCTGTTCAAAGAAGGCACCAAAAGATTATTGAAGAGGCACCGGCAAACGGTATATCGGATAAAATCAGGAAACAACTTGGAGAACAAGCAATCAATTTAGCTAAAGCTATAAATTATAAGGGTGCTGGAACTGTTGAATTCTTGATGGATCAGGATCAAAACTTCTTTTTTTTGGAAATGAATACTCGATTACAGGTGGAACATCCAGTTACTGAGATGATCACAGGTGTTGATTTGGTTGAATTACAACTTATAGTAGCTGACGGGCAACAACTTTGTATTAATCAAGAAAATATTAATTTTAATGGTCACGCTATTGAGGTTCGTTTATATGCAGAAGATCCTTTAAATGGTTTTTTTCCAAGTTTTGGTAAGATTTATGATTTTAGTTTTTCAAATTTTAATAATATTCGTATAGACAGTGGTATTGAAAAAGATCAAATTGTTTCTTCTTTTTATGATCCTATGGTAGCTAAGAGCATATCTTATTCTGAAACAAGAAATGAATCCATAAAACAATTATTATCTTTTTTATCTAATCTTTCTCTTATCGGTATTAAAAATAACAGAGATTTTTTGATTGATATCTTGTCTCATAAAGAATTTATTAAAGGACAAATCAATACTTCATTTATTGAAGAATTCTATCCTGATGGATTTATTTCGCAAAATCCTCAAATAATAGATTTTATAGCTTTTGCATATATGATTTTTAAGAATGAATTCAATTTTAGCTTAAAAAAAACATCAGGTATTCCAGAAGAATTACAGCATTGGTGTAATTTTCCTAATATCCAAAAATCATATAAGATTAACTGTTTAGGAAAAGTTAAAAATGTAAATGTAAAATGTAATTCCTTGGATAGCTTTGAATTAATTATTGATAACAAGATCCATAGCTTGGATTTTCTTAATGAAAATATAATGATAAATAACATTCATTATCATTATAATAAATTACATATAGCAAATAACACTTATTATCTCATAAAAGATAAAGTTGTTTTTGAATTTAGTAAAACACTTGTATCTACCAATGAAATTGGCAACCTATCTTCTGCTGAAATATTATCACCAATGCATGGTGTTATTTCTCAAGTGAAAGTCACAAATAACAAAAAAGTATCAAAAGGTGAAACATTATTTATTTTAGAAGCTATGAAAATGCAGCATGAAATAAAAGCAAGTATGGATGGTTTAACTAGCAATATTTATATAAAGGAAAACGATCAAGTATCTATAGGAGACCTGTTATTGAAAATTTCACCTAAGCCTTAGGAATTATTATGCAACAAGCTCATGATTTTTTAAAAGAAAGTAAATTACTTTATGAACTCTTATTGGAAAGAAATGAATCTGATTTAGGATTGATTACACAATTTAAAAATTGGAGTATTCAAGATGTTATTGGTCACTTATATCTATTTAATATAGCTGCAATCAAAACAGTCGATGGTCCAAAATCATTTGAAGATTTTTTTATTCCTTTCTTACAGCAAATACAAAAAGGTAAAACTATGGTGGAGGCACAAGTTCCATGGTTGAATGGATTGTCTGGTAAACCTCTGTTAAGTAAATGGTGGGATAGTTGTCTAGAATTAGAAAAAATTTATTCTAATACAGACCCTAAATTAAGGGTGAAATGGGCTGGACCAGAAATGAGTGCAAGGTCTTCAATTACTGCAAGACAAATGGAAACTTGGTCTCATGGACATGAGGTTTTTGATCGATTAGGGCAGATAAGAAAAGAGGGGGATCATATAAAAAATATTGTACATCTCGGAGTTTCAACATTTGAATGGACATTTTTAAATAGAAATATTCAACTGCCTGAAAATAAGCCATTTGTTATGTTAAGCTTACCTTCTGAAACTACTATTTACTACAATGAGCAGGACAACGATAATAATTTTATCAAAGGTAGTGCTGTAGATTTCTGCCAAGTTGTTACTCAGGTAAGAAACATAGACGATACTAGTCTAAATGTTGTGGGTGATGTAGCTACAACTTGGATGAAATATGCTCAGTGTTTTGCTGGTAAACCTGAAGATCCCCCACAAAAAGGTACTAGATATATTCAAAAAATATAAAAAAAAGGGCCCTCATAAATGTGGGCCCTTTTATAAAATTATTAAAATGAATTAGAAATTAATTTTTGTTCCAATTGATACTCTAGAAAGTTTATTATCTGTAAATGGTGCATTAACTCCTCCAATATTCGCAATACCATCTCCAAATGTTCCAGTTGAATAACTAGCGTTTAATTCTAAACTATCATTTATTTTATATGATCCACCTAATATTGTTGATGAGGACCCTTTAAATGGAGCTAAAAGACCTACAAAACCAGTACCATCATCTGTAGACTGACCTCTAGCTGTACCTACGACCAAATTCATTTGATCATTTACCTTTAATGCAACACCTAGAGTGTAGTCAGTCCCTGACATTGGATCATATAAACTTCCACCATTCTCGCCTGTCACTTTAAATTTACTATATTGAGAAGATCTCCAGTTAGCAAATGCAAGCATTCTTGGTGATAGTGCCGAACGAAGTTTAATGATCATAGAACTTGGAGCAACCATGTCATCTGGTGTAAAGGCAGGAACTACAGTGCTTCCGAGAGTTTCTGTTTCTTTTGCTGATGTGTGCTTAATTTCAGAATTATATTGTATTGAAGCACGAAGCATAATTTGAGGAATTTCATAAGCTGCACCTAGTGAAAAACCTGTACTAGTTCCAGTATCTAGATCGTAAGTATAATTTGAAGTAGCTTGATAGATAGAAGCTTTAAACTGATTCAGTCTCAAACCTCCAAAGACTTTCATTCCATTCCCTAAATCTCGAGACGCAACAATGGCAGTTTCGTTACTTGTAACTTTTGCACCATTACCAGTAAGAGGAGCATCCTTGTAAGTGAGATCAATTAAATATGGGCTTCCAGTACTAATTCCAAGCATCGTACCGTTATAGTCCCACTTTGCTTCAATTTGGGTATTAGAAACTGATTTATATCCATTACTAAGTGTAGCCCCGCCTACTGTACCTGAAACCTTTGGTGATACAGTTGACCTATTAATAGAGAATGAATTTCCACTATCTAATATAAAGGAATAATCTTGGGTGCCAGATCCACCACTATCTGGTCCTACACCAAATACAGCACCTGCGGATAATGATGCGAATGAAATTGCCGCTGCTAAAATATTTTTTTTCATAATTATGGGCCTCTTTTTTAAAAAAATTATCTTTTTTCTATCAGAGATATTGATCATTTCCAATGAAAAAAATTAAATTGTGTAATTTTGGAATAAAAATGAACTTCAAAAGTGTCAGAAATGTAACACGATAATTTCAAACAATATCCCATTCTTTAAGAAATTGTTCAGTTGTTTTTGCTAAGCATTCTTTATCTGATTGATTTTTTGGTGTACTTCTGGAAAATTTTGGAGCAATGTTCGCTTGTAAAATATTGTTTTCGCGATAAAAAATCTTTCTTGCTTGATTTTGTGAATTTCCTTCAACTTCTGTAAAATTCAATACAGGTTCAACACATGCATCTGTTTCAAAAAATATACTTTCCCATTCTTTTCTTGTTTTAGTTAAGAATTTCTCAGAAAACTCCTTTCTTAATTGCTCCCATTTTGATTTATTATACTGATCTTTTATCCAATTTTGATTTAATTTTAATTTTTCTATCAAAATAGCAAAAAATTTATTTTCTAATGCTCCAACAGAAACAAAAAGTCCGTCTTTTGTTTCATAGCATCTGTAATATGGGCAACCACCATCAAGAAGATTAGAGCTTCTAGTATTATTCCAATTTTTTTCTGATATAAAAGTATGAATTAGACTCATTAAGGCAGGAACACCTTCTATCATTGCAGCATCAATAACTTGACCTTTCTTAGAGCTATTTCTTTCCCATAATGCACTTAATATGCCCATTATTAAAAACATAGTACCTCCAGCATAATCACCCAAAAGATTAAGAGGAGGTATTGGTGGAGTTTCTTTATTACCTATGGCATTTAAAGCACCTGTAATTGCAAGATAATTTATATCATGACCTGCTTTTTTAGCATATGGACCATCTTGTCCCCAGCCAGTAATTCTACCATAAATTAATTTAGCATTAATTTTTTCACAGTCCGTTGGACCTAGTCCTAGTCTTTCCATTACTCCAGGTCTAAATCCCTCAATTAAAACATCAGCTTTACTAATCAATTTTTTAGTTAATTCTTTGTCTTTATTACTTTTGAGATTTAGGTTTATAATATTTTTTTTTCTGTCTAAGATAGGTTCTTTTCTTAGGTTATTTGTTTTTTTTTTAATTTTTATAACATCTGCTCCTAAGTCAGACAAAAGCTGCCCAGCTAAAGGGGCAGGCCCAATACCTTCAAATTCAATAATCTTTAAACCACAAAGTGGTCCTGAATTCGTTGGTTGATTCAAGCTAATCTAATTCCTCCATCTAGTCGCATTACTGACCCATTTATGTAAGTATTTTGAATTATTTGAGAAGCATATTCTGCAAATTCACTAGGGTCTCCAAGTCTCTTTGGGAAAACAACATCTTTGGCTAAAGACTCACATACTTCTTCACCAAGTCCTTTAAACATTGGTGTAAGGAATAGGCCAGGTGCTATACAGCAGCAACGAATATGCTCCCTAGCGAGATCTCTTGCAATTGGTAACGTCATGGCTGCAACACCTCCTTTCGAAGCTGCATAAGCAACTTGACCTTTCTGACCTTCAAGTGCTGCAACAGATGCAGTATTTATAATAATTCCTTTTTCTTGATTATTATCAGTGGGGTTTTTAGCCATTTGTTCTGCACATAATCTTAAAATATTAAATGTGCCTATAAGATTTACATCAATGATTTTTTTAAAACTTGTTAAGTCATGAGGACCATCTTTACCTAGTGTTTTTTCTGCTAAAGCTATTCCTGCACAATTTACATTTATATTAATTCTATTAAATTGCTTAATTACTTCATTAATAGCTTCTTTAATGTTGGCTTCATGACAAACATCTACTGAAAAATAAGCACAATTTCCACCTAACTCTCTTTCTAGTTTTTTGCCTCTTTTACTATCTAGATCAAAAATACAAATTTTACCCCCAAGTGAATGAAACTTTCTCACAGTTGCCTCTCCTAGGCCTGAACAACCACCAGTTATAATTGATACACTATTTTTTAACTCCATTTAAAAATCATCTCATTATTTTTTTTAATTATCCTCTACCAATATAAGGCATATTAGTAGCCATTACAGTCATAAATTGTACATTTGCATCTAAAGGTAATTGAGCAATATGGTAAACACTGTTTGCGACGTGACTCGGGTCCATAGTTGCTTCAGTTTTTATAGATCCATCAGCTTGTTTTATTCCTGTTTTCATCTTTATTACCATATCGGTAAGTGCATTTCCAATATCAATTTGGCTACACGCTATATTGTATGGTCTACCATCTAGAGAAATGGATTTTGTCAAGCCAGTTATAGCATGTTTGCTTGCAGTATAAGGAGATGAACCAGGTCTTGGAACATGTGAAGATACTGACCCATTATTAATAATTCGCCCACCTTGTGGATTTTGATCCTTCATTATTTTAAAAGCAATCTTTGCACAAATAAAGGAGCCACTAAGATTAATATCAATTACTCTTTTCCAATCTTCATAAGAAATTTTATCAGGTGTATTTGCACTAACTCCAATCCCGGCATTGTTAAATAAGACATCTAATCGTCCCCACCTTTTTTTTATTACTTCAAAAGATTGGTGAACTTGATCATAATTAGAAACATCACAGGGCAAAATTATAGTACTTTCAAAATTATTGAAGGTACTTTCAAGTTTGCTTTTGTTTCTAGCTAAAACAGCAACTTTATACCCTTCTTTTAAAAATTTGATAGCACAGGTTTTCCCAATGCCTTGACTAGCACCTGTAATAAGTATGCTTTTTTTTGAATTTTGGTTATCTTTTAACATTTTGGTACAATTTTTTAGTGATTATCTCTAGGTAACTGTTTTACTATTCTCTTATAAGCAGTAGCTAATTCTAAACACCCACCATCAGCTAATTGTCCAACATTTTTCCTATAGATTTCTTGCCAAGGTGTTTGATTTTCTATTTTTGGTTCTTTCCATTTCTTTATTCTATTAGACCATTCTTTTTCATCAACGTCAGCGTTTAATGTTCCTTTATTTAAATCTAAGATAACAGGGTCTCCTGTTTTCAAATAAGCTAAACCACCACCAACAGCTGATTCCGGTGATGCGTTTAAAATAGATGGACTTTCTGATGTTCCTGATTGTCTTCCATCTCCTACAGTTGGAAGATGTGTGATCCCTTCTTTAAGTAATTTGTCAGGTGGTTGCATGTTTACCACTTCAGCTGATCCAGGATATCCAACACATCCAACGCCTCTAATAAAAAGAATGGTTTTTTCGTCAATATTTAATTCAGGGTCATTTAAGCGATTGTGATAATCTTCTGGCCCTTCAAAAACAACAGCCTTTGCTCTTAAAATATTTTCTTCACCACTATTTGATAGAAACCTATTTCTAAAATCCTCTGAGATTACTGAAGTTTTCATTAACGCACTATCAAAAAGATTTCCAGATAAGACAATAAACCCAGCATTTTTCATTATTGGATTTGTTACCTTTTTTATAACATTTGTATCTTTGCTTTTATGTTTCTCAATGTTTTCACCAATGGATTTACCATTTACTGTTATTGTGTCTGTATGCAAAAGTTTAGCTTCTAAAAGCTCACCCATAACTGCTGGCACTCCTCCACTTCTAAAAAAAGCTTCACCTAAAAAATCTCCTGCAGGTTGCATGTTTAATAGAAGTGGGATCTCAAAACCAACTTTCTGCCAATCATTTACCGACAACGATACACCTGCATGCCTAGCAATCGCTTGAAGATGTGGCGGTGCATTGGTAGATCCTCCAATTGCAGAGTTGACTATAATAGCATTTTCAAACGATTTTCTTGTCAAAATGTCAGAAGGTTTGAGATTTTCATATACCATTTCAACTATTCTTTTTCCTGTTGAATAAGCCATAGCCATTCTTTCTCTAAATGGAGCGGGTATTGCCGAACACCCTGGAAGGCTCATACCCAAAGCTTCAGCTAAAGCATTCATTGTTGATGCAGTGCCCATGGTGTTACAATGTCCTAGACTTGGAGCTGATGCACATACTCTTGAAATAAACTCCTCATAGTCAATTTTACCTTCTGCTAAAAGCCTTCTTCCTTCCCACACTATCATTCCAGATCCTGCTAATTTTCCTTTCCACCAACCGTCAAGCATTGGACCACCTGATAAAACTATTGAAGGTAGATCAAGCGTAGCAGCTCCCATAAGCATTGCAGGTGTAGTTTTATCGCATCCAGTAGTAAGTACAACACCATCAATTGGATATCCATGAAGAATTTCAACTAGACTTAAGTATGCTAGATTTCTATCTAGTGCTGCTGTTGGCCTTTTCCCGGTTTCTTGAATGGGATGAACTGGGAAAGCCATTGGAATTCCTCCAGCGTCTCTAATTCCTGCTTTAATTCTATCCATCAGAAAAACATGGATTTTATTACAAGGAGTTAAATCTGAGCCTGTTTGTGCAATTCCTATTATTGGACGGTCTGATTGCAACTCCTCTCTAGTAAATTCCTGATTTTGATATCTTTCGATGTAAAGAGCGGTCATACCAGGATTATTAGGGTTATCAAACCATTCTTGTGATCTGAATTTTTTTTTGGCTTTAGGACATTTCATACTGTCTCTCCACATGATTAATAAGAATATATTCAGATTTTTTTTATTAAAATAAAATCTATTATTATTTATGAATGTTAATTATTTTTTTGTTATTTATAATTTAAATAAGCTACATAAATTTACAACAAACAAATTTAATTAATTTAGTGATATAGGGTCATAATGAAAAAAAGAACTATTTTGTTAATTGGAAAATACAAGGAAGAAGAAAGTGATATTTCAAGGTATAAAAGGAATTTTTTTGTTTTAGCAATTGATAATCTACTAGGAATAAAAAGCTTAAAAAAACATGATCTAGAACAAATTGAAGCGATTGCCTTTAAAGGGCATACTAATTTTAATTTGCCAATTATGAAAAAATTTCCATCTTTAAAAATTATTTCAAATTTTGGTGTTGGTTATGATACTATTAATGTAGAAGACGCAAAAAAACTTAATATCATTATCACGTTTACTCCTGATATTCTCAATGATGATGTAGCTGATATGGCAATTGCTCTTTATTTGGGAATTTCAAGAAAATTACTAGATGGATATGATTGGATAAAGTCTGGTAACTGGAAATCTTTAGGAGAAATGCCATTAAATAGAAAGGTTTCAGGATCTAAGTGTGGTATTTTAGGTTTGGGTAGAATAGGATTTGAGATAGCTAAGAGATTAGAATCTTTTAAAACTGAAATTCATTATTATTCACGTACCAAAAAAAATGTTTCAAGTAATTGGGTGTATTACGAAAATCCTGTCGAATTATGTAAAAATGTAGATAATTTATTTATTGCATTAAAAGGTGGCGTAGCTACAAAGGGTTTTGTTTCTAAAAATTTTCTAAAGGCTCTTGGTAGAAATGGGATTTTAATTAATATTTCTAGAGGATCAGTTATTGATGAAGATTCACTTCTGGATGTATTAGAAAAAAAGAAAATATATGGAGCAGGACTAGATGTATTTTTGGAAGAACCAAATATAAACCAAAGGTATTTGAAACTTGATAATGTCTTCATACAACCTCACCAGGCTTCAGCTACGATAAAAACTCGCCAGGCAATGGGGGACCTGCAATATCAAAATATAGCTAGTTATTTTGAAAATGGAAAACCTTTAACAGTAATCCCTGAGATGGAATAATCACTTATGTGCTACTACAGTTTGCTTTTGAGATCCAAGGAAATCAATTTCAAGTTCCATTATATCTCCTTCTTTCAAAAACATAGGTGGTTTCATGCCAACTCCTACTCCCTCAGGAGTTCCAGTAGCAATTATATCTCCTTGTCTAAGAGCCATAAAGTTTGAAAGATGAGAAATAATTTCAGTCACTTTAAAAATCATGTCAGAGGTATTTGATTTCTGTACTGTAATCCCATTAACACTTAGTTCCATATTTAGGTTTTGTGGATCTTCAATTTCATCAGCAGTTACTATAAAAGGACCAATTGGTGCAAATGTTGGTGCAGATTTGCCCTTTATCCATTGACCACCTCTATCAAACTGATAAGATCTTTCAGATACATCATTAACTATACAATAACCTGAAACAACTGAAAGAGCGTCTTTTTCAGAAACATATTGGCAGTTTTCTCCAATAATTACGCCCAGTTCAACTTCCCAATCAGTTTTTACAGAACCTTTGGGTATGATTACTTGATCATTAGGTCCAGTTATTGAAGAAGTTGACTTTGAAAAAACAATAGGTTCTTTAGGTATTTCTGCATTTGTTTCTTTTGCGTGTTTTACATAATTTAATCCTATGCAATAAAAATTTGGGGTATCTGCTAAACAATTTCCTAATCTTGTTGTTCTAGGTATTTTTGAAAGTTTGTTATAATCAATATTTTTGATTTTATTTAAAGTTTCCAAAGATACACCTTCATGTGTAAAATCAGAAAAATAATCAGATAAATCCCTAATTACTCCTTGTGGATCAATTAATCCTGGTTTTTCACTATTTTTTTTTCCAAAGCGTACTAATTTCATAAATTTAAATACTTTCAATAGTAAATTAAAATTGCTAAGTATATTTTTCTTGTTGAGATACTTTTTGCATAACTAACAATCTCTATCAATAAAAAAAGAAAATAATTTAGATTTTAATAAAGTTTATTGATACTATGCAATTCTTCATATTGATAATAATTTTGTTTTAGAATATTTAAAATTCTATTAGACTAAAGAACTATGGATAAATTTTTTTTTAAGTTATCTGATGAAGATAACGTGGCAGTTGTAAGAAAAAGTCTTAAAAAGGGCGAATTAGGTGCTCTATCTCAAATTCCTTTTGGACATAAAATTTCTACTTCCTTAATTTCAAAAGATGACCCAATCATTAAATATGGTCAGATTATTGGATACGCAAAATACGATATAAATTTAGGAGAACATTTGCATACCCACAATATTAAATACATGGATGTTGATAAAAATTATGATTTTTCAAAAGATTACATACCAAAAAAAATTAATTCAAATCCTGAAAAATCAAATTTTATGGGTTTCAAGAGATTAAATGGAACGGTAGGGACAAGAAATACAATAGCTATTCTTACTTCTGTCAACTGTTCTGCAACTGCTGCTAGAATGATAGCTGAGCATTTTACTAGTGATAAAATTAAGGCCTATCCAAATGTAGATAACGTTACTGCTTTTGTGCATGCTACTGGATGTGGAATGGCTGATAGTGGAGATGGTTTTGAAGCTTTACAAAGAGTTTTATGGGGTTATGCAAAAAATCCTAATGTTGCAGGAGTTCTAATGGTAGGATTAGGTTGTGAGATTAATCAAATTGACTGGTTGCTTGAAGCTTATCAAATTAAAAAAGGCCCGTATTTTCAAGTTTTAAATATACAAAATTTATGTGGTTTAAGAAAAACAGTTGAAAAAGGTATTGAAAAAATCAAAAAAATGTTACCGTATGTAGACAAAATTACCAGAAAACTTTGTCCCGCATCCAATTTAGTTGTTGGATTACAGTGTGGTGGATCAGATGCATGGTCGGGTATAACCGCAAACCCAGCCTTAGGTCATGCTTGTGATTTATTAGTTTCAAAAGGTGGGACTGGTGTTTTATCTGAAACACCAGAAATTTATGGTGCAGAACATCTACTTATAAGAAGAGCTGCAAATCATAAAATTAGCAAAAAATTAATCGAACAAATTGAGTGGTGGGAATCTTATACAAAAAGGAATTTTGGAACAATGGATAATAATCCATCTCCAGGAAATAAAATTGGTGGGTTAACTACAATCCTAGAAAAATCATTAGGTGCTGTTTCTAAAGCGGGTACATCAAAATTAAACGGAGTATATAAATACGCAGAAATTATTAAAGATAAAGGCTTTGTATTTATGGATAGCCCGGGGTATGATCCAGCATCAGTAACTGGCCAAATTGCAAGTGGTTGTAATATAATAGCATTTACTACTGGAAGGGGATCGGCTTTTGGATCAAAGCCATCACCATGTATTAAAATTGCATCTAGCTTCGGATTATATGAAAGAATGTCTGAAGATATGGACGTTAATGCAGGAGTAATTCTTAACAAGAATCATTCAATTGAAGAAGTAGGACAAACAATTTATAACTTAATATTGAGTGTTGCTTCAGGAGAGAAGACTAAGTCTGAAATTCAAGGATTAGGTGATTATGAATTTGTTCCATGGCAAATAGGCGCAGTTATGTAAACCTATAAACTTTTTATAACCTTTATTCAGTTTAGTAAGAATTATTAGGAGATTAAAGAATGAAATTAAGTGGTAAAAAAGTTTTTATAACTGCTTCAGGTCAAGGAATTGGAAGAGCAATAACTGAAAGATTTATTGAAGAAAAAGCAACTGTTTTTGCTACTGATATAAATTATGAATTAATCCAAGATATTCAATCTGAAAAAAAAGAATTAGATGTAATGAATAAGTTTGAACTACAAACTTCTATATCTAGTTTTAATCCAGATATTTTAATAAATTGTGCAGGTTTTGTTCATTCGGGAAAAATATTAGATGCGGAAGATGATCAATTTGATTTTGCAGTCTCCTTGAATATAAAGTCTATGTTCCACTCTATAAAAGCAGCGATACCTTTAATGATAAAAAAAGGGGGTGGATCAATCATAAATATTTCTTCGGTTGTTTCGTCTATTATTGGAGCTCCCAATCGTTGTATCTATGGTACAACAAAAGCAGCAGTTATTGGTTTAACCAAATCTGTAGCTGTAGATTATGTTAAGCAGGGCATCCGTTGTAATGCTATCTGTCCAGGTACAGTAGATACGCCTTCTTTGCATTCACGTCTAAAAGATACTGGTGATTATGAAAAAGCTAAGCAAGATTTTATATCTAGGCAACCTCTAGGGAGGATTGGAAAAGCTGAAGAAATTGCTAGTTTGGCTTTATATTTATCGTCAGATGAAAGTTCATTTGTAACAGGTCAAACACACGTTATAGATGGTGGTTGGTCTGTGGGATAAAATATATAAATATAAAATAGATCCTAACTATCAATCGACCGTGCAATTAGTTCTTTCATTATTTCATTAGACCCACCATAGATCTTCTGCACTCTAGCATCAGCATACATTCTAGAAATTGGGTAGTCTAGAATATATCCATATCCACCATGTAATTGTAAACACTCATCCATGATTTCATTTTGGATTTGTGATCCCCAATATTTAGCCATTGAAGCAGTTGCAGCATCCAACTTTCCTTTAATAAGACGAGCAATACAATCATTAATAAAGGATCTAAATACTTCTGCTTTAGTTTTAGATTCTGCTAGTTTAAATCTGGTATTTTGAAGGTCCATAATACGTCTATTAAAAGCTTTTCTTTCTTGAACGTATTTGATGGTTTCTTGGAGTGCAAAATCAATTGCACCTAGAGCGGTTATCCCAATAAGCAACCTTTCCCAAGGAAGTTGGTTCATCATTTGATAAAAACCTTGTCCTTCTTCTTTTCCAATCAAATTTGTAAGGGGAACTTTAACATTATCAAAAAATAGCTCTGCAGTGTCATTTCCCTTTAATCCTAATTTCTTTAAGGGTTTTCCTCTACTAAAACCTTCAACATTATTAGTATCTAAAAGTATTAAAGATATACCTTTTGCCCCAGCAGATTGGTCTGTTTTGGCTGCAACAATTATTAAATCTGCAGATCCACCATTAGTTATGAATATTTTGGAGCCATTTAGGGTATATTGATTTCCATCCTTTCTAGCTATAGTTTTTATAGCCTGTAAATCTGATCCAGCGCCTGGTTCAGTCATAGCCAAAGATGCTATACTTTTGCCCTCAATTAATTTTGGTAGCCATTCATTTTTTTGTTCGTCAGTACCATATTCATTTAAATAATGAATAACTATCGATTGTATCCCATAACCCCAACTTGAATCTCCTGTTTTTGCTTGTTCATAAACTGTTATTGAGTCAAAGCCCATATCACCTCCGACACCACCATGCTCTTCTAAAACAGATCCTGACATAATCCCAGCATGACCAGCCTTTTCCCAAAAAGATTTTGAAACTACACCATTGTCTACCCAATCTTCAATGTTAGGTTTCATTTCATCATTATAAAACTTTTGAACACTTTCTGTAAAAAGTTTATGTTCTTCAGTTACCCATTTATGGAAAGGAGTAAATAAAGTCATTGAGGTTTCCTTACTTTTTTAATTTCATTTTAGTTTCTACCAATTCGGCCCAATATGAAGACCCAATAGGTAGAATTTCGTCATTGAATACATATGTTGGACTATGAACACTATCAGTATCACCATTTCCTATTAATATATACGCACCTTTTGTCGCATTCAACATATAAGAAAAATCCTCAGCCCCCATTATTTTCTCTGAAGAAGCTGTACTTTTACCACTTACTTTTTCAGCAACAATTTTAGCTATTTCAGTTGAATCATTTGAATTTTTCATTACAGGATAACCATAATTAAATTCTATTTTAGCTTTTCCACCATATGCTTCGGCAATCGATTTTGATAATGAGAAAATTTTATCCTTTGCAATAGCTTGAACTTCTTTGTCAAAAGTTCTTAAAGTACCTTTAAGAGTAACCATCTCTGGAATAACATTAAACGAAACTGTATCTGTTAAAAAAGTACATACAGAGACTACTACATCTTTAGTTGGGTTTGTATTTCTAGATGCTATACTTTGCAAAGCCATTACTAGGTTACTACTCATTAATACTGGATCAACCGTTTCTTGCGGTTTGGCGGCATGGCCACCTTTGCCAATTATTTTTATTGTAAAAGTATCAGCAGCTGCAAAAAAATCACCAGATTTAATGGAAAACTGACCTATTTCTAAACCTGGCATATTGTGCATGCCATAAAATTCTTGAATGTTAAATTTTTCAATTAAACCATCATTAATCATTTCTTTAGCTCCTCCACCTCCTTCTTCAGCAGGTTGAAAAACTAATGCCACCTCTCCATCAAAATTTCTAGTGTCTGAAAGATATTTAGCAGCACCTAACAACATAGCAGTATGTCCGTCATGTCCGCATGCATGCATAATACCTGGAACTTTTGAAGCATAATCTAAATTTGTTTGCTCTTGTATTGGAAGGGCATCCATATCGGCTCTTAAACCAATAACTTCTCCGGATTTATTTTCTTTGCCTTTAATAATAGCAACAACCCCAGTTCTGCCGATCCCAGTAATTACTTCATCACATCCAAATTCTTTAAGTTTAGTTTCAACAAATTTTGAAGTATGAATTGTATCATATAACAATTCTGGATTTTGGTGTATATGATGACGCCAAGATTTTATATGCTCGTATAGTTCAGAAAATTGGTTTTTTATTGGCATTATTGAAGTCCTAATTCATTTGTTCACTTATAATGGACTTAATAAAATGCGTTCCTTTATCTAATTGTTCTCTGGTTAAGTATTCATTTGCTTGGTGAGCTTGTTCAATTGAACCAGGACCACATATAACAGTACTATATCCTTCTTCTTGAAATTGACCTGCCTCAGTTCCGTATGATACTTTTCCAGTTGAGTTTTCACCAGTAATTTTTCTTACTAAACTATCAGCAAAACCATCGTTTTCGGGCTTTAGTCCAGGTACCCAATGATGTCTGCTAATAGATATATTCGCTTCTGGCCTAATTTCCTTCATCTGAGTAATTAATTTCTCAGCATACTTTTCATATTCATCGATTATTTTCTCTCCATCATCAAGTGGTAAACATCTTATATCAGTAGTAAAACTACACTTTTTTGCCGTAATATTGGAAGCTGTACCTCCACTAATTTTCCCAACATGTAAAGTAGTAAATGGTGGCTTAAATAATTTATCTAAATCTCTTGGTGTTTTCCTTTGATTTTCTTCTGTTTTATCTGTTATCCAATTGATTAACCTAGAAGCCGTCATAATTGCAGACACACCACTTGGTAAAAGACTTGAATGAACTTCAAAACCTGTAACTTCTGTATCTAATCCTATCGATGCTTTATGTCCATCCACTAATTTTAATAAAGTTGGTTCGCCGACAATTACACAATTAGCTCTAGGAAGAGTTTTTTTCATTTCACGGATCATAAAAGGAGCTCCCACACAACCTACTTCTTCATCATAGCTAAATGCAAATTGAATTGGTTTATTTAATTTTGCTTTAATCATATCGGGAACAAGTGCCAGACAAATAGCTATAAAGCCTTTCATATCGCATGTTCCTCTACCAAATATTTTCCCTTCATGTTCTTTTATCTTAAAGGGATCAGAGTTCCAATTCTGTCCGTCAACAGGAACCACATCAGTATGACCAGAGAGGATAATACCCCCGACTTCATTAGGGCCTACATTTGCATATAAATTAGCTTTGGTATTATCTTCATTATAAACAAGATGAGATTCGACACCATGACACTGTAAATAATCTTTAATGAATTCAATAATGGGTAAATTACTATTCCTTGATACGGTATCGAAGGAAACTAATTTATTTAACATTTCAATAGGGGTATATATTTTTGACATTTAATCCTCAAAAATTGAAATCATAATGGAGATAAAAATCAATGACAAGAAAACAATTTTTTTCTTTTATTTTTCTTACTTGATTGTATTTACAATTTATTTGTGTAATTTAAAAAATAAAACTGTTAAGTTATAAATGAAAAAAACTAGTTTAAAAAAATCACCTATTCTTGATGTGAATAGTTTAAAAGTTAATTTCCAGACTAAGACTGGTAAGGTCACAGGCGTAAATGATTTATCATTTTCAATTTTTCCTGGAGAAACGGTTTGTTTGGTTGGAGAATCTGGATCTGGAAAGTCAGTTTCTTCACTTTCAATTATGAGATTAGTTGAGTTTGGTGGTGGTAAAATAGATTCTGGTAGTATTATGTTTTCTTCTAATTCAAAAGATGAAAAAGATTTAATTGATTTTAACCAAAAAGATATGAGAGGAATACGTGGTAATGAAATAGGAATGGTTTTCCAAGAGCCAATGACTGCTTTAAACCCAGTTTTCACAGTAAAAAGGCAGTTAACAGAAGGTCTTCGTATACATAAAAAAATGGGTAAAAAAGAATCTCAATTGGAAGCTCTTAATCTTTTAAAAAGTGTTAGAATTCCTGAACCTGAAAGAAGATTAAACCAATATCCTCATGAACTTTCCGGTGGTATGAGGCAAAGAATTGTAATAGCAATGGCATTAGCGTGTAAGCCAAGAATTTTAATAGCAGATGAACCAACTACTGCCTTAGATGTAACAATACAAGCTGAGATTCTTACCCTTTTAAATAGACTAAAACAAGAAACCGGGACATCTATATTATTCATTACTCATGATATGGCGGTTGTTGCACAAATTGCTGATAGAGTTGTTGTAATGTATAATGGTAAAAAAGTTGAAGAAGGTACTGTAAACCAAATTTTTAATAACCCGGTAAAAGATTATACAAAAAAATTGATATCTTCCGTTCCTAAATTAGGTGCCATGATTGGTAAAAAATATCCTGAACCTTTGGAATTAAGTTCAAATGATAAATTAAAAACTAAAAGAGTTGTGGGAACTAAAAAGCCACTTCTTGAAGTTAAAAATTTAGTTACAAGATATCCGGTTATGGGTGGTATGTTTAGAAAAAAAATAGCTAATTTACATGCTGTTGAAGATGTATCTTTCAATATTAATAAAGGACAAACCTTCTCTCTTGTGGGAGAGTCAGGGTGTGGAAAAACAACCATTGCTAGAACTATATTGAGACTAGAAGAATCTGTATCAGGTGAAGTTTGGATAGAAGGTGTAGATGTTTTAAAGCAGAATAAGAAAGAATTACTTAAACAAAGGTTAAATATGCAAATGGTTTTTCAGGATCCTTATGGTTCATTAAATCCTGTTATGAAATTATTTGACCAAGTAGCCGAACCACTTATAAATTATAAATTAAATCAAGGTGCAGAGCTCAATAAAATTATTTCTGAATTGTTTGATAAAGTAAAATTACCAAGAGCCTTTTTAAATAGATACCCACATGAACTTTCTGGTGGTCAAAGGCAAAGAGTTGCAATAGCAAGAGCTTTAGCTTTAAATCCTAAGCTTTTAATCCTTGATGAAGCAGTTTCAGCTTTAGACGTTTCCGTTCAGGCTAGTGTTATAAATCTATTATTAGATTTGCAACATGAGTTGGGTCTTTCTTATCTTTTTGTTAGCCATGACATGGCTGTAGTTGAAAGAGTTAGTCATTATGTTGGGGTAATGTATTTAGGAAGGATGGTTGAAATAGGAGATCGTCAAACAATTTTTAGTAATCCAACACATCCTTATACCAAAGCTTTGATGAAAGCTGTACCTATAGCGGATCCAAAAAAGCGTTTTAGGGGGGACGATATAAATTTTAAAGCAATATCTTCTCCAATAAGAAGTTTGGATTTTGTCCCAGATGCTTCCAGCTATAAAAAGATTAAAAAAAATCATTATGTCTTAGATAATGATATAGGTTATGATTGAAGCTATAGAACGTTGTTAATATTCAAATTTTTTAGTTTCGAAATGATTTTTTTTCTTATTTTTTTTACGTTACGTAATATTAGTCAAATTTTGCTTAATAAAAAAACAATTCTTGGGTTGCTTAAGGGATGAAAATAATATTATTGTTATCTATTGAATTATTCATAGTAATTTGAAAATTTTAGGGAGATATATTATGAAATTAAAAATTACCCTGTTAATTGCAGCTTTTGCATCATTATTTGCAAGTGCAATTTACGCAGGTAGAGCTACAGATGGAAACGCAAAGATTATTTATTGGCAGGCTCCATCTATTCTAAACCCATATTTGTCTAGTGGGACTAAAGATATTGAGTCAGCTTCTTTAGTGATTGAGCCACTTGGACGATATGATGAAACAGGAGCTTTAGTTCCATGGTTGGCAGAAGAAATTCCTACTGTTGGAAATGGTGGTGTGTCTTCAGATTTAACAACTATAACTTGGAAGCTCAAAAAGGGTTTATTATGGTCAGATGGATCTTCGGTTACTTCAGCTGATGTAAAATTTACTGCTGATTATTGTATGGACCCAGATGGTGGGTGTGCACAATTAAATAAATTTGACGGTATTAAGTCTATAGAGACACCTGATGATAGAACTATCGTTATTACATTTAAGTCTCCAAAACCTAATCCATATGGTCCATTTATGGGAGGTCAAACTCCAATACTTCAAAAAGCACAATTTGAGAATTGTACAGGTGCAAAAGCTTCTCAATGTACTGAACAAAATTTTAATCCTATTGGTACTGGTCCTTTTGTTGTAACTGAATTTAGACCTAATGATGTTATTCAATATAAAGCAAATGAAAATTACAGAGATCCTAATAAACCAGCATTTGCAACTATAACTTTTAAAGGTGGTGGTGATGCTACTGCAGCTGGGCGGTCTGTTCTTGAAACAGGTGAATTTGATTATGCTTGGAATTTACAACTTGCACCAGAAGTTATCGCAAATATGGAAAAAGCAGGTAAGGGCGTTGCTATTGCAGGTTTTGGTCCACTAGTGGAAAGGCTTGAAATGAATATGACAAATCCTTCTCCTTCTTTAGATGCAGATACAAGATCAACAGTTAAAGCACCTCATCCGTTTTTAACTGATATGAATGTGAGGAAAGCATTATCAATGGCAATAGATAGACCTTTATTAGTTGAAATTGGCTATGGTAAAGCAGGAGATGTTACTTGTGATTTAGTACCTGCGCCTGACAATTATGCTGCTAATAATGATTATTGTGTAAAACAAGATATAGCTGGTGCTAACGCATTACTTGATTCTGCTGGATGGAAAAAAGGTGGTGATGGTATAAGACAAAAAGATGGTGTCAGACTATCAATTCTTTATCAAACTTCTACAAATGCAGTCCGTCAAGACTTTCAAGCTTTAATTAAAGAATGGTGGTCACAAATTGGAGTTGAAACAGAATTACGTAATCTGAACGCTTCAGTATTTTTTGGAGGTGATCCAGGCTCTCCTGACACTTTTCAGAAATTCTATGCTGATGTCGAAATGTATGCCAATACATTTGATGGAACTGATCCTGAAAATTATTTAGGTATGTATCGTTGTGGAAATGAACCTAAACCTGCATCACAGTGGCAAGGTGAAAATATTAATCGATATTGTGATCCAAAATATGATGCATTGTTAGATGAATTATCCCAAACTGGTGATCTAGGAAAACGTGGTGAAATAGCTATAAAGTTAAATAATATGTTAACAAAAGATAGTTATACAATTGTTCCATTAGTACACCGTGGTAGGGTGTCTGCTCACTCAAATACTCTTGGTGGTGTGATACTTAATACATGGGATTCTGAATTATGGAATACTGCTGATTGGTATAGAAAATAATCATAATTAATTGCCCCAGAAAAATCTGGGGCAATTTTTAAACTTAATATATTGATTTTAAAGGCAGGTAATGTTTGATTACACAGTAAGACGTTTGCTCATTGCTGTTCCTACTCTTATAGTAATAAGTCTTGTTATTTTTTTGGTTCTTAGTTTGGCACCTAATGATCCTATGGCACAAGTGCCACTGACAGTGCCACCAGAAGTTAAAGAGAAAATGAGGGAAGCCCTTGGTTTAGGTCAACCACTTTATGTTCAGTTCTGGAAGTGGTTAGTTCAATTTTTTTGGATAGAACCACAAGTTTTGATAGATCATTATTTTGGCACAAATTATTCTGAAGATAAACTTAGGGTAATTAGTTGGCAAACACGAGCCCCAGTTATGGACACCGTATTACAAAGATTACCACAAACTCTTTGGGTTGTAGGTATGTCTTACGTTGTTGCAATAGCAATATCTATCCCAATCGGTATTTACTCTGCATATAAACAATATTCGATTTTTGATCAGGCAGGGACTTTCATTACAATGGTAGGTTATTCTATTCCTCCTTTTTTTACAGGTCCTCTTGTTATTGTTATTTTTGCAGTATATTTGGATTGGTTTCCATCTACCTACGATACACTTCATGAAGTAAATAGTTGGGATAGTTTTATTATCCAACTAAAACAGATGTTCTTACCAGTAATGGTTTTAGCAATTCAAGGAACCGCGCAAATCAGTCGTTATATGAGATCTGCAATATTAGATAATTTAAATCAAGATTATGTAAGGACGGCCAGAGCTAAAGGACTAAGTGAATCAATTGTTATTTTGGTGCACGTGCTTAGAAATTCTATGATACCTGTTATAACAGTAATTGCTTTAAATTTACCTTTAATATTTGGTGGTGCAATTATTACAGAGCAAGTTTTCAAAGTTAATGGCATAGGTCAGCAACTAATTTTGGCTATTTATGCTAATGACTTACCTACAATACAAACATTAACATTTATTTTTGCATTTTTGATTGTATTTATGAATTTGGTTGCAGATATACTCTACGCTCTTTTAGATCCAAGGATAAGATATGAGTGACAAAATAAATAACCAGGAAAGCTTATTTTCTCCAGGATCTTCGTATTGGGGAGATGTGTGGTTGCAGTTTAAGAAACATAAGGGTGCTTTATTAGGAGCTATTATTTTTTTTAGTATTGTAATTAGTGTAATATTGGGGCCACTTTTATGGCCTTTTGAGCCAAATACAATAGATATAAGATCTCGAAACCAAGGACCAAGTTTATTGCATCCATTTGGTACTGATCAATTAGGAAGGGATACCTTTTCAAGGATGATAGCTGGTGGCAGAACTTCAATAACAGTTGGTTTAGCTGCTATGTTTTTAGCTTTAATATTAGGAACTTTAATTGGTGTTATAGCAGGTTATTTTAAAAAACTTGATGGAATATTAATGAGATTTACTGATTTATTTTTATCATTACCTTTATTACCTTTGTTATTGTTAATGATGTTTCTATTTCGAGAGCCGTTAAGTGTTTCTTATGGGCCAGAAAAAGGAATGTTTATTTTAATAGTATTTGCAATAGGTGTAACAAGTTGGATGCCAACTGCCAGAATTGTAAGGGGTGATGTTTTAGCTTTAAAACAAAGAGAATTTGTTATGGCAGCAAGATCAATTGGTACGTCTGACCAAAAAATAATATTAAGGCATATACTTCCTAATATATTATCACCTATTTTAGTTTCAGCAACTTTAGGTATTGCCAATGCAATAATAACTGAAAGTGCACTTTCGTTTTTAGGTTTAGGTTTTCCCCCTGATTTTCCAACATGGGGTCGTTTATTGAATGATGCTGTAGATTATTTACAACTTCATCCAGAAAGGGTCATGTGGCCTGGTCTTGCTATTTCTTTAACTGTTTTGAGTATAAATTTTCTTGGAGATGGATTAAGAGATGCATTAGATCCAAGAATAAGAGGGAGATAATTAAGTTGATTTTATCCTTTTTATAGAGCCTTCGTATATAGCACCATCTTCTATTGCTATCACCTGATGATAAGTATCTCCTTCAATTCTAGATGATGCAGCAAGTCTTACTTTATTACCTTTTAAAGTTCCTTTAATTCTCCCAAGGATAACAGCTTCATCCGCTTCAACTTTCCCGTCTATAAATCCATTCTCTCCAACATATAAAGATTTAGATTCTAATGTACCTTTTATGCTACCATTAAAACTAATTTTTCCAGAGGAAAAAATAGTTCCAATTATATGTAAATTTTCACTAACATTTGAAATTTTACTTTCTGGTTTAATATCATCAGATGGTACATAAATATTTTTTGTATCCTCATGTTCGGGAATAACTTTTTTTTGAAATTTACTTTTCTTTTGCTTATTTTTTCTAAAAAACATATCGACGTATTAATAAAAACAAAAAAATTTACGTAATTTTAATATAAAATACTATTTTAAAAAATAAATTATTATTTTACAGAATTACTTAAAGTAAAAAAAATATGGTGCTTAATTGTTGCACTATTTTATATTTCACTATATAAAACATCCTATTGTAGTTGCATGATTGACTATTTTTACATCTAGTCTATCTTGTGTTCATATTTAATTAAATCCAATGAGGATAATTATGAAAAAGTATCTTATTTTAGCAGTTTTTTCTTCACTTTTTGTTATTAGTGGTTGTGCAGAAACTGCTGTTACAGTACCTTCTGACGCTATTGTTTGTTCTAAAGCTTCAGGCTGTTCATAAACCTATTTTATAATCCTGGGACTATTTAGTAGTCCCAGTTTTTTTACTTCCACCTGTTATGTATCCAGTACCACTGGCTGGGGTACTTTATTATTATATTCTCTAAACTAACGTTTAGTTCTTTCATTATTTTTGATGGATTTGATAAATTTATGCTTTGCTCAATTTGAATTTCGACTAAATCCTCATTTTTTCTTAAAGCGTAAGCAGGTATTATTAATGCATTATATTTTATTGCAATAGTAGCTATGGCAAGAGATGTTTTTGCTGGAAATCCCATAAAGTCGATATATTTACCTTCGCTAACAGCCTGATCAATCATCATGCATACTACGCCACCTTGTTTTAAATATTTGATCATTGCTGTGGTCCCACTTCTCCCGACTTGAAAAATTGGTTTCCCACCGGCTTCAATACTATTGTGGTGATAAGGCTGGTAGAATATGTTTTTACTTTTTCTATAAACTGCTGCAGTTTCTACACCATTTCTCTTAAATAGAGCACGGACGGCTTCCCATGGACCAATATGACCTGAAACTATTAGAACCGGTCTATTAATTTTAACAGCTTCAATAATTTCGGTAATTTGAGAATCGTCTTTTAGTTTAACATTTTGATATTTATGGTATTCCTCATTAAATAGAAATTCTGAGAAAGTTAGTCCGAGATTATTTGAAAAGTTTTTTAAAAAAGTATTTTTTTCAAAAATAGACATTTCTGGGTAAATAAGACTTAAATTATTAAAAACTCTTTTTTTGTATTTAGGGGTATTCCTAAGAACAAAACTAATAATCTTACTACTTATAGATATTCTTGATCGGAACTTAAATAACTTCATTATTCTAATAAATATCCAAAAAGGACAATATTCTAAAAAGCTTATTAAATAAGTCACTGTATTTATCTTAGATTTATTAGATATAAGTTTTACTTTAAAGGACTGATCATCATTGTCATTTGTCTCCCTTCCATTTTTGGAATGGAGTCTATTTTACCAATCTCTGCTGTATCTTCAGCAACCCTTTCTAAAAGATCTTTACCAAGTTCCTGGTGGGCCATTTCTCTTCCACGGAAGCGCATTGTTATTTTAACTTTATCACCATGATCAAGAAATTTTGTCACTGAGCGCATTTTTACTTCATAATCATGAATATCAGTATTTGGTCTAAATTTTATTTCTTTTACATCAATAGTTTTTTGTTTTTTTCTAGCTTCTGCTTCTTTTTTTTGAAGTTCATATTTATATTTACCATAATCCATTATCTTACAGACTGGAGGAGATGCATTTGGTGATATTTCTACTAAATCAAGGTCTTGTTCATTTGCTAATTCTATACCACGTTGTGGATTAACTAGACCTATATTTTCACCTTGTGATCCAATTAATCGAATTTCATTACAATCAATATAATGGTTTATTCGAATACCTTGTTCTCTTGAAACTTGAGGATTTTCATTTGGTCTTCTTACTATGATTAACTCTCCTTAACAACAAATCAATTATTACAATTTATAATTCTTTATATATCTTAATGTCTTATATTAGTCAAAAAACAATACAATTCCTATATATTAATTTGGTACTTTGCAATTGAGAATTAGTTCTTTTACTCCTTCAAACAAATCCATTGTTAATGTATTATTAGAGCCTAAACTTCTTACAGTCACAGTTTTATTTTCAACTTCTCTTAATCCAACTGCAAAAATTCTGGGGATTTTCTTTAACGAATGTTCTCTTATTTTATAGTTAATTTTTTCATTTCTTGTATCTAATTTTACTCTAATATTATTAGCAATTAAATTATCATATATTTCTTTTGCATAGTCGTTGGCTCCTGAAACTACTGAAGCTACTACAACCTGTATTGGAGCTAACCAAAGTGGAAGATTTCCAGAATTTTCTTCTATCAAAATTCCTATAAAACGCTCAAATGATCCTAAAATTGCTCTATGTAGCATAACGACATTCTTTTTATTTCCGTCCATTGCTATATAATTTGCATTCAGTCTATTTGGTAGCACAAAATCAACTTGCAAGGTTCCACACTGCCAATCTCTACCTATTGCGTCAGTAAGTACAAACTCTAATTTTGGACCATAGAAAGCTCCTTCTCCTGGATTCAATTCGAATGAATATCCTGCAGCATTTGTAGCATTCTTTAATGCTTCTTCAGCTTTAAGCCAAGTTTCATCAGATCCAGCTCTTTTTTCTGGTCTATCCGAGAATTTAATTTTGTACTCTTTAAATCCCAAATCTTGATAAACTTTTGATAATAATTCAATGAATTTTTTTGTTTCATCTTCTATTTGTTCTTCTGTACAAAAAATATGAGCGTCATCTTGTACAAATCCTCTAACTCTCATTATACCATGCATAGCTCCAGAAGGTTCATATCTATGACAAGAACCAAACTCTGCTATTCTAAGTGGTAAATCTCTATATGATTTAATACCTTGATTATATATCTGAATATGGCAAGGGCAATTCATTGGCTTAAGAGCGTTAATTTTTTTTTCTTTAATTCCTTCTTCTTCTACCTCAACTATAAACATATGTTCCTGAAATTTATCCCAATGACCAGAGTCTTCCCATAATTTTCTGCCAACTACCTGCGGAGTTTTAACTTCAGAATACCCACCTCTTTCTAACTCTTTTTGCATATAATTTTGAAGAATCTGGTATATTCTCCAACCATTAGGATGCCAGAAAACCATTCCTGGGGCTTCTTCCTGCATATGAAAGAGTTCCATTTCTTTGGCAATCTTTCTATGATCTCTTTTTTTCGCTTCCTCCAAGAAAACGAGATATTTTTTTAGTTCTTCTTTATTTCTAAAAGCTACCCCATAAATTCGTTGTAACATTTTATTATTGCTGTCACCCTTCCAATAGGCCCCAGCTATGTTCATTAGTTTAAAACAATCTCCAGGAACTTGCCCAGTATTTGCTAAATGGGGACCTCTACAAAGATCTTGCCAATGACCATGCCAATACATAGAAATCTGTTCATTTTCAGGAATATCTTTAACAAGTTGTACTTTATAAGGTTCATTTTTCTTATGATAGTAATCAATTGCTTTTTTTCTATCCCATACTTCAGTATTTACAGGATCTTTTAAATTAATAATCTCTCGCATTTTTTTTTCGATTACTATTAGATCGTCAGGTGTAAATGGTTCATCTCTATCAAAATCATAAAACCAACCATTTTCAATCACAGGTCCAATGGTTACTTTTGTCTCAGGCCAAATTTCTTGTACTGCTCTTGCCATTATATGCGCACAGTCGTGTCTAATAAGTTCCAAAGCTACTTTTTCATTTTTGGTAGTTAATACTTCAAATTTACAATTTAAATTTATCTCTTTGGAAAGGTCTGACAAAATTCCATCAATAGAGCATGCTATAGCTGCTTTTTTTAAAGAACTTGAAATGCTTTCAGCTACTTGAATACCGGTTATACCTTTTTCAAATTCTTTGATTGATCCATCAGGAAATTCTATTGAGACTTTACTCATTTTTAAAAATGTACCTTTTGTATTCTTTTTCTATCACTTATTGTTGGTACACAGTCTTTTGTCAAAGGTTATTTTTTTCTTTAAAATGAATTCTATTTACTTTTTATTGATTTTATAAAATAGTAATTTAATTAATTATTAATTTAATATTCATCAAATAAGAGTATTAATTTGGATAAAAATATTTTGAAGTTTCATACCACAAATCAAAAAAGAAAAATTGCCTATAAAAAAATTGAATGGGAATTTACTAACAGACCAGGAGTATTATTTTTAGGTGGATTAGCATCTGATATGGAAGGTACTAAGGCGAACTACTTAGCACAGTGGTGTCAGTCTAATAAAAAATCTTTTTTAAGATTTGATTATTCTGGTCATGGAAAATCTGATGGTATTTTTACTGATGGATCCATCTTATCATGGTTTGAAGATGCACTTGCAGTTTTAGACAATTTAACCAATGGAAAACAAATTTTAATTGGTTCATCAATGGGAGGATGGATAGCCCTTCTTCTAGCCAAAAATAGACCTAATAGAATACATTCTATTATTGGAGTTGCAGCTGCTCCAGATTTTACTGAAGATTTAATGTGGTCTAATTTTAATGACAATGAAAAAAAAAGAATAATAGAGGATGGTATTCTTTTGCAAGAATCTGAATATTCAGACGAACCTTATAAGATCTCAAGGAATTTAATTTTAGATTCTAAAAATTGTCTTGTTTTACGAGAAAAACTTAATTTTGAATTTCCAATTAGACTCTTGCAAGGTACGGCTGATAATGACGTACCCTTAGATTTAGCATTAAGGCTAATAAATCATATTGATTGTAATGATGCTAAACTTGAAATTGTCAAAGGAGCCGACCATTCATTTTCATCAGAAAAGTGTTTGAAATTAATTGTGAATAATTTAGAAGAACTTTTAGAATTAGAATAAATTAAGCATGTTTATTTTTTTAGCTTTGTTTTTTGTGGTTTTATTTATTCTTTTATTTCTTATTCTAACAAGAAAAAAAAATAACTTTGACATTTTTTTTAAAACAGAAATTTTGGGAAATGACGTAGAAAAATATATTAATTCGTCTGAAAATAAAAATAAAGATATTCTTCCTTGGGCAAAAAAAAGAATTTATTGGAATAATAGTCAATTAAAAACAAAAACAAATATTGCTATAATTTATATTCATGGATTTTCAGCAAGTATGGGAGAAATAAGACCAGTTCCCGATATATTAGCGAAAAATCTTCGAGCTAATCTTTACTACAGTAGATTATCAGGACATGGATTAATTGATGAATCTTCACTAAAAGATGTAGACGGAAAAGATTGGTATTATGATATACAAGAAGCATTTGAAATAGGATATAAAATTGGAGATAAGATTCTTGTGATTGCAACATCTTTTGGATGTACACTAGTATCAGAATATTTGTCAAAAACAGATAAAAATAATTATATATTAGGCAATATTTTTATTTCGCCATGTTTTGGCATTTCGGACTTTAGGTTATTATTAGGTCGATATACTTGGTCAAAGTTTTTGTTCCAATTATTTTTGGGTAAAGAAAGAAAAATAGGCAATAGAAATCCAGAAGAAAAAAAATGGTGGTGTACTACTTATCCAGTAGAAGCAATTTTAAATCTAGAAATATGTATAGAAAAAATTTGGAAAGCTGACTTTAGTAAAATTACTTCTCCAGGTATTTTTATATATAGCCCAAAAGATAAATGGATTAGTATTACGAGATTAAAAAAAGCTTCAAAAAAATGGGGTAATGATATTAGCTTAGTTGCGTTAGATATAGACTCAAAAGTCGACAACGGAAATTTTCATGTTATTTTAGGTGATATAAAAGCTCCTAATGAAACAAAACTTGGATTAGAAATAATTAATAGTTGGTTAAAAAACTTAGTAAAATTATGAAAGAAGAAAAACTAAAAATAAAACTAATATTCCTAAAAAAGATATAAATACTCCTGCGAGGTTGATTGGCACTAGTCTTTGAAAACTTGCGATTTTTTTTTCTGGCAATTCTTGTTTCTGATTTCTTATCTTAAATGCACTAAAAATTACAAAAAAAATTAGACATAAACCGATGGTAATTAATATCAAACCAAAAAAAAATAAAATATTCATGATTTATAGAAATTAATACTTAATTAATTATTAATTATATTTTTAGATATAAAATGTACAGTATAAAAAATAATTTAATAAAAGCTTGCAATCTTATCTCGTAAATTTTATGAAAATAATGTGCCTCTATAGCTCAGCTGGTAGAGCAACTGATTTGTAATCAGTGGGTCGGGAGTTCGAGTCTCTCTGGAGGCACCAGAGACCCAACTATATAAGGGTTTCGCAGTTTCGAGTGGGAGTAAAAATTAGGGTGGCGAAACACTCCCAGCAAAATGGAGGTAAATTGGGAGTAAAAGTTACTTTCTGTATATAATCCCAAGGTAGTCATTACATCACACATTGTGATATATTTTTTGCACTCACATTGGCATATCTTAAGGTTGATTTACTAAATTAGTAAAATCATGGAGGGGGTTCTCAAAACTTTTATGGTGTTTCTATAGAGTGATTAAACCCAAATAGGTAATTTTGAAATGTAGCTCCAAAAGGTGCAAGTGCTTCAACCAAATCTGGTTTCGAATTACCAAAAACTAACCATCCCTTAAAATCTACTAGCTCCATTACTTCAGCAGCAATCGGACTTTCAACATGATTTTTGATACGTTGCATATATCCATCGCTATCGGCTAAGAGTTCGATTAAAGTGGCTTCTTTTCCATTATCAGAAATATGCCATTCGTAACTTATCAACTTTTCTTCTTTTAAGTCTAAAATATACTTTGAGGACCTATTTTTCACCCATTTTTTAAACTCTTCAGGGCTACCTTTTATGCTACACTGAATTACGCTACATATTTGATCTGATTGTTCCCTAAGTCCTGACATTATAGCCCCTTTTTGTTAATAACTTTATTTCAAATTCTTAAAAAATATTATTTATTATATCTTTTTAAATTCATTCACACAAGTTTATGTAACGTACCTGTTATGTTATAAGCTGAATACACATTTTTTTCGATTGAACTTCTGTTTCAATAAATAATTCTAAAAACAAACAGATCAGCTAGCAGAGCAACTGATTTGTAATTTAAATCAGTTATTGATTTTGAGTGTGTTTATTGCTCAACCCGCTAATTAACTAATCAGTCAAGCTCGACTGCAAGTGGACCAGTCATACCACTTGTTACTGTCATACCTGCGGCCGAACCAGCTGCGGCTCTTACTTTATCTACGTTTTCTTCTAGCAATTCTTTGCTACTCCAAAGTGTCATAGTTCTAAGTGTATTTTCTCCAGTAACCGTACATCGTGTATTGACTGCACCATACTTTTGCATCTCAGGCCAAAATCCTTTGATGCCTTCAACTGCATTTTCAACATTTCCGTCAAATTCCCAATCGGTAAAAGATACAAACATTTTATTACTCCATATTTAAATAGATATAATAAGAAGATATGTTTATTCAAATCTGTCAATATCTTACTTTACGGAACTCAAAGCATAGCTTTACTATTTTATAGTAACCAAAAAGAATTATCTGTATAACTTTCCGAGTAACTGAAAGTTTTTGGCATTTTACAGCGAAAAATCATTATTTCTCATGAAATTATCTGTGAAAACTTGGGAGTACGCATATCAGGTGGTCGCAATCTCAAGGACACTACTATGTCTAATCATTACCACTAGTAAAATAAGGACAGTTACACCACCTGATTTCAAATTCTACTCCCAAGCTAATTTGGGTAAATAGCAACAAAATAGTGTATAGGTTTATATTTAAGGCTGTTATGGTAACTTGACCACTATTGCAAGTAGCCAAGTGACAACTGATTTGTAATCAGTGGGACGGGAAGTTCGAGTCTCTCAGGACACCGTCATATTTAACTAATTTTCTTTCTAATGAAACATAATAGCCTAGAGTGACCTAACGTAATTCTTGTGTTATCTATTTTTTTTTTGTTTGACTGTTCGTATATTAATTTTTTGGAGATAATTTTAATGAAAAGATTTTTTGTTTTTATTTGTTTTTATTTTTTTTCAGCCTTTACAATTTTTGCAGGTGGCCATGATAATGCAAATGCTTTTGGATTTGCATTAAAAGTTCCAATGAGTGAAGTGGAAAACGTTGATAAATTACTTAATAGTCATTATGAATTTATGAAAAAAACCCATTCTGTTACCGGTGATAAAGAAGTAAGATTAAATGCCTACTCAGTAATTAAAGGTCCTGAAATGGTTGATCTAACCAATCCTGAAAAGGGAACAACTGGAAATATGTTTTATATTTTGACTGAACATTATGAAACACCTAAAGGGCTTCAGAACCATTTAGCTGCAGGTTCTAAATGGGAAGGAATTCAACAATTCAATGAAATGTTGGTAAAGTATCGTGTTGCTGTTACATTCCCTGGATCACTAGTATCACAAATGAATCGATAAAATTTTAATTTAACCCAATTAATTGTCTGCCATTAATTGGTTTTTTTATCCTAATAAAGCTCCTATCTCAAGAATTTAAAAGTTAGGAGCAACTAATTAATATAAAACATATGTCGCCTAGAAGGTAGTTTTATGATTATGATGTAAGCAACTTAAATATCTATTCAATTAGTATCGATTTGTTAGTATTTTAATATAGTTCTTAATTGTATTACTCTACTTAATTTACGATTTTTTTCTCTTATTTTTTCTTCTCTTTTTAAATTGGTTAGGAATAAAGTTTGATCTTTTATCCATTGATATATTTGGTTTATTTTTCAATAAAATTAAATCTAATTCAGGGTATTTTTTATTATTTTCAATAGAATTTAAGACTTTATCTAATACTCTTGAGTTTATTTCTATAAATGAAATATCCTTCTCTATTTTGATATTCCCAACATCTTTTTTACTAATATTACAGATATCATTTAATTTATTTAGTATTTGCTGTTTTTCAACTTTTTGGTTGCTCCCTAATTTGAGTTTAAACCATACACTCTTCTGAAATTCTTTTTGTATATTTCTTCCTTTAGTAATTTCTGTAGGTATTTCAAAATCGTCAGGAGTGTATTTTTTTTCTCTAAATTTACGAACGAGAGCAGTAGCTAATTTTTTCGCGTCATATTTCTTTAAAATTGAAACCACTAAATTATTTTCTTCTTCTGATGGTTCATTTAAATGCATTAATTCTTGCATAAGAATTACACTATCTTGCTTTATAATATCTTCACGGCTAGGCGGATTTTTCCACTCGGCTTTAATTTTTGATTTATCGAGTAGTCTTTGAATTTGGATACTTTTATCTTGGGGAACCACTAAAATACTAATTCCTTTTTTCCCAGCTCGTCCAGTTCTCCCACTTCGATGAACTAGAGATTCTTTTGTTTTTGGTAAGTCTGCATGGATAACTAAATCCAAATTTGGTAAGTCAATTCCTCGTGCAGCTACATCTGTAGCCACACACACATTAGAATGGCCACTTTTCATTGAACGAAGCGCATTTAGCCGTTCTTTTTGACTCAATTCACCTGATATTGATACTACAGAAAAACCTCGGTTATTTAGACGTGATGCTAAATGATTTACATTTGCCCTTGTCCCACAGAATACCAAAGATGTTTTTGCTTCGTTATATCTTAAAATATTCATAATTACATATTCCATATTTCGCGAAGATGTTTTAATAGCTTGGTATTCTATATCAAGGTGCTGGTTATTATTCTTAGTTGTAGAAATTCTCAGCGCATTATTTTGGTATTTAGAAGCAAGCTTTTCTATTCCCTTTGATATCGTAGCAGAAAATAATAAAGTCCTTTTTTCTTTTGGAGTTTGACTTAGAATATATTCTAATTCTTTTCGGAATCCTAAGTTTAACATTTCATCAGCTTCATCTAGAACTACAACTTTTATCTTGGACAAATTAATTACTTCTCTCTCAAGGTAATCTTTTAAACGCCCTGGTGTTCCAAGAATAATATCAGGGTTTTTCTTTAAGTTACGTTTTTCAGTTCTCATATCCATGCCACCCACACAAGACACAATAAAAACATTAGTTTTTGAATAAAGCCACTCTAGTTCATTTTCTACTTGTAACGCTAATTCTCTTGTAGGAGCTATAATCAATACAGAAGATAGTTTAGAAAATTTATTATTAGGATTTTTATTTGGAATATTTGACGCAATAGATAAGCCAAAGGCTATAGTCTTGCCAGAACCAGTTGGTGCTGATACTAGTGCATCTCGTCCAGTAGCCTCAATTTTTATAATTTCATTTTGTATAGGAGTTAATTCTTTATAACCACGTATATCCAAGTTGGCAGCAATTTGTTCTTCTATAGGTAAAGAGCATTCCATATTAAAGCTAATAATATACGATGTATTCTAGGTTAATTTCTATAATTTCTAATGAAATTAATTTTAGTAAATTTAATTTAACTGACGAATTGGTTATTTCTTATACGTCATAATGTTTATTAATGTTTCATTTAACTTACTTTTTACCAACATACAATACATAAATTTATTTGGGTTATTCATGGAAGTGGTTGTTTTTCCCTGATTATAAGTAAATGATTCACTTAACCATAATTTTCATGATGAAGCACAAATTTGACTTTACTAACAAATGAAAAGTCACACTTGAATGAAGTATTATTTAAAAGTTCAATATTGAGCATATATATTACTTTTTAGGAGGTTGTGATTTCCACCACATATAACCAAAAAATGCAAGTATTAGACTAGCTTCAATAATCATGAAAATATCGGCTTTAGACATTTATTTACCCACTACCTATATCTTTTGTATTTTATTATGCCCAATAGATCAAAATTATGTTAAGATATTAATAAATAATTTGAAATCACTTATTGGTTATTACAGATTTATTTTTAATTTTTATTTAAGATAATTATATTTTTCGAAAAAGTAGCTTTTATGCTTATTCCATCTTTCTGTGTAGCCTTTACATTTGTCAGTTGAAAGAGGTAATTTAGGAATATTGTCTGCATAATAATCTTTTCCTGATCCTATTTTATCTACATAATTTAATTTATGATCTTTCCAAGCTAAAGTAATTAATTGATCATATTTCAACTCGGGATGTTCTACTATTCCTGTTACCCATTTAATAGCTGTATGCATATTATTCACTAAGAGATCTATTTGCTCTTTCCAAATTATAAATGATTCATTGATATATAAGATTGGAATATTACGTTCTGTAAAATCACTCACTATATATTCTACTATATCACTATCCCATTTCTGTAGATCTATTCCAAAACCTGAACAAAACATATCATCTATTTGATAATGGCGATCTCTAATTGAATCTAACAAACCTTGTAAGAATATATCAGAAAACAAGCCCTGATAGGAATATTTTTCATAATCCCATTGATCTCTAAAAGATTTAAAACATTCTTTTTCATTCTTTGAATTTAGTGCAGTTGAAAATAAGAGTTTAATTACTTCTCTACTATCTTCTTTATCTTTTATTCCAAAAGTAGGGACATCATATGCATCATTGAAATAACTATATTTTGTTGTATTAGTTCCTTTCCAAAAGTCTATTCCTTTCTTAGCATAAGCTAACACAGGGTGTAAGGATTTGTAATCTATCTCTATTGTTTCTCTATCATCCATTAAAATTTTTTCTCTTTGTTTCTCACCAATAGATTGCCACCATCCTCCATGATATCTACAACCTTTATCAAAAGACCCTTTGCTGAATATCCTTCTGACTAGTTTAGAGTGGTGATTAACAGTATATTTTATTCCTTTATATTGAAGATAAGGTTTTTCTAAGAAAGGAATATCTATGAAAGTTTGTCTTAGAATTTCATTATATTTACTTAATATCTTTCGCATGTCTGAAGTCTTTGAGTCATCTAAATAATCAATTTCATTTTTGTTATTATCTTCAAGTACTAATATTTCGTTATTTTGTTTAATATCAAAGATACTTAATTTAATTTTTTTAAAATAATTTTCTAAAGTTGGTGCAGTCCTTATATATGAAACTCTTTGATTAGCTTCTGAAACTTTATGTAACCCAATTAGATTATTATTTTCTAATTCTGTTACTACATCAGTTAATGTGCTCGTGATGTTTAACTGGTTATATCTTTTAACTGATTTATAAGAGTTAGGCGACATGTCAACACCTATTTCCAACCTAGGATCGGTACTCCATGCCACATAAAGATTTAGGAGGAGTACCTGTAGATATTTCTTAGTTATTTCTTTTTTTCTAGTATTGAAATACTTGTTATATAAAACATCTAATAATTCTTTTATCTTAAAATGATTAGTAGTGAGATGTATATCTAAAGGTCTACTATATATATGGCTTTTAATTGGCTTAGTTATGTACATAATATTATGATAACTGTTATCTCTTATATTACCAATACTGATTTGATGTTTACGTAATAAATATGTATTACATCATAATAATTAAGTTGATAGTTTTTCTGTAAAAAGTGATTTAATTGCACTTAAATATAAAGTTCGATTATCATATTAATATATTTTACACTCACTTTTTCAATCTAATTTAATCCTTTCTTCTAAATGAAAATATCAAAATACTATCAAATCAATTAGGTCAATAAGTACATTTTCAATGTGGTTATTTACTGATCCATCCAAGGGTTCGGGGTATTAAAATAATATTAAGTAGATAATTTACTTTTAAGATTGCCTAGTTATATAATTTTTTTTATTTTAAAAATATTTTTAGTTAATATATGTTGAAAACTAAAATATATTTTAAGTAATTCAAAGATTTTTTTTGTTTTATATTTAATCATTAAACAATTCTTTCTTTATAATCCATTTTATTTTAATATAAAAATTATTTAAAAATTTCTTGGTAGGATAATTAGTATGAAAGTTATGCTATGGGGGTTAGGAGGAAATTGTAAAATTTTTCTCAAAATGCTTGAAGAAAATTTTGGTGGTAATTTTGAGGTCACAGGGATTTTTGAAAATTCTTTGGATTCAATACCTTTCAAAACAGAATTACCAATTTTCAGAACGCAAAAAGAGTTATATAATCTTATAAAAGTATCAACACATTTTGTTATTTCCATTGGAGGTAACGGTCTAGCTAGATATCAAGTTTCAAAAAAACTAAAATCGCTTAATTTAAAACCATTAGATCTTATTAGTAAGTCTTCAGTTTTGGATGATTTAGACAAATATGGTGAAGGCATTAATGCTATGCCTGGTGCAATTGTTCATAAATTTACTGAGATTGGAGATCAGTGCATTTTTAATACTAATTCAACAGTAGATCATGATTGTATATTGGGCAATGGTGTTCATGTCATGGGTGGAGCAGCAATATCAGGTAAAGTAAAGATTGGAGATTTTAGTAATATTGGAACAAATGCTACTATTTTACCAAATATTTCAATTGGTGAAAACTGTTTTATAGGTGCTGGTGCAGTTGTTACAAAAGATGTTTTAAATAATCAAGTTGTATTCGGTGTACCAGCAAGGCTAATGAAAATGCAAACTTTATCTACAAACTTAGAAATATTTGATAATCTATAAACCATAATAATTGATTGTATAAGTTAGTTATGAATTACTAATTTTTAAATTAATTCATTTTAATTATTTAAATGATATTTTTTTGAGCATATATCTATTATAATGAATTAAGCATAAGTTCTTGATTTAAATCTATAAATTTAGATAATATTTACTTTATGGAATATAGCATAAATAAAAAAGATCCGTTAGGAATTTACCCTTTTATAAGAACCGTTAATGACTTTCCTATTAAAGGTATAAAATTTAGAGATATTACTAGTTTAATAGAAAATCCAAAAGCTTTTGTAAAAACTTGTGAAGAACTTACTAGAATTACTAGAGAATATAGTGCAAACTTTATAGTAAGTATCGAAAGCCGAGGTTTTATATTTTCTGGAGCAGTTGCTTGTAATTTGCACTTACCTTTTGTACTTGCCAGGAAACCTGGAAAATTACCTAATGATACGTTTAAGAAAAATTATGATCTTGAGTATGGTAGCACTTCTATTGAAATACAAAAGAATACTCAGATAAAAAGTATGGATAAAATTGTAATTATAGATGATTTAGTAGCAACTGGTGGAACAGCTGTAGCCTGTGCCAAAATTTTAAATAAAAATTTTAATGTTCCAAACAACCAAATCCTTATTCTTTCAGTTATCGATCTTACTTATTTGAAAGGAGCTAAACGCATAAAAGAACTTGGTTTAGGAATCAGAAGTATAATTTCATATTAAAATTTGAGAAATTATTTTATTAATCATAATTGCAATTAAAAATGTTTTTCTGATTTCACCCTTTCATAAAAAATAAGATGTACTAAATATTAATCTAAATATAACCAATTTAATTATTAAGTTTAAAAATGGATAAAAAAACTCAGACACAAAATTCAAATAATTCGAAAAAAAACACTTCAAAAAGTGTTGAAAAAAATAAAACTAGTGCAGCAAGTAGTCCTTCAAAAGATAAAACTTCCAAAAAATCTGCGTCACAATTATCAATAAGTCATTTCTCAAGTGTTTCTACTCCTGAATATAGAGAAGGTTGGGACAGAATTTGGGGCAATAATAAATTAAATCTTAATAGAGACAAAGTAATTGACGATAATAAAACTTTACCAGTTGAGATTTCACTTTCAAATCTGGATCTTTCTGATTTGACAAAAAAAGCAATTCTGCAGGAACTTTATGTTTATGCCAATAAGAATAATTTAAGTTTGCCTCAATTTAAAACGCTACTTTTAAAAAATATTGAATTTTCATGTACTATAAATATAAAAAAATAAAAGACTTCCTAGATTTAAAATCTTCTTATTTTTAATTATTACATATTTATTATGCTGTATTTTCAATAATCAATTTATTAAGTAATTTAATAAATTTTTTACTTTCATTGTTCATTGGATCAATAGTATTAAGTATTTTATAAAATCTTAAGGCTGTTTGGTATTTCTTTTTCTTGAAATAAATCATACCAGAGCCTGAGATTGCCCCAAAATGTCTAGGTTGTAGCTCTAAAACTGTTTTTATATCTTTAAGTGAACCATCTAGATCATTAAGCATATACCTAATAGTGGCTCTTTTGTTCCAACCTTCAGTATAATTTGGATCTTTAATAATTAAATCTGTAAACGCTTTTTCAGCTGAAGCTAATCTTCCTGAATAAAATTCATCTAATGCATATTTTAAATTTTTTTGTAAATTTTTAGGCACTTGATAAATCCATTTATTCCAGATTTTTTTTCTAATTATTTCAGCTTCAATAATAGTTTCAGCTTTTTGGAGTTCATCTAAAAGATCTTCCACTAGCAAATTTTTTGGAGAAGAATTTATATAAGTAGTTGGAAATAAAAAAAGTGAAAAAAACATGGTAATGATAAAAATTTTTGAAATTTTATTGTAAGTTAAATTCATAATTTGTACTTCTCATAATCAAAACTTTAAAAGATATTAGCCTTTTGTAAAAGGTTTATTAAATTGTACTTCTCAGCTATTATATTTTTAAACTTATCGTCATTACCATCAGCCCTATCTAAAAAATCAAAATAGCAA
Source organism: uncultured Alphaproteobacteria bacterium (assembly GCA_902614945.1). Lineage (GTDB taxonomy): Bacteria > Pseudomonadota > Alphaproteobacteria > Rhodobacterales > Rhodobacteraceae > CACIIZ01. The sequence goes on from CACMNE010000002.1 coordinate 47,254, forward strand.
TTTATACAAATAAAGATAAATTTATTATTTAATTTTATTTTTTTTACAACTATAGGTTCATTATAATCAGGGTGGGGATTTTTTGTCCGAGAACAAAAACTACAGAAAGCATCCTTTTTTTTATATTGAAAACCAAAGTTTTGCATCTTTACTCAATTCAAATTCATTTATAATTTTCTCGCTGTGATCCAAAATCATGTACTCTCTTTCGCCAAAGCTTATAGCTTTTAGATTTTAATTTTGAACGCATAATTTTTTTAACTTCTTTTTCTTCTATCCCATAAATATTTTTAATAGCGGAAAAGGGAATATGGTCACTCAAAGCCATTTCAATTATTTCGCTGTAATCATTTTCTGAAAAGTTAAAATTGTTTGACATTATAAAATTTCTTTCTTTTTGAAATATAAATATCACTTAATAGATTTAATTAATTCCTCAAGATCTTTTTTATGTGAGGCCTTTTTCAAAGGTTGAGAGTTTATAAATTTTTCTATTGTCATGTTTAATGTATTGATAGCTTGCTTCAAAATTTCAGATGACTTTACCTCATTGTTTAATTTTTTATAACATGCAGATGAATAAAAAAGGCTATCTCTAGTATCAATTTTAAGTTTTTTATATGAATTAATAGATTCTTCGTAATTCCCTAACCAAAAATGACAAGTACCTTCAACTTCAAACATTAGATCTGAACAAAAAGGATCTATTCTCATTGCTCTTTTAATCTCATCCATACCTTTCTGAGGGTCTCCTAAATAAACTAAAAGAAGAGCATATCTAGCGATGTGATAAGTATCACTAGGACAAATTTCAATAGCTTTTTGATGGTGGAATATTGCTGTATCCATATCTCCTTCAAATAAAAGTTTAACTGCCCCCATTATTCTATGTGCTTCAGGGTCATTAGGATCTAATTCTAAAGCTTTATTTACAGAAGCAATTGCATCATTCATCCAATTTTCAGCCATTTCTTCAGGGAACCATTCAGCATTATTTCCTAATGAGCAGCATTTCCAAGCATGAGCTCTGGCATAAGTGGGGTCTGCTTCTATTGCTTTATTAAAAAAATCTAATGCTTTTTTATTATTTTCAGCAGAAATTGAACTTCTTTTGTGATGTTCTAATCCACGTAAAACTAAATCATAAGCTTTCATATTTTCTGGTTTTGAATTAGAAAGTTGTTTGATATGATCTTTCTCAACATTCCCTACAATAGTTGAAACTATTGTACCAACCAATTCATCTTGTATATCAAAAATTTCTTCAATTGTGGTATCAAAGTTATTTGACCATAGATTAGTACCATTTTCTGCACTTACTAAGGAAGCTGTAATTCTCATCTTTGGACCAAGTTTTCTTACTTTTCCTTCAAGAATATATCTTACTCCAAGTTCATTACCTATTTCATTTGGAGATTTATTTTTATCTTTATATGAAAAGCTAGCATTACTTGAAACAACAACTAATTTTTTATATCTTGAAAGAGCTGATGTAAGGTCTTCAGATAATCCCTCACAAAAATACTCTTGTTCCTCGTCATTACTTAAATTTTTAAATAACATAACTGCAAGAGAACCTGCTTCTGCTTTTTCAACTTTTATAACAGGTTTTTCTTCTGAATGCTGAATACCTCTTGTAGCACCTTTGCAAGGAACTATGTGAAATGCCCTAATTGGTCTTCCAATATTTTTTAATTCTAATTCTCCAGCATCTTCGTAGGATACTTTTATTTTCAGATTAATCATATCGAAAACGTTTTGAGAAATACAAATTCCATTTGGTGCAGCAGATGACTCTAAACGTGCAGCAATATTTATTGCATCACCATACAAATTATCTTCAGTAACCATTATATCGCCCATATTGATGCCAGCTCTGAAATTCATTTTTTCGTGATCATCTGTGTCATTATTAATTGTTGAATTTTTATTTTGGATTTGAACGGCACATTCAGCTGCTTTAACTGGACTCGCAAATTCAGCAATTATACTATCACCTGCAGTATTAAAAATTCTTCCACCATATTCCTTAATTATATTGTCAACTACTTCTCTTCTACTTGTTAAAACTCTTAATGTCCTTTCCTCATCATCAGCCATCATTTTGCTGAAACCAACAACATCCATTGCCAAAATTGCTCTTAATTGCCTTTCCATTATTCAACCTTTCGATTTAGAATCTTTTAAATAACAAACCACTAAACTTAGAATATAATATATCTAATAATAATAAATAAAATTAAAATTAATTAGCATATATATTTTTATATGTAGAGATTTTTAAATTTTACTTGCTTTTTAATCAATTCAAAAGTAATCCATTTCAATATTTCATATATTTGGTATTGGGATTTTAGATGAAATTAAGAAATATTGCTATTATTGCACACGTTGATCATGGAAAAACTACTCTAGTTGATGAATTATTAAAACAATCTGGTGCATTTCGAGATAATGAAAAAATAGTTGAAAGAGCTATGGATAACAATGATCTTGAAAAAGAAAGAGGTATTACCATTCTAGCTAAATCTACTTCTGTGGTATGGAATGATATTAGATTAAATATTATCGACACTCCCGGACATTCTGATTTTGGGGGAGAAGTAGAGAGAATATTAAATATGGTTGATGGGGTTGTATTGCTAGTTGATGCAGCTGAAGGGCCAATGCCGCAAACAAAATTTGTAACTTCTAAAGCGTTAAATTTAGGATTATCCCCTATAGTAGTAATCAATAAAGTCGATAAAAAAGATTCTGATCCAGATCGTGTCCATAATGAAATTTTTGACCTTTTTGATAATTTAGGTGCAACCGATACACAGTTAGATTTTCCAGTTTTATATGCTTCTGGAAGAGCAGGTTGGGCTGATGATGTTCTAGAAGGTCCCAAGAAAAACTTAGATTCTCTTTTTAATTTAATTATAGAACATGTGCCTGAACCTAAACAAATAAATAATACTCATGAACCTTTTAGTATGTTAGCTACAACTCTTAATGCTGATAATTATCTTGGTAGATTACTGACTGGTCGTATAGAGTCAGGAATACTAAAATCTGGTCAGATGCTTAAAGCGTTAGATATAAATGGAAATAAAATAGAAAATTTTAGAGTAAGCAAAATTCTCGCTTTTAGAGGTTTAACACAGCAACCTATTGAACTTGCAGAGGCAGGTGATATTGTTTCGATTGCAGGCATGTCCAAAGCAAACGTTTCTGATACTTTATCTGACTTATCAGTAAATAAGACTATACCTTCACAGCCAATAGATCCACCAACTATAACTGTTACATTTGGTATAAATGATAGCCCTCTTGCTGGTAGGGATGGATCTAAACTCCAGAGTAGGGTTATTAGAGAAAGGTTACTAAAAGAATGTGAGAGTAATATTGCTATAAAAATGCAAGATGTAGATAACACTGAAAAATTTGATGTTTCAGGTAGAGGTGAACTTCAATTAGGTATTTTAATAGAAAATATGAGAAGAGAAGGTTTTGAGCTATCAATTTCAAGACCAAGAGTAGTTTATAAGCATATAAATGGTATTAAAAATGAACCAATAGAAGAGGTTACAATAGATGTAGATGAAGAATATTCTGGTTCAATAATTGAAAAATTGTCAACTAGAAAGGGATCTATACTTGAAATGAAGCCATCGGGTAAATCAAAAACAAGAATAGTAGCACTTGTGCCATCAAGGGGATTAATTGGCTATCATGGAGAATTTATGACAGATACTAGAGGCACAGGTGTTTTAAATCGTATTTTTCATTCATGGGAACCATTCAAAGGGTCTATTCCTGGAAGAAGACAAGGTGTTTTAATTTCAATGGAGTCAGGTAAATCAGTAGCATATGCTATCTTTAATTTAGAAGACCGTGGTAGGTTCTTTATTGGTGCTGGTGAAGAAGTTTATCAGGGAATGGTAATAGGGGAACATACAAGAGACAACGATTTAGACGTTAATCCATTAAAAGGAAAGAAACTTACTAATGTTAGAGCCTCAGGTTCTGATGAAGCTGTAAAATTAACAACACCCGTTCGTATGAATCTTGAACAAGCAATATCTTATATTAATGATGATGAATTAGTTGAAGTAACTCCAACTAATATAAGATTGAGAAAAGTTTTTCTTGATCCACATGAGAGAAAAAGAAATCAAAAGATTGCGAGTTAATAAATAATAAATTATAATTTATATTTTACTTTTTTGAGGTAAATTATAATAATTATGAGAAATTATTAATCATACTTAAATTGAAAAAATGAATAGAAGACATGATGGTGCATATATTTCTTTTCAACCGAGAATAAGAAGAGGTGCGTTTTTTGAAGCTTGCTGGGATCATGGCTGCAGAAACTTTTCTGTATATAATCGGACGTATATATCAAGCACATTTTCAAATCCAACTAAAGAATACTGGCAAGTTATAAATCATGTTTCCCTTTGGCCAGTAATGGGGGAAAGACAAATTGAAATTTCAGGAGTGGATGCCGCGAATTTCGTTCAATATCTTACTTGTAGGGACATGTCTAGCTGTGCAGTAAATCAATGTAAGTATGCTCTCTTATTAAATACTGAAGGTGGTATTGTATGTGATCCAATAATTTTACGTCTTGAGAAAAACAAATTTTGGATTTCTACATCTGATTGTGATTTAGAGCTTTGGATTAAAGGTGTTCATGTAAATTCAGGCTTAAATGTAAACATACATGACGCTAATGTTTCACTTTTACAAATTCAAGGACCAAAATCTTCTGCTTTGCTTGCTAAGATGTTTGGAGAACAAATTTCTCAGCTTAAGTACTATTGGTTGGAAAAGTTAAAATTTAAAGATATCGATTTAATAATTTCTAGAACTGGCTGGAGTGGTGAATTAGGTTATGAAATTTATCTGTCAGAGTTTGATAAAGGAACCTATCTTTTTAATCAAATTCTAGAAGCAGGTAAAGAGTTTTCAATATCCGTTGGGTCTGTTAATCAAGCTAGGCGAATTGAATCTGGTATTCTTTCTTGGGGTGTGGACATGTCTCAAAATGAAAACCCATTTCAAGTTGGACTTGGAAGATTAGTCGAAACAGAAACTAGAGACAATTTTATAGGTAAAAAAGCTATAATAGAACTTTCAAAACTTAAGCAAAAGAAAATTTTGGTAGGAATGAAATTAAATTCAAAAAATTTTTTAACTAATGAGACATCTTGGAATATCAAAAATGATTCAATGATTATTGGTAAACTTACTAGTGTATCTTTTTCTCCGAGGTTAAAATATAATATTGGATTAGGGATTATTGATACGAATTACTCTAAAATTGGATCAAAATTTATTATAGAAGCATACGATGAATTAGTAGAAGCAGAGGTTGTTCCACTTCCTTTCATGGATAAAAAGCAAATGGTTAATGCTAAAGAGTTGGCAAAAAAATTCTATTCAAGTTAAATCAAAGGACAAAATATGGCAAAGATTACTTCAATCAATCACATAGCTTTCGCAGTAAAAAACCTTCATGACTCACTTCATAATGCTACTGAAATTTTAGGAGGTGAATTAATGATGAGATTTGAGTCTTTAGAAGATAAATATGAAGGAGCCTGTGTAAAATTTGGTTCAAGTATTATGAGTTTTATAACCAGTCACGATCCAGATAGTTTTATTTACAAATATGTAGAAAAGCATGGAAATGGAATTCAGCATATTGGTTTAGAAATTGATAATATCGAGCAATATGTTGAGAATTTAGAAAAAAAGGGTGTAAAAGTAGATGCTTCTGAAATGAGTGATAAAAAATTTCCAGAAGCTTTAGTTGGCCCAAAAACAGGAAATGGTGTTGTCTTACAGTTGACTGGTTGGAAGGAAGGACCATTTGATGCTTCGTATGACGGATGTGAAAGGCTATGTGAGAAATATACACAAAATCCTAAGCTTAAGTTAGTAGCTGGTAATCAATTAAAAAAATAATCAAAAGCTTTCATTTTGTCGTTTAATAAAAGACATAAGGAATTCTGGCCAAAAGAATTACCCTTCTATATGGATTTTAAAGCGCAAACATTATTTAATAACCTCACTTTATCAGCCCATAGTGATCCTAAATCAGATGCAATTATTTTTTATGAAAATAAAATTAGTTATGAAGAACTATTCACTCATGTTAATAAAATTGCTGGGTTTTTAAACGTAAAATTAAAAATCCCAAGAGGGGATCGTATTGCAATAATTATGCAAAATTGTCCTCAGTTTATTATAAGTTACTACGCAATTCTAGGTGTAAATTGTGTAATAGTTCCAGTTAACCCAATGCTTCAGGTTGATGAAATTTCATTTATTTTACGTGATTCAAATATAAAGGCTATTTTTGCTGCGTCGGATATTTTGAATACAGTTGATACTGCATTAAAAAAAATTAATTGTATTTCTATACCTATAATTTCTATAAATTATCTAGATTATATAAAGAAAAGGTTTAACGTTAAACTACCAAAAGAGTTTAAAAACAAGTGTAATAATAAAAATAGCATTAGAAAAAAAAAATGGAAAGATATAGTAGAATCTAAAGCATTAAACTTTCATCATGACAATAAACCAGATGAAGTTTGTATTATTCCTTACACTTCTGGATCAACGGGAATACCTAAGGGATGCATTCACACGCATAAAACTGTTAATGCAGTAATTAATGCCTACGCAAAGTGGCTTCCTATTCCAAAGAAATCTAGAGTGCTTACTACCTTACCATTGTTTCATGTTACAGGTATGCAAAATTCTATGAATGTTCCTATTTTTAATGGAAATACTATTGTTTTAATGACAAGATGGGATATCGATACAGCTTTATTTTATATAAAAAAATATAGGATAAAGTCATGGAGATCAATTACAGCTTCAATAATAGATTTAATTGGTGAATTTAAACCTATAAAACATAATATTTCCTCTTTGATTTCGGTTGGAGGAGGCGGAGCTTCAATGCCAAAATCAATTGCTCTTAAATTAAAAAAAATTACTAATTTAGATTATATTGAGGCTTATGGATTAACAGAAACAATGGCTCCTACTCATATAAACCCTCCTCATAAAACGAAATTAGGTTCAATAGGTATTCCAATATTTAATGTAGACGCACGGATTATTGATATCGAAAAGAATATTGAACTAGGAGTTAATCAGGTTGGGGAGTTAATTATATCTTCACCTCAACTTTTTTTAGGATATTGGAATAATCATAATAATCATAAACATTTTATTAATTTGGATAACAAAAATTTTTTTAAGACTGGTGATTTAGCTTATTTTGATAAAGATGGTTATTTTTTTGTTGTAGATAGATTGAAAAGGATGATTAATTCTTCAGGTTACAAAATCTGGCCAGCTGAGATTGAAAAAATATTACACAGTTTTGAAGGTATAAAAGAAGTTTGTGTAATAGGTGTTCCTGATTTTAGGTCAGGTCAAAAAGTAAAAGCAATCATTGTTCCTGAAAACTCAAATTCAGAAAAAAAGATTACAAATTTGAAACAGTGGTGTAGTAGTCGAATGGCTAAATATAAAATACCTCAAATATTTGAAATAAGAAAAAGTATCCCAAAAAATAAAATGGGAAAAATTATGTGGCGAGAACTTAAATAGATTAGATATGTTTTTCACTATAACAACTACACAACTATTTCTTTATATTGTTGCTTTAATTATTTTGTTTATAACTCCCGGTCCAGTATGGATAGCAATTGTTGCTCGAACAATTTCTGGTGGTCCAAAATCAGCATTTTCACTTATTCTTGGTGTTTGTTTAGGAGATATGTTATGGCCTATTATTGTATTTTTAGGAATTGGTTTTTTTATATCTATTTATTCTGATTACTTAATTTTTTTCAGGTTTATTTGCTCTTTGATTTTGGCAATAATGGGGATTCAGATAATCTTAAATGCAAAAAAAAGTATAAGTCATAATCACCAATTAAACAAAAAAGGGTTTTTTTCAGCTTTCATCGCTGGATTTTTAGCAGTTACTGCTAACCCAAAAGCTGCTCTATTTTATATAACCTTATTGCCAGGTTTTTTTAATTTTTTAACAGTGAATAAATTAGATTTATCAGTAATCTCATTTATAACATTCTCAGTTCCTTTTATTGGTAATTTATTTCTAATTTTTTTTTTAACAAAAATAAAAAAATTGATATCATCTGAAAAAGCTATAATTAGATTAAATTTTGTGTCTGGCATAATGCTGATTTTTGTAGCTATATTTATCCTAATAAACTTTTAAAATTTAAAGAAATTAAGTAAATGATTAAGCGTGGGTTTAAACTGATTGAATATGAAAATAGATTAGAACGCGTCCAATCAATGATGTCTCGTGATAAGATCGATATATTACTAATTACTTCTGAATTCTTTATGAGGTATTTCACCGGCTTTTCAACCCAATTTTGGCAAAGCCCTACAAGACCTTGGTTTTTAATTATTCCACTCAAGGGATTTCCAAAGGCAGTAATTCCAGAAATTGGATTTAGCGTCATGCAAAAAACATGGATTAAAGAAATTTTTACGTGGTCATCTCCAAGACCAGAAGATGAAGGGATTTCACTTATTTTAAATTTATTAAAAGAAATGCCATCAAAATTTAATAATATAGGAGCTGAATTAGGAAGAGAAATGTCACTTCGAATGCCTTTAGTAGATTTTTTTTCTCTAAAATCAAATCTTTCAAAAAACATTATAGATGCTTCACCTTTGTTGTGGGAATTAAGATTAATCAAATCTAATGCGGAAATTGAAAAAATAAGTCACATATGTAAAATAGCAAGTGATGCTTATGAAAATTTGCCTTTAATTATTAAAGAAGGTGATAATGAAAGAGATATTTCAAGAAAATTAAGAATAGATTTAATTTCAAGGGGAGCAGACTCTATACCTTTTTTACCAATAGTTTCTGGGGAAGGAGGGGTTTCTCAGATAATTTGTGAACCCACGAATAGACTACTAAAAAACGGTGATATTTTATTTATTGATACTGGTTCAACTTATGATGGTTACTTTTGTGATTTTGATAGGAATTACTCTATTGGTAAAGTGTCAGATATAGTGAATGATGTTTATGAAATTTTGTGGATAGCAACTCAAAGTGCAATTGATATAGCAAAACCAGGTATAACTTTATTGGACCTATGGCAGATTATGGTTGAAAAATTAGATAAATATTTACCAAAAAATTACTCATATGGAAGATTTGGGCATGGTATGGGATTGCAATTAACTGAACCCCCATCAATAACTTTTGATAACAAAATGGAGTTAGTATCTAATATGGTTTTAACTATTGAGCCCTCAATTGAATTTCTTCCTGGAAAAATCATGGTTCATGAAGAAAATATAGTTATTACTCAGAGCGGGGCTGAATTATTAACAACTAGAGCTCCCTATAAAATTCCTGAAATTTTATAAATCTATCCCAAAATAAACTCCTATCTGGCCATGGCATAATAATTGCAAAATCTTAAAAAATTTGAATTCTAAATGAGGAAAGTACATTGCCTATCTCCGTATCTAATAGCTTGGGTAAGTTGGTATCAGCTAATTTAACTCCAGTTCAAAGAAATATTGAAGAATCAATTCAAAAATTATCAACAGGTAAAAGAATTCATAAAGGTGCTGATGATGCAGCAAGTATGCATTTAGCCAGTAGATTTGAAACGAAAGTTAAAGGATTAACTGTTACTATTTCTAATACAAAAGATGCATTAAGTTCCTTGTACACAGCAGAAGGTGGAGTAAAAAGAATAGGAGAACTACTCCAGAGAATGAGAGAACTTACTCTTAATGCCCAAAGTGATACAATTGACAAATCTCAAAGGGATTTACTGACAGAAGAAGTTAACAAAATCAAATTAGATATTAATAGAATAGGTGAAAATGCTCAATTTGGTGGTCAGAAGCTTTTAGACGGTTCTTTTAGGAATAGAATTGTTCAAGTTGGTGATAATCAATTTCAAACTATGAATATAGGAATTGAAAGTGTCTTAGCAAAAGATATGCAGTTTATTAGAGATGACTTAACCATGAGAATTTTCTCTACCCCATATATTACAGATCAAGATGAAACTTCTCTGACTACATCCAATAATAACAAAATAGCAGCAGGAAGTATTTTTATTGATGGTTATAAAAATAATGCAACAATAAATATAACAAATGGTATGTCTGCAAAACAATTGGCTTCTACTGTTCATGCTGCAGGATTAGGAATAGATGCATCTGCAGTCACAAAAGCACAATTATTTAACATGGCTGCTGCTTCAGATATTACATTTAGATTAGGTGCAAATAGTGCAAATGATTCTGATGGTTCAGGTACAACAATTAGCGCAACTATTTCAGATGTGAATGATTTATCACCACTTGTAACAGCTATAAATAATCAAAGTGGAGCTACAGGTGTAACAGCCGAAATTGCTGAGGGTGGTTCAGCAGTAACACTTACTGATGAAAATGGAGATAATATTTTTATCTCACATGTGGATTTTACACCTAACGGACCTTCACATTCAAATAACCCAGAATCAAATCAAAATGAGATTTTTGCCAGAGCTCTTGATAAGGATGGACTAAAAGCAAATGTTGCTAATGCAAATTTATCTAGAGGGGTTGGTACTGACGAAACAGTAAAATTCATAGATAAACACAGAAATATTCATATCGATCAACTACAAGGTGTTGAAAGTGTAACAGTAACTCAAAAAGGATCAGGTTACGCGACAGCACCAACTGTCACCTTTGTTGGAAATACTTATCTGGCAGATGCATCAGGAGCTGGTGGTGCTCAGGCAAATTACTCTGCTAATTTAGTTAATGGAAAAGTAGATACAATAACCCGTACCAATGGAACACTTGCAGACCGGGGTAGGGGCTATGACACAATGCCTACAATTGTTATTTCACCACCACCAGTACAAAATTTCAATGCTCGAACATCAATTAATATTTCAAATGAACAAATTACCTTAAATAGTCATAATTTTGAAACTGGTGATAGACTGACTTATAGTAATGGTGGTGGCACTACATTATCAAATCTTACTAGCGGAAATACCTACTTTGCTATAAAAATCGATAATAATACCATTAAATTAGCTTCTTCTCTTGCAAATGCAAATGCAGGTAATGCAATAGATCTAGCCCCTGCAAGTCATATTTTTAACACAAGAACTGCAGCTAGTGTTGCTAATGATACTATTCAAATTTCTGGTCATAATTTTGTAAATGGTGATACGGTCACTTATACGAGTGGTGGCAGAACTTTAAGGAATTTGACGAGTGGTACTAATTATGTGGTTCGAGATGTAAGCGGTAATAGTTTTAAATTAAAAGATACATCTAATAACAATATCGACATATTAGGAATGATTGATAATTTTAATTCACAGAGTGATGTGAATCATACTACTAATAGAATAAATGTTTCCGGTCATAATTTTCAAACTGGTGATCAAATTACCTATTCAACGGGTGGTGGAGCAGCCATTGGTGGACTTACAAATGGACAGACTTACACTGTTAGCAGTATTTCAGGTGATTTAATACAGTTAACTGGTGTTGACATAATAGCTAGAAAAACTGGCCAATTTAATGCAGAAAGTAACGTTGACTTAGCTAATAATAGAATTACGGTAAATGGTGGCCATTCACTTTCTGATGGCGATCAGGTTACTTATACTACTAATAGTGGAGGAACTGCTATTGGAGGACTGTCTGGTGGTTCTCAATACTTTGTTAGAAATTTATCAGGCAATACTTTCCAACTTTCATCAACTTCTGCGGGTACAATTATAGATTTAGTACCAGAAGAAGCAAGTTTTAATGCTTTAAGTAATGTCTCAGGTAATAGGATTTTTATGACAAATAAATTTTCCGCAGGGGATAGAATTACATATTCTGCAGGTTCAGGAACTGCAATTACAGGTTTAACGAGTGGTCAAGATTACTTGATTGAATCAGCAACCGGTAGTTTTATAAGGCTTGAGGAGTTAGGTGGTGGAGGACCTATTTCATTAACTGCAGGATCTTCTGAAACGCATACTATTACTGGTCAAAATTCAGGTTCTTCAGAGACACACGAATTCAATGGTCCTCATGCAGGAGAAAATGAAACTCATACTTTTACTAATCAATATGCTGGACCGTCAGAAAATCATAGTTTTAAAAGCACACAATATGCTGGTCACAATCAAACTCATACTTTTCAAGGCATAACAGCTACAGCAACACCTGTAGAGGGTGAAGATGATGTACCTGATCCGGTTTACTATGATAACATTACTCAAGATCAACAGCGAACTGCTTTGGTTGTCGGAACAGTAACAATGGAAAGTCCTCAAGCAATTAGAATTACTGGAGATAATGCAACTGAGAAAAGTGGTTTTTTTGGTACTTTGTTTAATTATGAAGGAATGGGGAATACAAGAGGAGAGTCTTTACCTCCAGTAAAAACAGTAAATGATGTTGATTTATCAAGTATAAGCGCTGCTAGTAAATCACTCGATTATATTGATGCAGGGATAAAACAATTCAATAAAGTAAGCAGTGGTATATCTATCAATGCATCAGTTCTTAGTAGTTCTATATCTAGTACGATTCAAAATTTAATTTACGCTGAGGGCGGTTTAAGTAGTTTAATTAACACTAATTTTGCTATTGAAACTACAACTTTTACTGTTGGATCTATGATTAAGGATACTTCTTTGGCTCTGCTAGCACAGGCTAATGCTCCCAAAAAGGCAGTTACTACTTTGGTTTCTAATGTAATGGAAACTCAATGGGATCCTACTTTTTTCTTAATCCAGGGTGGTGGATATAGATATAGGAATATTTAATAAAATACTGAAAAAATTATTGAATTTAAAGTTTTTTATTTATTATTCTTCATTGACACATTACCCCAGTTAAAATATTTTTTACTAACATTTTGAGTGGAGGTAAATATGTCTAAAGTTCTTCAGGTTGTTATTTATAAATCTATTAATGATGAAGAGAAACTTGCTGCTTATGCAGAGTTAGCTGGTCCTGCTATGAAAGCTGCTGGAGCTAAATTTTTAGCCAGAGGAATACCATTAGCTGTTAAAGAAGAGGGCCAAAAAACACGTACGGTTGTTGTTGAATGGGAAAGTTTGGAAGCCGCAAATGCTGGTTATAATAGTGATGGATATCAAGAAGCACTTAAAAAGCTTGATGGGAGTGCTATTAGAGAATTTCGTTACGTTGAAATGGTATAAGTTTACATAAGTTTAATCAATTATTACCTCTCCTTCTATTTCTATAGCTAAGTTCATAGGTAATCCTGCTACTCCTACCGCCGAACGGGAATGTGCTCCAACCTCGGAGCCAAATACCTCCAACAAAAGATCACTAAATCCATTTAAAACAATATGCTGTTCATCATAACCAGTTGCTGAGTTAACCATTCCGAAAACCCGCACCCAACTCTTTATCCTAGAAAGATTTCCAATTTTTTGTTTTAAATTAGCAAATATGGATAATCCAATTTCTTTTGCTGCTAATTGGGCTTCTTGTGTTGTTAAATCTTTTCCAACTTGGCCATATGGTCCGTTTATAGATCCGTCATTAGCTTGTCTAGGGTGACCTGAAATCAGCACTCTATTCTCCCTTACATTTATAAAATTAAAAGGGAGTTCTAAGTTTGAAGGTAATTGTACTGGTTTTGGAAGCTTTAAGCCAAGTTCAACTATCTTTTTCTCTGGATCATACATCTTTAACTCCTTTAATTTAAATTTAAAAATTTTTTTTAACAATTATGTTTCAATATGACTTTTATTATTTAAGTTTATTATTATTTCTATAAATATTTTTCTATAAACATCCAATTTACCATTTTTTATGCCACAGAACTTAAAATTTTTATTATCATTTGTTTTTTTATCATTTATTTTTTTAAGTATTTTTAATTTATCCATTTTAGATAACAAAATATTAATCAAAAATAAGATTATAAATCAAACACCAATAACCATTTTCGAACCTGAAAAAGACAAAAAAAATAAAAATTTAATCTTTATTGCACATGGTTTTGCAGGTTCCTCAAGTTTCATGAAATCTATCGCTCTTTCTTTAGCAAATACAGGATATAAGACGATTACTTTTGATTTCCTTGGGCATGGTAGGCATTCTCAAGCTTACTCTGGTAATATACTTGATGAAAAAGGAGCTACTAAATTATTTGTGAAGCAAACAGAAAAACTTATTGATTATTTTTTAGACAAAAACACTGGACATAAAGCAATTATAATTGGTCACTCTATGGCTTCAGATATAATTTTCAGGGTTGCAAATCTAAAAGATGATATAATCGGCTCAATAGGAATTTCTAATTACACTGATCAAATTAAAAGAAACCATCCAAAAAATGTACTTATCATTAATGGGTTTTGGGAAAAAGGTTTAAGAAAAAAGGCTTTAGATATACTAGAAACTATTGGAATAAAAAACCCTAATGAGGATATTTTATATGGATCCTTTAGTGATGGTTCTGCTCGTAAAGTACAATCTATCAAATATTCAGATCATATTGGCATTTTATATTCCTACAATTCCCAATTGTTAATAAACGAATGGATCAATTCAATTACAAAAAATAAATTTGAAATTATAACAAATAAATTAGGTATTTGGACTGCAATCTTATTTATATCAACTATAAGTCTATTTCTTGTTATTATTTCACTTGTAAAAAAACAACACTATAAAAAAATTGATGTTGGTTTATTTAGGTGTGTACTAGCAAATATATCAGCAGCATTAATAACACCACTATTTCTTTTCTTTTTTTCAATTAAATTTGCAGAATATCCTGCACATTCATATCTGATTAATCACTTATTTTTATATGGAATTTTAGTAATCATTATAAATAAAATTCCAATTAATTCGTTAGCTTTTCGAGATTTCAAATTATCTGTTTTTGTAATAATTTTTTGTTTTTTTACTTTAATAATTGGAAATATACTAGATAGTTATGTGAGTACTTTTTACTTAACACATTCTCGTATCCAATTATTTATCCCTTTGATGTTAGCTTGTATTCCAATTTCTTTTTTGGTTGATAGTTATTATATCAATAAAAGCTCTATTTTTATAAAATCAACAATAACTAAGACTTCATTGATTATTAGTTTATGTTTAGCCATATATTTGAATTTTGAAGAATTATTTCTTTTGGGCTATGCTATAATTTTATTAATTGCTTTTTGGTTTGTCTTTGGTTTTTTAAGTCACTATTTTATAAAGAGATTAGGATCTTTTTTATCTGTTTCTATTGCTAATGGATTTACTCTAGCCTGGACATTTGGAACTGCTATTCCAACCTATTTAGGATAATTGTATCATTATTAATTAAAACAAATCACCTTCAATATTAAAAATATTTTTGTAAATTCATTATAAATTAATTTTCATATTTAATTTGAGTTGATCGATTATATTAAATATTAAATTTAATTCCTTAAGTAAATTTTTGCTATCATCAATAAAGTCCTCAGGCTCAAAAATTGAACCAGGTTCAAACATATCTTTTTTTATAGGTATCATCATAAATAATTCTTTATTATAGAAACAACATTGGATTGACTTTCCACCAAAAGTTTCTGCTAGCTCTTTTAATCTTTCCATAAAAGTAACAGTCAGTAAGTATCTTGACTCTACTTGGTCATCTGAATAAACCTCAAACATTTTTTCAAAATTTGGATCTTCTAATTTTACATTTTTTAAAGATGAAAATTTTTTTTTAAACCAGTTTCCTATTATCCCACTATCTTTTCTGACAACAGTTTTTCCTTTGAATCTTTTATTCATACTTAATGTTATCAAAATCCCTTTGAAAACAGTTTTATAATAACTACTATCTTTTGTTTTTACTCTTTTTTCTAATTCTGTTTCAAATAAATCAATTGAGACACCTTTATAATTACCTAATATGTGATCTTCACTTGTTTCTCTGGTAAAATGAGGTATCAGCCCGCTGTATTCAAAAGAACCAGCACTCTTTTGAGTTTCATGATTATATTGAAAGTCACCAAAAAAATTTAAAATATTTGGGAATATTTCTGTTTTGATACTTTCTTGATAAAGTGTCATTGAATTAGTTATGAACCAAATAAGCAAAGCATATACAATAAAAATTCCAAAGAATAAAAAGTCTAAAGATCCATCACCAAAACTCTCTACCCAAATTAAAATTAAATAAGGAATTCCAAAAGGAATTAATAACATTATAGGAATACAGATGAATGCATTTTTTCTTGCAATTTTGAGAGCTTTTAATCTTTCTTTCTCAAATTTAACTACTTTATCTCTTAAATATTTTTTATAGTGATTTTTAAACCCTTTTTCATAGGGTTCAATTTCTTCAAAAAAATTTCCAATAGGTTTTGACTTAAGAAGATTTGGGTTAAATAATCTCAAAATTTTAAAAAAATTAACAAAAACTGATATAATTAAAGACATATTTATAATGTTACAAGAATTTTTCCGCAGATATTGGTTGTCTTGATGCCTCATCAGCTTCATAAAAAGGCATGATTTGAGCATTTGCATATTTTGCCAAA
This sequence comes from uncultured Alphaproteobacteria bacterium, assembly GCA_902614945.1. Classification (GTDB taxonomy): domain Bacteria; phylum Pseudomonadota; class Alphaproteobacteria; order Rhodobacterales; family Rhodobacteraceae; genus CACIIZ01. The sequence goes on from CACMNE010000002.1 coordinate 63,861, forward strand.
ATGCTTCCGGGAAAAATTTCTATTGAGTTATTTAACTGTGAAACAGCTGAATTATAGAAACGTCTGGCAGCAGCAATTTTTGCTTCTGTTTCATTATAAGTTAATTGTGCTTGTATCATTGTTTCGTTAGATTTTAATTCTGGATATGCTTCTACTGAAATCATTACTTTACCTAACTCAGAACCTAACGCAGTTGCTGCAGAAATATGATCTTTGATCGATGAGGGATCATTTTGATCATAACTTTGGCTCTCTTTTGTTCTTAATTTAGTAACATTCTCTAATAATTCTTTTTCATGTTTCATAAATTTTTTGGCGATAGTTAGTACATTAGGTATTAGATTGCTTCGATTTTTTAGTTGCACATCTATACCTGAAAGAGCTTCAAGAACACTATTTTTATTTCTTATGATTCTTGCGTATAAGAAATAAAATAAAATTATTATTAAAAAAATTATTCCTATAAATATTTCCATTTATTTTTAGTTCCTATTTGTAAAATAAGTAAAAGTTTTATTATTTTAGTGAATTGATATTACTATAAAAGTAAGTTTTAAAAAAGAATTGAATTTTAAATTGTTATTTTTTTGCTATTTGGGGTTGTTGCATACCACTCACATTTTTTAATAGTATGTATCCAATTATGAGAAGATGATGCAAAAATATGCTTTTTAGGAATTAATTTATTTCGCTGTTCTATGCAACCTATCCGAATGTTAAATAAGGTTTTATCAATATCACTTGCAAAAAGATGTGTTCCACATTTTTCACAAAAACTTTGGATTCTTCGACTGCCACTGGACCCTATTTTTATATATTCCTTAGGCTTACCTTTTATATTTAAATTTGTTTTTTCACATTGAACGACACCTCTATAAGGTGCCCCTGAAAATATTTGACAATCTTCACAGTGACATGCAAAACACTTTTCAGGATCTACTTCGCCTTTAAAAGCTATTTTCTTACAAAAACAAGATCCATTTATGTTCATTAATTTTCTATAAACAATTTACTTACAAAATTTATTGTATAGAATTTTAATTTTAAAATAAATCAAAATTTTATTTGACTTAGGTTTTCAAATAAAGACCAATCAAGTTTTGAATGTTAGATGTATAAAATATTTTCGCTGTTTGTTTTTTCTAAATTATTTTTATTTCTGTTAGCTTTTACTGCTTTGTCTGATCAAAATATTAAAGATCAGTTTCCAAATAGTTTTTTATATTCTAAACCAATTGAATATATTCCAAATGTATGGTCAGCCATAGGTGCGACTGGTCCTCCTACATATGACAATACAGGACATAATAATAATCTTAGTTTTATAATAACTAATGAAGGAGTCGTAGTAATAAATGCAGGTGCATCGAGTACTTTAGCTCAGGCTTTGCACGATGAAATTAAAGCAATTACTGATCAACCAGTCATCCTTGTTATTAATGAAAATGGTCAAGGTCATGCAATGCTTGGTAACTCTTATTGGATTGATCAAGGAGTACCAATTTTAGCTCATGAAGATGCAATTGAAGAGTTTGAAGAAAATGGACCACAGATTTTAAATAGGATGATAGGATATAATCGTGATAAAGCTAATGGTACTCGATTAGTTCTTCCAACTATTTCCTTTGTTGATAAGTACATTATCAATTTAGCAAATCTATCTATAGAAGTTTTATACTTAGGGCCGGCACATTCACCAGGAGATATTTCGGTATGGATCCCTTCTAAAAAACTAGTTATTGCTGGTGATATGGCATTTCATGAAAGGTTATTACCTATTTTCTCAGAAACAAATACAAAGGAGTGGATTAATACTTGGGAAAATAAATTTGAGAAATTAAATGCTATTTATGTAATCCCAGGACATGGTCATCCTACAAACATGGAACAAGTTAGGCGATATACTAGAGATTATCTGGTCTATCTCAGAGAAAAAATTGGTAGTTTTTTAGAAAATGGTGGAGAACTTAAAGATGCTTATTATGTAGATCAAACTCCTTTTTCACATCTTCATACTTTTGATGAATTAGCTACTAGAAACGCTGGTAGAGTATATGAAGAAATGGAATTTGAGTAATTTAGAATATATGAATTTATAGTTAAATTAATTATTATCTAATATTCTAAGAGTATTCAAAAAAGAGGTTTTAGTGGATAATTTCGAAAAATTTAGTTTTAAAGAATTTGAAAATCAAATCGATGAAATTAATAAAAATTTGGATAAGAAAAATCATAAAGATAGAAAGATAATTCATGTAAGATTAATACAGTATCTTATTAATTTTTTTAAGTCAGAATATCCCACCTTAAACAGATATCCTTTGAAAGATTTACTTTCTTATTTAGTTGAAGTTGATGTAAAGAATAAAGAATTTAATTCATCCAAAAATGAAACCAAAATTATTTCTAAATTTTCTAGAAAGAAAAAGTCAGATACTTTAATTGTAGCTGCTTTAGAACTCCTAATAGAACATGGTTATGATGAAAAAGATGCTATTCTTAATGCAACTAAGATTATTAAATCCAAAAAAGAAATATATTTCCACAAATTATTAAATCTATACAGGTCTAATCTTTTACACCCAAATTTAAAAATTTTATTAAGTGATCTTAAGCAAGAAGCAAAAAAAAGATCAGATATAGAGAATGCGGCTAGTATATATTTTGAAAAAGCATTCCAAAATTTGAAATAGCTTTTATTTTTTTTAAGATAACTTTATCCTGAGTTTGTCTTGTCCAATTATTACTTTGGTATTTAACTTATTATTAATATTTTTTTGCCACACTCTTCTCTGTTTTAGTGTATTATCATTTGGGATTAGATGGTTTATTATTAGCTTTTTGCAGTTTGATAATTTTGCAATTTTTATAACTTCTTCCAATTTTGTATGTGAACTCTCTAAATGTTTTTTAAGTTTTAAACTCAGACCAGTGTTTTTAACTATCTTATCTATATATTTCGGAAGTATAGCTTCATGAACTAAAACGTCTGATTTTTTTGAAAAAGAAGCAAGAGGCTCAAAGTATCTGGTATCACCAGAAAAAATAATTTTTTTTGATCCAATAAATTTATAAGCATAACATTCCTTAAGAGGAGGATGTGGAACTTGAAGGAATTTTACTTTAATTTTTCCAACTTTTAAAAATTTCTTCTTAACTGGAATTATTTTTACAATTCTCTTTAAAGGTATTCTTCCTTCATTCTTAATTCTATTCTTTATATCATATTGCATTGATAATAGGAATTTTTGCCAATAATCTATTAAGCCTTTTGGACCATAAATTTTAATTTTTTCAGTAAGACCTGTAGTCCATGCCGTATGGATAAGTGGACCCAATTCTAGATAATGATCTGAGTGAAGATGGGTAATAAAAATGTTAGAAAGCTCACTTAAATGAAAACCTATTTCAGTAAGTGATTTTGCGACACCTAAACCTGCATCTATAAGTATTTTCTCATTATCCAAAATTAGCAAAGAAGAAGAAGGCATTGAGCCCTTTGGTCTAATTGCTGGGCCTCCCTTTGTTCCTAAAAGAAAAAGTTCATTTTTGATGGGTTTTTGCAAATTGATATATGTTTTTTACAAGTTATTCTTTGAGGTTTAAATCTTTTAGAGGCAAACATTTTGCTTGTATTGCTGTAACACCTTCATAAGTGAAAATAACATTATGAAAAAGTCCATTTTCATATAAAATCGTTTGGGCTGGCTGGTAAGAATAAAATTTATTGTCATTAATTCTTTGAATTGCTATTTCTTCATCTGTTATATATCCAAGTTTTCCAAAAATTAGAGAATTATTATTCATTTCAAAATATATCTTTCCGGGTAGAAATTGTTTCAATTCCCCTTCTTTATTTATAGATAATATAACTGATGTATTACATTCAAATTCAACATTATTAGTTTCAGCATATGTTGAACTCATATATGCAAATGTAAAGTAAATGATTAAAATATTTTTTAACAAATAAATAAATTCCTTCCTTTTGTAAATTAGCTTGCTAATGAATTTAAGTTTTTTATCCATATATTCTTATTTTCTAGCATTGAGCTTAGCTCATTTGATATTTGTATAAGGTAATCGCCTATTTTTTCGCGAAATTTATTTGAAAAAATTCTCAAGGGACCAGTTGCCCCTAAACTTAAAAATATACTCGAATCTTTCATAATTACAGGGGCCGCAACAGAACAAATACCAATATCAATTTCTTCAATACATTCAGCATATCCTTTAGCCCTTATTTTTTTGAATTCTGATTTCAATAGTGAAGGATTAATTCTTGTATTTCTGGTATATGATTTTAGTCTGCTATGGATAACTTTCAGTTGAAAGTCTTCACTTGCATATGCTGCAATAGCCTTTCCGCAAGAACAAGCATGTAAAGGCCTAAATCCATGCCCTGGATGCAAATAAGATATTTGGTTTTTTGATGGTGTTTCTACATAAATAATTTCAACACCTTGGTCTCTCAATCTAGAAAGAAAAAATGTCACCTCAAAATTATTGACTGATTTTTGAAGTAAAGGTTTGGAAATATATTTTACATCCACATCTTGAAAATCTAATCTAGCTATCTGTTTAAATCTTTCACCTAGAACATATTTATTTTCACTTTTTTTTCTTAGTAAATCATTTTTTTGTAAATCATTTATTAGTTTGTAACAGCTAGGTCTTGGTATATTAGTGATTTCACTGATCTTAGTAACCGTTAATCCAGTTCCGGATTTAACCACAACTTCTAGTACATTCAATAATTTATTTAAGTACATAATGAATAAAATTATCATATTGTAATAATATATTTTTATATTATGATAATTAATATGAATTTTCAATATAATTTATTTTTGGGTGGAGTGTAATATGGAAAAAAAAATCTGCTGTGGGCCTGGCTTTTCATCTCCCATGGATGCAATGAACGCTCCAAAAGAAAAAATTTTATATACTATCGCAATTTATACTGGAACTGGAATTCAAAAACCTGATTATTTAGCAACAATAGATTGTGATCCTGATAGTGTTGATTATGGTAAGGTAATACACAGATTAGAAATGCCAGGAATAGGTGATGAATTACATCACATGGGATGGAATGCTTGCTCTTCATGTCACGGAAATACTAATCTTGAGAGGCGATATTTAATTGTTCCAGGAGTAAGGACTTCTAATTTACATATTGTTGACTGTAAGGATGAAAGAAAACCAACAATTCATAAAGTTATTAGTGGGGAACAAATAAAAAAAATAACTAATCTATCAGCTCCCCACACAGTTCATTGTTTAGGATCACAAATCATTATTTCAATGTTAGGCGACTCTAAAGGAAATGCACCTGGTGGATATCTACAATTAGATGAAAATTTTGAAATTGTAGGTAGATGGGAAAAATCAATGGGTAAAATTAAGTTTGGTTATGATTTTTGGTATCAGCCCAGACATAATATAATGGTAAGTTCAGAGTGGGCAGCTCCTAATACATTTATGCCAGGTTTTGATTTAGAAGAAGTTGGACATTTGAAATATGGTAGAGAAATTCATTTGTGGGATTTTGAAAAAAGAGAACCAGTTGAAACTTTTTACCTTGGAGAGGATGGATTGATACCTTTAGAAGTTCGTTTCCATCATAACCCTGAAAGTTCTCATGGTTTTGTGGGAGCAGCACTATCTGCAAATATAATTCACTGGTGGAAAAATGAATTAGGGAAATGGGAGTGGGAAAAAATCATTGATGTAGATAATCAACCTCATCCTGAATGGCCTATTCCAATACCCGGTGTAATTTCTGTTATATTGCTTTCTATGGACGATAAGTATCTATATTTTTGTAATTGGCTCCATGGCGATGTAAGACAATATGACATCACTGATCCCCATAACCCTAAATTGACTGGTCAGGTTTGGCTTGGAGGACTGTTAGGCAAAGCTCCAAATGTGAATGGTCACAAAATAACTGGTGGCCCTCAAATGATACAATTATCTTTAGATGGAAAACGATTGTATATAACCACTTCTCTATTTTCTACTTGGGATAACCAATTTTACCCAGAAATACGTCAAAATGGTGGAGTTTTATTAAAAATTAATTGTGATACTGAAAATGGTGGTATGCAAATAGATGATAAATTTATAGTAGATTTTGGTAAAGAACCAAACGGTCCAGCTAGATGTCATGAAACACGCTATCCTGGAGGAGATTGTACTAGTGATATATGGCTATAACGTAAATTAATTTGTATTTAGGAGCTAATGGTGAGGTTATAAAATGTTAAAAATTGATCATGATAAGCCATATGATGAGCACTACATTTCTGATATTTTGAAAACTGTAAAAACAATTGCTATGGTAGGAGCTAGTAATGATAAAACAAAATTTTCCTATGGTGTATTGAGAGTTTTGCATGAAACAGGTTATGAAATGCTGCCTGTCAACCCGTCAATTGCTGGGTTAAAGATTAGGGGCTTAAAGGTTTTTCCGAGCTTGATTTCAATTAATAAGAATGTTGATATGGTTCAAGTTTTCAGAAAAGCAGAAGATCTCCCAGCTGTGGCTAAAGAAGCTGTTGAGATAGGAGCAAAGGTTCTTTGGGGACAAATAGGTGTAAAACATCCAGAAGCTGCAAAAATTGCCGAAGATGCTGGTATGAAAGTTGTTATGAATAGGTGTCCAAAAATAGAACTCTTTAGACCTTTTTGGAAGCCAAAACTAAACTTAAAGATATAGTTTTTACTTTAAAACATTGTTTTCTAGAGAAGTTTTCATTTTATAAGGTATTTGAACTGATTTTCTATTATTTAAATCCATTGCAACAATTACTGAATTAGCTAATGCTAATACTTTTTCATTATCTATATCCACTAACCAATGAGTCCAGGTATATGTTTTATTTTTAATATTTCTTAAGCCACTGAACAATTTTATACATATATTGGGTTCAACAAATTCATTAAAAAAAAATTCATATTCAACCGCGGCACCTCCAATGTTAGTTTCAAAAACTGAATGATTACTCTTTATTAATAAATTTGGAACAGCAGCAGAAACTATTCCCATATAATCTGAAGCATCTAAATACTTTGAATTAATACTATTTTTAGCATTGGCCAAACCACAGAAGGTATCAAAAATTTTTGGATAATTTTGGAGTTCAAAATAATCTAATTTTAAATCTTTAATATTTAAAAGCCCCTTAATTTCACCATAAAATGGAACTTTTTTGAGTTTATAGGGGTACTCAATTAAAAAACTTTCAAATTTATTTTTTATAAATTCTTTTTGTATTTTAATTTTAAAAACTAGGATGAAAGTAGCACTTATTTTGGTTGTTTCAAGATTCTCCATTTCCTGAAAAATAATTATTTTTTCACTTTCAATCTTTGCCACATAAAAATTTATTAAGAATGGTGTTCCTAGCCTTTGTTCATTTAAATATCTAATATTTATTCTTTCCAAAAATAAATTATTTTCTAAATTTTGATAATTAGATATTAAATCATTAATTCTAAAGTTTAATTTGTATGAATCTATACAATGTTTAACATAGTATTGAACATTCATATGACCTAAATTATCAATCTCATGTGCTTGAACTGAATTTTTATAAATAGTTGAATTTTCCAATAAGCTATTTCCAGAATGGGGAATAATTATCAATAGTAAATTATCTTTTGAAAAGACCTAATAAAGATGCTCTTTCAATAGCTTTAAAATGTAATTGAAAACCAATTTGAGCAGCAGGAGTATCTTTATGTGCGACTATTTTTGAATTTAATCCGTAAATTGTAAAATAATACCGATGGGGATGATCATTTTCAGGTGGACAAGGACCACCATAACTATATGCTCCAAAATCATTTTGTACTTGAATAGAGTTTGATAGACAGTCATCATTTGTTTCAAAATATTTTTTGTCAACTCCTACCATTATCCAATGCCAAAATCCACATCCAGTAGGTGCATCAGGATCAAAAATTGTTATAGCAAATTCAACTACCCTTTCAGAAATATTATCCCATTTTAAGTGGGGTCTAATATTTTTTCCGGAGCATCCGAAACCATAATCTTTACTGAGTGAAAATTTTTTATCTAAAAAATCGCCATCTTTAAAATCTGGACTTAATAAAATCATAATTTTTCCTATTTTTTGATAATATTTTAATTTATAAGATTATAGTATATTATTATTTTTATTATTTTTTTTGTTCTAATGCAAAATCTAATTGATAATTTTAGGAAGTTTTAAAAATGCCTCAAATACCTCAAATAAAAAGACATTTTAATGCCGAAGAAATAATTTATAACATTGGTGATAAGGCAGAAAGTGTTTATCTCATACACAGTGGTAAAGTAAGTATTTTGTCTACACATGGTTTGGAGATAGGAACTCTAGCCGATGGTGAAATGTTTGGAGAAGTGGGGAGAGTAATTGGTTCACCTAGAACAGTTACCGCTAAAGCTAAAACAAGTTGTATTATATATGAGATTGATTGGGAGATAGTCCAAAAAAAATTAGGGGAGGCTGATCCAATTCTAGTTGCAATTATTAGAGGATTAGCACTACGTATTGGTGATGCTAATGATTTGACTGAGAAATATTGGAGAGAGCTAAGTATCTATAAGTCACTTGAAGATTTAGAAAATAAAAAATAGAATTTGTTTAAATTTAATGCCTCAATTAGGGTAACATGTAATTTCTTTTTTCATTTTTTCCTGATATTTACCAAGGGACTGCCTTGTTTTAATACCAATTAAACCATCTAATCCTCCAACATCATAACCATTTTGCACCAGTAAACTTTGTATTTTTAAAACTTTGTTTTGATTTAATTTAATAGTACTCGTCCAGGGTCTTTGAAAAAATTTTTTACCTTCTATCAGATCAGCAAAAATAGATACGTATAGCGCGTAAAAATCTGAAAAATTATACTTTTTTAGAATATAAAAATTGTTAGTTACTAAAAATTTAGGACCATATTCTCCTTTTGGTAAGAATAGGGAGGTTTTTACAGAATTTGGAAAATTTAAAATTGATTTTCCGTCAATAAGTTTAATTCCATTTAATTTCCATTCTTTAGTAGTTTTTTTATTATTTGGTCCTTCCGTATAACATGGGAGATCAGGTTTTTTAGTTATTTCAGCTCCCCAAGTTAATTTTTTTTCCCAACCATTAGAATTCAGAAAATTTGCTATTGAAGCAAGTGTGTCACTTTCACTATTCCATAAATCAACTTTTTCATCATTATTAAAATCATAGCCGTATTTAATATAATTTGAAGGCATAAATTGAGGTTGTCCCATTGCTCCATAGGAAGAACCTAATATTTTTTTTATATTGATTTTGTCTTGTTTTATAATTTTTAATATGTGATTAAGTTCATTTTTATAAAATTTTTTTCTCTTGCCATTGTAAATATGGAAAACAATAGCCTTTAATGCAGAAAATTCTAGTTTTACAGTACCAAAGTCACTTTCTATTCCCCAAATCGATAAAATAATACTTTGGGGGACTCCAAATTTTTTTTCTATTTTTGAAAGCTGAGATTTATAAGTTTTACTTAATTTAATTGCTTTTCTTAATCTAATTAAAATGCTTTTCGTATTAAAATACAATTCTGGATTTTTAAAATCTTTATCATAAATTTTATTAATTATTGAATCAATTCTATAGAATTCTTTTTTATTAAGTTTACTTTCTTTTATTATTTCTTTTATAAATTTGGGACTATAATTTTCTTGATAATGGTTTATAAAAAATTGATTTAGCCACCCTTCATAATTTTCATAATTGAGTGATATTACAGGTTTTGTCAATATAAGGTAAACTACAACTGTAGTGGAAATATATTTGATTATATTTTTTTTTAAGTTTTCAATTATCATAATTTATAATTCAATATAGCTTTTTTTTTAAAACATATATAAAAACAAAAAAAATCATTTGAATTAAGTTATAGCAATGAAACCACTAATCGGTATAACAATGGGTGACCCAGCAGGAGTTGGGCCAGAATTAATTGTAAAACTTTTAAAAAATAAAAGTTTTGATTTTAGTAAGTTTATAATTTTTGGCTCCTCTAAAGTTTTGGACTACGAATTTCGTAAATATAACGTTAGTATACCCATAAAAAATTTTTCAACTATTAGTTCAGTAGATACTAGCAAAGAATTTATACTAAATTTCGAACCAAAAAAATCTGATTTTAATTTTGAAATAGGAAAAATAAATACAAATTGTGGTAAATTGGCTTATGAGGCTATTTTAAATGCAATTGAATTTGCCAATAGAGGGCTAATAAAAGCTATTGTAACTTGCCCAATTAATAAAGAATCATTGAAATTAGCCTCTGTAGAATTAATTGGTCATACTGAGATATTATCGAAAAAATCAAAATCTAACGATGTTTTTATGCTTATGGTAAATGATGAGTTAAAAGTTATTCTATGTACTATCCATGTGCCATTACTTAAAGCTGTATTATCTCTTGATGAAAAGTTAATATTAAAAACCATAATTGCAGCAAATAAGGCTTGTTATAATTTTGGTATAAAAAGTCCAAGAATTGGTGTTGCTGGTTTGAATCCACATGCAGGTGAAAATGGTACAATGGGTGATGAAGAGCAAATTTTTATTAAGCCAGCAATTCAGGAGGCTATAAATTCAGGTTTAAATGTTAGTGGTCCTATATCTCCAGATATAATATTTTCAATGGCAAGAGAAAAAAAATTTGATATCGTTGTTTCACTTTATCATGATCAGGGTTTAATTCCTTTTAAATATTTAGGTGTTGGAAATGGTGTTAATATAACGTTAGGACTGCCGTTTGTAAGGACAAGTCCCGATCATGGAACAGCTTTTGATATTGCTGGAAAGGGTATTGCAGATCCAAAAAGTTTCTTTAAAGCAATAAGTTATGCAAAAAAAATGATAAATTAAACATGGTTTCAAATTTAGTTTAACTTTAAACTAAATTTGATAACTAAAAATTTAAATTTTAACCTTGATATTTTTCTAATCATTTATCATTTATATAGAAAATATTTTGAATTATGAGGATCCGTGATGAATAAACAACCTTTTGAAGCAGATACAGGTCGTGTACTAAATATTGTAATAAATTCTTTATATTCGGATAAAGAAATATTCTTGAGAGAGTTGATTTCTAATAGTTCTGATGCAATTGATAAGCGAAGATTTCAAAGGTTATCAAATGAAACCTCTTCTGAACAAAACCATAATTATGAGATAAAAATAGAAGTATCTACCAAAGATAGTACCCTTAGTATTATTGACAATGGTATTGGTATGGATAAACAGGATTTGATTAACTCATTAGGTACAATAGCTAAGTCTGGTACTACAGAATTTTTAGCACAACTAGAAGCCTCAAAAGCAGATGATAAATCAAAATCACTTAACTTAATTGGCCAATTTGGAGTTGGATTCTATGCTGCCTTTATGGTATCTGATAGTGTTGAAGTAATTACTAGAAAAGAAGGTTCTGATGTTGCCTTTTCTTGGTCATCTGATGGTGTAAGTGGTTTTGAAATTAAAGATTCAAAACGTGATGATGTAGGTACGACTGTCAAACTTAGCCTGAAGAAAAGTGAGAAAGATTACTTAAAAAGAGATAAGTTAGTCGAAATTGTAAAAAAATATTCTGATCATATCCAGTTTCCAATAAGATTTTTGGATGGAAAATCAGATGAGAAAGATACACTAAATGATGCTTCTGCAATTTGGATGAAACCTAAGAGTGAGATTTCTAAAGAGCAATATAACGAATTTTTTTCACAATCTGGAGGTGGTTTTGGCCAACCGCTAATTACTTTACATAATAAGGCTGAAGGAATGATAAGTTATACCAGTCTTTTATTTATTCCAGAGATGAAACCTTTTGATTTATTTCATGTAGATAGATCCCCCAAAGTTAAACTTTACGCTAATAGAGTTTTTATAACAGATACTTTAGATAATGTTTTACCTAGGTGGTTAAGGTTTATTAACGGAGTATTAGATACTTCTGACTTAAATTTAAATGTCAGTAGAGAAATGTTGCAACATAGTCCTGCACTTAGGAGAATATCTAAAGCACTAAAGAAAAAGATTATAAACGAGTTAAAAAAATTAAAAGACAAAGATAATGAGAAATATAATAAATTTTGGAATGAGTTTGGAGCAGTTTTAAAAGAAGGTATTTATGAAGATACCGATCATAAACTAGACATATTAAATCTATCAAAATTTAAATCAAGTAAAGGTGATGATGAAATTTATCTTTCTAATTATATTGAATCTATGCATAAAAAACAGGAAAGTATTTACTACATAGCTGTTGATACCATTGAACAAGCACTAAACAGTCCCCATCTTGAGGCTTTTAAATCTAAAAAGATTGATGTCTTATTCCTAACCGATCCAATTGATACATTTTGGCTTTCTAATCAGGACAGCTATGAAGGTAAAAAATTCGTTTCAATTACTCAGGGTTCTATTGATTTATCAAATTTTGATGAAAAGAAAGATGTTAAAAATAAAGAAGATGATACTAAGAAATACAAGGAATTAACAGACGGTATTAAAAAATCGTTAGGTGAATCAGTTACTGATGTAAGAATATCCGATAAATTAATTGATAGTGCATGTTGTTTAGTGGCTTCAGATAATGGAATGGACGTTCAAATGGAAAAAATTATGAAATTACAAAATAAAGATTTCAAGGGGATGCCTAGAATTCTTGAAGTAAACCCTAATCATTCTTTAATGGGTCATATGTCTAAAATTTTAAAATCGAACCCTAAAGAATTTGATGATTTGTCAAAAATAGTTCTGGATCACGCTAGACTTTTAGAAGGTCATTTACCTAGTGATGTAAGTTTTTATTGTAAAAAAATTAATGAGTTGATTACTGCAAAAGCTTAGTTTTAAATAATTAATCAAATTTTTCTAAAATTTTGTAACTACAAATTCCAAGCTTTTTGTAAAGCTGGTCTAGAAAGTAAACGATCTACATAAAATAAGAGATTTTGTTTTTCTGAAAAATCAACACCTAATTCTCTTGACATTATCACTGCATGTCCTGTCATCATATCAGCAGCAGTAAATTCGTTGGTTAAATATTTTTTATTTTCCATATTTTTTTCTATTACATCCAACATTCTTGACAATAGTTTCATTGCTCTTGCTAAGTTAACTTCATTGCGCTTTTCTGGTGGAAGTAAAATTGTTTCAACAACTATAGTATTCATTTGAGGCATAATCATTCCTTCAGCGTAGTGAAACCACTGCAAATAATAGGGAAAATCGCTGCTTCCAATATCAGGAACAAATTTATTTTGTCCATATTTACTAATTATATATTGGATTATAGCCCCAGACTCAGAAATAACTAAATCACTATCTTCTAAAACTGGAACCCTACCTAAGGGATTTATCTTTTTATACTCACTTTCTCTTAGTTCTTTGTCTCCAATTGCGTATTTTTTTATATCATACTCTATATTGAGTTCTTCAAGTAGCCAGGCAACTCTTACTGCTCTGCTATTTTGGGCATAATGTAAAAGCATAATACTTGCTCCAGTAAATTCTTAAGGTTTCAGTTATTACAAGGCCAATGTTTGCTAAACACCCTCCATAAATGGTCAATAGCATTACCACTTGTGATAGTCGAGAATTTTTGATCGTAAATATCCAATGATTTTAAAATTTGTTCAAAGTTTATATTTGTTGTATTTAACTTATGCAAATTATTTGAACTTAGATCAAACATACAATTATGATTTGCAACTTCCAAATACCCCTTAATATAATAAAAGCATGCTAATTTTTTTGTTTTTATCTGCTTTTTATTTTCTGGATTTGTATCTTTATTAAATTCACAAATTTTTTGTAAATCGGTGTAAAGCAAGTTCTCTGCATAGCTGACATTTACTATCAATAAAAATGAAAAAAACAGTTTACTTATTTGATTATTAAAAATCATAATCTTGGATTAGTTTAGCACTAACCTTTAAAGTTTTTTAGCTTTTTCATAAGTTTTTCATCTTCAGGCTTTGGTTGAAAATACTTTCCCATTACTTTTATTCTTTTTTTTAAGACATGCAGCTTAGCAATTTCAACGTAGTGATCAATTATTTCGTCCAAATTTTTTCTGGCTTTTCCTGCCTCAGCAACTTCGATATATTCATTTTCCAAACCTGCTTTAAGTCTTTGACTTGAATTTGCTTTTACTTTTGTAAGGTTAGAAACAGTACTTCTTGCAACTCTATCAAGATCATCTTCAATTCTTTCTAAATCCTCTAAAGTTGGGGCAGGTACTATAATTGTTACTCTTTGAAGTTCTATATCACTTGTTACGTTTTTAAAACCTGCAAGTTTAATTTCTTCTACTACAAGTGGGATTAACTCTCTACTGTAAACCATTAGATCTAAAGATCTTGGTTTCAAACCAGGTTCTACATTTGCAACATCAGTAATCCTTCTTGGTCTTTTATCTACCATTATTTTCAAACCAAACAAAGCATTTTTGTAAGCATCTGCTGAGCCTACTTGAGTAAGGTTTGTTACTAAATTTTCAATAGCAACTTTCATATTTTCATTAGCTTCTTGAGAATATGAATCAGTTAAGTCTTCTTCATTCATAATGCTAACCTGTAAAATCAATCTTAGAAGTTAAAAACGTATTTATAATACTATAAAATAAAGATTTAGTCTACTTTCTTAATAAGTATAAATAAAGCTTTTTCAAATAACAGCTTTATTTTTGTTTATTAAGTTTTATATATACATTTGTTTAAATTAAATATAGTCAAAATGTTTGCACTAATAGGATACGCATTACTTTCATTGTTAACAGCCATAATTCTAAGTCCTATTATTAAATTTGGTAGAGGATTTTCTACTTATTTATGTGTTTTTGGGATGGTTTATTTAGTGCTCCTTTTCATTTCTCCTACTTCTTATTTTGAGCCAAATTGGTTTAAATATGTTGGTTATAGTATTGCCTCTATTTGCATATTAATTTTTATTTTTTTAGTTTGGAAAAAAATGAAAAAACAACAACAGTTTAATGATGCTATGCAGGAGGAAAATGAGTAAAATAGATTTATTTCACTGGCATCAGTTCTAATTTATTTTCTAAGAGGAATTTCTTAAACATCATTACATCTGGATCAAGATTTATTTCTAGTAGATTAATTAGAAACCATTGTCTTACTATTGGTAGATTAGAAAGGTTAATAGTTTTAATTATACCATCTTTTAATTCACTTTGTGCTGTAGATGCTGAAATCATTGCAATACCTAAACCTGCTAATACTCCTTGCTTAATTGCTTCATTTGATGAAAATTCTTTTTTATCAAATTGCCTACCTTTCCCAACTGTATCAAGAAAACGTTCTAACAAAATTCTTGTGCCAGATCCATCTTCTCTTACTAGAAATGTTTCACTGCTTAAAATATTATAAATTTCATCTTTATTAAATTTTTCAGAATTTTTTAATAATTTTAATATTTGATGATCCTTTTTAGCTATAAGAATATGTTGGTTATCTCCTAATATTTCATCCTCAACTTTAGGTACACGTGGTGGCCTACCAGTTATTGCTAAATCAACATTTCCTTCTCTAAGAGCTTTAATTATTTCATTGCGGTTACCTATTACAAGATCAATTAATAAATCTGGAAATTCTTTTTTTGCTTTAGCAATTATCCAGGGACAAAAGTACTGTGCAGTTGTTACAGCCCCTAGTTTCACATATCCTGTTTTGCCAATCTTTAATTGCTCGATTTTCTGAAAGCTTCTTAAAATTTGGTTATCTATTTGTTTGTAAAGTTTAAGTAATTCATAACCTACATTAGAAATTTTTATAAAACCATTGGGACCTCTTTCCAATATTCTTACATTTAAAATTTCCTCAATTTGATTTAATTGTATTGTTACTGCTGGTGGAGACAAATTAAGTATTTCAGCCGCATTTGCTAATGATCCTGCCTCTGAAATTGCATTTAATGTTCGTAGGTGTTTGATCGTTATAAGTTTTTTCCAATCCATTAAATTATTCTTAACACATATTAATAATAATTCAATTCTGTTTAATTAAAAAATAAACTAATAAAAATAAAACATTTGGAGAATCATAAATGACATATCAGATTAAGAGTTTTGATAATTTACCAGACGATTTAAACTCAGATTTAGCTGAAGGAATTGACAAAATCGCTAAAGTCGCTTGTCAGCTGTCATACCTGATTTCGATTGGACGCTTGTCTTCATTAAATTTGAATAAAGAAACTTCAACTAACTCTGATGGTGATAAACAAAAAGCACTAGACGTTTATGCGGATGATGCTTATTTGAAGGAGGTAAAAAATTCTAAAATAAGATTTTATGCTTCAGAAGAACAAGAGGAAGTGATTGATCTTGGTGGTGATGGAAAACTTGCGCTAGCGATAGACCCTTTGGATGGATCATCTAATATTGATACTAATGTTTCCATAGGTTCAATTTTTTCTATTCGAAGTTTGTCTGATAGCCATTTGAAAAATAATAAAATAAATGACATCTTTCTAGCACCTGGATCTCATCAAATTGCAGCTGGCTATGTTATATTTGGCCCACAAACTATGTTTGTAGTTACCTTTGGTAAAGGAGTGAAAACTTTTATCCTTGATAGAAAAAAAAATATTTTTATTGATTCAAAATTAGAAACTATTATACCTGCAGATACTAGGGAGTATGCTGTAAATGCTTCCAATGCAAGGCATTGGGATAAAAGAATGAAAAATTATATAGACGATAGTATAGCAGGAAAATCTGGACCTAGGGGGATTGACTTCAATATGAGGTGGGTTGCTTCTCTTGTTGCAGAAACACATAGAATTTTATCAAGAGGTGGCATTTTTATTTATCCGGCGGACTCTAGGAAAGGATATGAAAAAGGTAGACTAAGAATGGTATATGAGTGCGCACCAATAGCTTTTCTAATAGAGCAAGCAGGAGGAGCTGCTACTGATAGTTTTAATAGAATACTTGATTTAGAAGTTAGTGAACTTCACGAACGAACTCCCTTCGCTTTTGGTTCAAGAAACGAAATTGCGAGGTTGCAAGCATATAATGATTTACCTGAGGCAGAAGTTTCACCTTTATTTGGTAAACGAGGTTTGTTTAGCAATTAATATGAGGAACAATTTATGAGTACTAAACATCCAATAATATCCGTAGTTGGTTCTTCAGGAGCGGGGACTTCAACAGTAAAAGATACTTTTGAAAAAATCTTTTTGAGAGAAAAAGTTTCAGCAGCAATGATAGAAGGTGATGCATTCCATAAATTCAATAGAGTAGAAATGAAAAAAGAGTTAGAACGAAGGTATTCGCTTGGTGATCAAACATTTTCTCATTTTTCTTATGATGCTAATTTGTTGGAAGATTTACAAAATACTTTTAAAAATTATGGTGAAACTGGAACGGCAAAAACACGTACCTATGTACACAATTTACATGAGAGTGAATTATATGATGTCCCCTCTGGAGAATTTACAGAATGGCGTGATTTACCTAGTGACACTGATCTTTTATTTTATGAAGGGTTACATGGTGCCGCAAAATATGAAAATATAAATATTCCTCAATATGCAGACTTAAAAATTGGTGTTGTTCCAGTAATTAATTTAGAATGGATACAAAAAATTCATAGAGATACTGATTCAAGAGGATACACTACTGAAGCAGTGACCGATACAATTTTAAGAAGAATGCATGACTATGTACATTGCATTTGCCCCCAATTTACCGAGACAGATATAAATTTCCAAAGAGTTCCTGTTGTAGATACTTCAAACCCATTTATTGCACGATGGATCCCTACTGCAGATGAAAGTATTGTTGTAATAAGATTTAGAGATCCTCATGGTATTGATTTTCCTTATCTTGTTTCCATGATTCATGATAGTTGGATGAGTAGAGCTAACTCTATCGTTATACCTGGTGGAAAACTAGATCTTGCCATGCAACTTATATTAACACCTCTTATAAAAAGATTAATAGAGCGGTCAAAAAAATCTGGTTAAAATTTTATAATTTATTAGTAATTTAGGAGAACTTTATGGCTTTAATAACTTTGCGTCAACTTTTGGATCATGCTGCTGAAAATTCATATGCTGTACCTGCATTTAACATTAACAACATGGAACAAGGTTTATCAATTTTGAAAGCTGCCAAATCAGTAGATGCTCCAGTAATTATACAGGCTAGCAGAGGTGCCAGAACTTATGCTGGAGATATAATGTTAAGTCATATGGTAAAAGCTCTTTCTGAAATGTATCCATCAATCCCTATATGTATGCATCAAGATCATGGAAATAACGAAGCAACTTGTTTCTCTGCTATAAAACATGGATTTACTTCAGTTATGATGGATGGTTCTTTATTAGCAGATATGAAAACTCCTTCTACTTACGAATATAATGTAGAAATAACTTCCAAGGTAACTGAATCAGCACATCATGTTGGAGCTTCCGTTGAAGGGGAGTTAGGAGTTTTAGGCAGTTTAGAAACAGGTGAGGCTGGAAAAGAGGATGGATCTGGAGCTGAGGGTAAACTTGATCATGATCAATTATTAACAGATCCTGATCAGGCAGCTGATTTTGTTTCTAAAACAAAAGTTGATGCTTTGGCTATTGCCTGTGGTACAAGCCATGGGGCTTACAAATTTAGCAGAAAGCCAGATGGTGACATTTTAGCAATGCGTGTTATAGAAAAAATACATTCAAAAATACCAGATACACATTTAGTTATGCATGGTTCATCATCAGTTCCCCAATATTTACAGGACTTAATTAATCAAAATGGAGGTGAAATGCCACAAACTTATGGTGTTCCTGTAGAAGAAATCGAAAGGGGTATAAGATCTGGAGTACGAAAGGTAAATATTGATACTGATTGTAGAATGGCGATGACAGGGCAGTTTAGAAAGATTGCAACTGAGAACCCAAATGAGTTTGACCCTAGAAAATTTTTAATACCGGCTATGAAAGAAATGGAAGATTTATGTAAAGATCGTTTTGAACGTTTTGGAACAAGTGGGAATGCTTCAAAAATAATTGTACAGCCAATGGATGAAATGGCTAGGCAGTATAGTAAGGGGGAATTAAACCCAAAAACTCTAAACTAATTAACTTAATAAATATAGGAGAAAAATAATGCCAGATGGATCTGAAAAGTTAACTGCGAAAGCAAGATATTCAGCGGGGGTTCTTGAATATAAAAAAATGGGTTACTGGGAACCTGACTATGAACCAAAAGATACGGACATAATATCTCTATTTAGAATTACCCCTCAGGATGGGGTTGATCCAATTGAGGCCGCGGCCGCTGTAGCTGGTGAAAGCTCTACTGCTACATGGACTGTAGTTTGGACTGATAGATTAACAGCTTGTGAAAAATACAGAGCAAAAGCATATAGAGTAGATCCAGTACCAAACTCCCCAGGCCAATATTTTGCATATATAGCCTATGATTTGGATCTTTTTGAGCCAGGTTCAATTGCAAACTTAACTGCTTCTATTATTGGTAACGTTTTTGGTTTTAAGCCGTTAAAAGCCTTGAGATTAGAAGATATGAGATTACCTGTAGCCTATATAAAAACATTCAATGGACCTGCAACAGGTATAGTTGTAGAAAGAGAGAGACTAAATTGTTTTGGACGCCCACTTCTTGGTGCAACAGTCAAACCTAAATTAGGTTTATCAGGAAGAAATTATGGACGTGTTGTTTATGAAGCTTTGAAAGGTGGATTAGATTTTACTAAAGACGATGAAAATATTAATTCCCAACCTTTTATGCATTGGCGTGATAGATTTCTATATTGTATGGAAGCTGTAAACAGAGCTTCTGCAGCTACAGGCGAAGTTAAAGGAACATATTTAAATGTAACTGCTGGCACAATGGAAGAAATGTATAAAAGAGCTGAATTCGCTAAAGATTTAGGTTCTGTTATAATAATGATAGATCTCGTAATTGGTTACACTGCAATTCAATCGATGGCTAATTGGGCTAGAGATAACGACATGATCTTACATTTGCATAGAGCTGGGCACTCAACATACACCAGACAAAGAAACCATGGTGTCTCATTTAGAGTAATAGCCAAGTGGATGAGATTAGCTGGAGTAGACCATATTCATGCTGGAACCGTTGTTGGTAAGCTTGAAGGTGATCCAGCAACTACAAAAGGTTTCTATGATGTAATGAGAGAAGAATATAATCCGCAATCACTACAAACTGGGATTTTCTTTGATCAACATTGGGCTTCATTAAATAAAATGATGCCGGTTGCTTCAGGTGGCATACATGCTGGTCAAATGCATCAATTAATACATTATCTTGGTGAAGACGTTGTGTTACAATTTGGTGGTGGAACAATTGGTCATCCTCAAGGTATTCAAGCTGGTGCTGAAGCAAATAGAGTAGCCCTTGAAGCTATGATTTTTGCAAGAAATGCTGGAGATGATTATTTGCAGAATGGTCCTGAAATTCTTGCCAGAGCTGCCAAAAATTGCACACCATTAAAACAAGCTTTAGACGTTTGGAAAGGAGTTACATTTAATTATGAATCTACTGATGCTCCTGATTTTATCGTAACCCCAACCACATCTTAAGGAGAATTAATTATGAAATTAAGACAAGGAACATTTTCTTTTTTGCCTGATTTAACTGACGCTGAGATACACACTCAAGTTCAATATTGCATAGATAATGGTTGGGCAGTTAGTGTCGAATATACTGATGACCCACACCCAAGAAATACCTATTGGGAAATGTGGGGGCATCCAATGTTTGATAATCCTGATGCCGCTGCTGCTGTTTTTGAAGTAAATGAATGTAGAAAACAATTTGGAGACTATTACATCAGAGTAATTGCATTTGATTCAACCCACGGCTGGGAAAGTATTAAACTTTCTTTCATAGTCAATAGACCAAAAGATGAACCTGGATTTCATGTTTCTAGAGAAGAAGTGAAAGGTAGATCTATGCGTTATTCTATAAAATCTTATGCTACAGATAAACCTGAAGGCAAGCGATATTAGTCTTAAATTTAAATTATAAATTTTAAGGTATAGAAAATTGACAAATAACAATATATCTGAAGATAAAAATAAGCATTTAGGTAAGATTGATCTCCACGCCGAGTTAGTAGAAACTGGCGTGGAACAAGTTTTAATTGACTTAGATAAAAGTTTAATTGGTTTAGAACCTGTAAAAACTAGAATAAGGGAAACTGCGGCTTTACTATTAGTTGAAAAAGCAAGAGAAAAACTAGGTCTTGCTCATGAAACTCCTACTTTACATATGAGTTTTTCAGGAAATCCGGGAACCGGTAAGACTACTGTTGCACTTAGAATGGCTGAGTTATTACATAAGCTAGGTTATGTCAGAAAAGGTCATCTAGTTACAGTTACAAGAGATGATTTAGTTGGTCAATATATTGGTCATACTGCTCCTAAAACTAAAGAAGTATTAAAGAAAGCGATGGGAGGAGTTCTTTTTATTGATGAAGCGTATTATCTGTATAGACCAGAAAATGAAAGGGATTATGGCCAGGAAGCAATTGAAATTTTACTCCAGGTAATGGAAAATAACCGAGATGATTTGGTAGTAATTCTTGCTGGTTATAAAAATAGAATGAATACATTTTTTGAAAGTAATCCAGGTTTCCGATCAAGAATAGCACACCATATTGAATTTCCCGATTATTCTACTCCAGAACTTCTTGATATTGGGTCTTCAATGTTAGATCAACTAAATTATTATTTTACAAAATCTGCTAAAGATGCTTTTATCGAGTACATTAATTTGAGAAAAGAACAACCACATTTTGCAAATGCTCGGTCAATTAGAAATGCCCTAGATAGAGCAAGATTGAGGCAAGCTAACAGATTATTTAAAGAAAATAATGGACCTGTTAATGCAGAAATCCTCAGTACACTTGAAGAAGTTGATATTAGAGAAAGTAGAGTATTCAGTGGTGGAATAGATAACTAATTATATTAATTTTTTCACTTTTATATCTAGAAGTCTTCGTATGGGTCAAATAAATCTAAGTTATCTTCCATTGGTTCTGGTGGTTCATTTATTCTTGTCTGTAGATATGTTGACCTAGCAGAGTAATAACTATCCAAACTGTTATATAGAATTGTATCAACCATTGTTCCAAACTCATGCCTTTTATTCAATATATCCAAGGCCCCGAAAGTAATTAGGCTAGCTCCTTCTGCTGGACCGGATAATAAACTCATGGGATTTAAAGTATAATCAACAAGCATTGACATAGATCCCCTGATGGAGCTCGGTCCTATAAATGGTAACTCCAAGTAAGGTCCTACTGGGAATCCCCAATAAGCAGATGTCTCATCAAATTCAGTATCATCTGAAAATAGATTAATTCTTGATGCTACATCAAATATACCAAATATACCTACAGAAGAGTTTATAACAAATCTAGAGACATCGGTAGTAGCTTTTATAAATTCCGCCTGTCCAAGATGATTAACAAATCTTTTAGGTTCTTGTAAATTTTCATAAAAATTTGCTGCACCTAGCCGAACAGGTCTAGGTATTACATTTCCATATATTTTGGAAGCTGGTTTTAAGGTAGTTTCGTCTACATGCTTATTAAAAGCATGAATCTTTCTATTTGTTTTTTCGAAAGGGTCATTTGGATTTGAGCTATAGTTTCTAAGTTCAGTAGTGTTACATGCACAAAGCGCTAGTAAACAAACAGAAATAAATATTTTTCTAAGAAACATTTTCTGATTATAAAAATTATAAAAATTTAAAATTAAATACATTTTGGTCTATTATAAAATAAAAAAACAAATATAACATTTAATTTAAGTAATAGGAAATCCTTTAGCAATGGTATTATTTTTAAGCTTAACTTTTTTAGTATCTAAAAATAATTATCTTAAATTGAAAATTGGTTATATTTTTTTATTTATTGTAATCTATATATAGTAATTGAAGCATTATACTGGTTTAAAATGAAACTAAAAATTTATAATTCTAAATCTAAGTCTAAAGAGAATTTCAATCCAATAAATAAAAATGAAATAAAAATGTATGTCTGCGGTCCAACTGTTTATGATAGGGCTCATATCGGTAATGCTAGGCCTGTTATTGTTTTTGATCTTTTATATAGATTATTAAGATTAATCTATAACGATGAATCAATAACTTACGTAAGAAACATTACAGATGTAGATGATAAAATAATTAATAGATCAATAAATGAAAATAAACCAGTTAATGAAATTACATCAGAAACTATTAGATGGTTTAATGAGGATAATGATTATTTGAATGTTTTAAAACCAACCCATGAACCAAAGGCTACAGAATATATTTCACAGATGATTTCTATGATTGATAAACTCGTGTCAAAAAATAATGCATATGTCTTAGATGATGGAGAAGTTCTTTTTTCAGTAAATTCATTTGATAATTATGGTTTTCTGTCACGTCAAAATTTAAATTCAATGAATGTTGGTAATAGAGTTGAAATAGATAAAAGAAAAAAAAACCCTTTAGATTTTGTTCTTTGGAAACCAGCTGACAAAAATAATATTGGTTGGAATAGCCCTTGGGGTTACGGTCGTCCGGGATGGCATATTGAATGCTCTGCCATGTCCAAAGAATTACTTGGTGGAAGTTTTGATATTCATGGTGGTGGTATTGATCTTTTATTTCCTCATCATGAAAATGAATTAGCTCAAAGTATTTGTGCCAATGATACAAAGCAATTAGCAAACTATTGGGTACATAATGGATTTGTTAACATTGAAGGTCAAAAAATGTCTAAATCTTTAGGGAATTTTTTAACAGTCGAGGATTTAAGGAAAAAAGACATTTATGGAGCTGTGATACGTTTTGTTTTATTATCTACTCATTATCGACAGCCATTAGATTGGACAAATCGAAAGGTTTCTGAAGCACAAAATATCTTAACGAAGTGGTTAAGTTTCTTTGATAAAAAAGATGTTCCAATTCATGGAAAACCCACAAAGAAAATTTTGGAAGCATTATGTGATGATTTAAATTCACCACTAGTTTTAACTGAAATGCATAATTTATTAAAAATTGAGGATTTTGATGGGTTCATAAATTCCATGGTTTTTTTAGGACTTACGCCTGATGAGTCAAATAAGAAAAGTAATAAAAAAAATAAATTTGACGAAAATAATATTCATGAATTGATAAATGACTTAATCCTTGCAAGACAAACTGCTAGAGATAATAAAGATTACAGAAAGTCTGACGAAATAAGAAATAGGCTTGAAAAAGCAGGAGTAAGTATTAATGATCTTGAAGAAAATACAAAATGGACACTTAAACCATTTTTTAATCCCAAAAAACTTTTAGAGGAAAACTGATGGATCGAATTTTTTTATATGATACAACCTTGAGGGATGGCCAGCAAACGCAAGGAGTTCAGTTTTCATATGAAGACAAGGTCCGAATTGTAAAGGCTTTAGATCATCTTGGTTTAGATTATATAGAGGGGGGATGGCCTGGAGCAAATCCAACTGATACCGAATTTTTTCAAAATCCACCTAAATTGTTTAATTCGATTTTTACTGCTTTTGGAATGACAAAAAGAATTGGTATATCTGCTAATAACGATAGTATTCTAGCGTCAGTAGTTAATTCAAATACAAATTCTGTTTGTTTAGTAGGGAAATCAAATGATTATCATGTTCGAAAAGTCCTCGGTATTTCCAATGATGACAATTTAAATAATATAGAAGAGTCAATAAAACATCTTGTTAATTCAGGTAAAGAAGCTATTTTTGATGCCGAACATTTTTTTGATGGATTTAAGTCTAATCCTAAATACTCTTTTGAGTGTATATTAGCTGCTCATCAGTCAAAAGCAGATTGGATTGTTTTATGTGATACAAATGGAGGTACACTACCTAAGGAAATTTATGAGATTGTCAAAAATATTATCAAGATGGGAATCCCAGGTAACAAATTAGGGATACATTGTCATAATGACACTGAAAATGCAGTTGCTAATTCTTTTGCAGCAATAGATGCTGGGGTTAGACAAATACAAGGTACAATTAATGGTTTGGGGGAAAGATGTGGCAATGCTAATCTGGTATCAATCATACCGACTCTTATTCTAAAAAAACATTTTAATGAAAGGTTTAATGTAAATATAGATAAGACTAAATTAAAAGATATTACAAAGTTATCCAGAATACTGGACGAAATATTGAATAGAGTACCTAATAAGGCTTCTCCTTATGTCGGAGCTGCTGCCTTTTCTCATAAAGCGGGCTTACATGCTAGTGCAATCATTAAAGATCCAAAAACTTATGAGCATGTCAATCCAAGCGATGTTGGAAATGTACGAGTAATACCTGTTTCAAATCAAGCTGGTAAATCAAACCTTCTAAAAATCTTGAATGAGTCGGGTGTAGAAATTCAAAAAAATGATGATCGTCTATACAAAATTCTTGAAGAAATAAAAGAAAAAGAAGATTATGGGTACTCTTTCGATGTTGCTGGAGCTTCATTTGAAATTTTTGCAAGAAAGAAATTAGGCATAATGCCACACTTTTTTTCTGTTAATCGTTACAAGGTTACAATGGAAAAAAGACAAAATTTAGAGCGTCATTTTTCAATAATCTCTGAAGCAGTAGTATCAATTAATTTAGGGAATCAAGAGCGTGTTTCCGTTGCAGAAAGTTTAGATATTAACGGAAAAGATCAGGGCCCTGTTCATGCATTATCTGCTGCACTTAGAAAAGATCTTGGCCCATATCAATCATTTATAGAGGATATGAAGTTGGTTGATTTTAAAGTACGAATTATGAACGGAGGAACTGAAGCAATAACTAGAGTATTAATAGATAGTGAAGATAAAAATGGAGTTAGATGGTCAACTATCGGTGTTTCTGCAAACATAATTGATGCAAGTTATGATGCAATTATTGATTCCATCAATTGGAAGCTATTAAAAGAAAAAGCAATACCAGTAAAATAATTTTTATGATCGAAAATACTCTAAATTCCCAAAAAGATGTCAATCAAGGTTTGAATTATTTATCAAAAAAAGAAAAATGCCTTGCAAACTTAATAAGTATGATAAATGATTTTCATCTTCCAAAAAGAAACTCAGGTTTTGAAGCTATATTAAAAATTATTATTAGTCAGCAGCTTTCTACTTCAGCTGCAAATAGTATATGGAATAAGTTTATTGACAGTAACTTAACATCTAGAACTAATATTTTAGCTGCTAATGAGCAAACCCTTTTATCTCGTGGATTATCCAGGCAAAAATGTATTTATGTAAAAGCTTTGGCAAATGAAGATATAAATTATAATGACTTAGCAAAAAAATCTTCTGAAGAAATTGTAAATAGACTTACACAAATAAAAGGTATAGGAAAGTGGACTGCCCAAATTTACTGTTTATTTTCTCTTGGAAAAGCTAATATTTTCCCTTCTGGAGACTTAGCTTTGCAAGAGGCAATTAAGATAATTTTTGGTTTAAAAGACAGACCTTCAGAACAAGAAGTGATCAAAATATCTGAAAACTGGGATCCATGGAAATCATTAGCTGCACATTTACTTTGGGACTACTACAATAAAATTAAGAAAAAGGTATAAAATGAGTAAAAGTTTATCGGGACCTGTAAAGAATTCTATAACAGGCAAAATAAATAAGGTTGTAATTTTTTTTCATGGTTATGGGGCTGATGGTAATGATTTAATTTCATTGTCTGATTCATTTATTAATACAATACCCGATGCTGTCTATTATTCTCCTAATGCACCGGAAAAATGTGAAATGGGTGGATTGGGTTACCAATGGTTCCCTATTAAACAAAACAATGATGGGAGTCTTGATTTAAATGCTGAAAAAGAAATTAAGAATTCAATTGGATTAATTAATGATTATATTGACGAAATTGAAAAGGTGTCAGGAGTTAATACAGAAGACTTTATATTGGTTGGTTTTTCTCAGGGGACGATGATGATTTTAGAGACATTACTTTCAAGAGAAAAAAAATTTAGTGCTCTAATTGGTTTTTCAGGAGGTTTAATTAATATATCTCAAAATATTCCAAAAGAAAATTTATGTACTCCGATTTTACTTATTCATGGTGATAATGATCAAGTTGTTCCAATGGAAATGACAAATATTGCTTTTAAAAACCTTGAAAGTTTAGGTTTTAAAGTTCAAAAATATTTTTCAAAAGGCTTAGGCCATGGAATTTCTTTAGATGGATTATTAGAGGCAAATAAATTCTTAAAAAAAATGATAAAATCAGCTTGATTAGAAAATTTTTTAATCTTTTTGTTGTTTGAAGTTATATTTTACTTTAATTTTCTTTTTAAGAAATTAAAATATGATTATGTCTACTGGTTCTCATAGTTACTATTTTAAATCAGCTGGGAAAAATCCTTCACTTGTTTTAAATGCTGATTATAGACCTCTATCTTACTTACCTTTATCTATATGGTCTTGGAAAGATACAATAAAAGGTGTGTTTATGAATAGAATAAATGTAGTTGCAGAATATGATGCTTACGTTAACTCTCCATCAATAAAAATTAAAATACCTTCAGTTGTAGTCTTGAAAGAATATATCAAACCAATTAAATCAAATGCTTTTACAAGATTTAACCTTTTTTTGAGAGATGAATTCAAGTGTCAGTATTGTGGATCGATTGATGAACTTACCTTTGACCATGTATTACCTCGTGCTCAAGGTGGAAAGACTACTTGGGAAAATGTTGTAGCAGCGTGTAGTGCTTGTAATTTAAAAAAAGGTTCAAAAACCATAAGTAAGTCTAGTCTTAAACTTTTAAAAAAACCTATTAGACCGACAACAGAGGAATTGTTAAATAAAGGAAGAAAATTTCCACCTAATTATTTGCACCATAGTTGGACTGATTTTCTTTATTGGGATGCAGAATTAGCTTCATAATTTTATCTTCTTGATTTTATTAAGTATAACCATCCTATAATCATTAATACAGTTATGACCATATTCCACCCTGAAAGTGATAGATTTAAAAAATTCCAGGCCTCTAGTTCACAATTAGTTATGGGTGTATTAGTTAAATTTTTTAAGAGTTCTTCTGTGCTTAAATCTTTTATATCGAGGTTTCCACCACAAGAAAAAACATTACTCCATAAGTTTTGTTCTAATCCGTAGTGATATCCTGCCAAAAAAAATGCAACTATCATATTTATTAGTCCAAAAAGGAATAAATTACTAGGAATAAATACAGAGGAGAGGATTTTTAAAACTATTAATATATTTAAAAGATGAGGTAAGCGCTGCCAAATACAAAGTTTGCAGGGAAGTATTCCATATTCATATTGTAGTATAAAAACAAACAATAATGAAAAAACAGAAAAGAAAAAAATTATACTTATTAAATAACTCGATCTCATATAAAATATAAACTTATAATTAATAGTAAGAATATTATTGTAATAATAATTACAAATATATTAAAATATTTTCTAATAATTTGTTCGGCAGAATTTCTAAAAAAATAAATTAAAACAGCTAATAAAAAAAACCGTAATCCTCTTGAAATAATAGAAGCCCATAGGAAATTATAAAATGGCATAGATGTGGTTCCCGAAATAATTGCGATCAGCTTGTAGGGAATAGGTGAAAATCCACCTAATAAGACAGCTAGAATTCCATTTTCATTATAGCTATTTGAAAAAACTGAAAATTGCTTTGTCAAATCTAACAAATTTAAAATTTGAATACCAATTTGGTCAAAAAATAAATATCCTATTAGATAACCAATGCAACCACCTAAAACAGAAAAAAGTGTTGTAAGAAAAGCAAGTAAAAAGACTTTTTTATAATTTATTATTGCTAAAGGTATTAGCAACAAATCAGGTGGAATTGGAAAGAAAATTGCTTCACTTAAAGATAGTAAACATAAAATATATATAGCATATTTAGATTGTAAGAAACTTAAGATCAGAAGTTTTGTATTTTTAAAAATCATAATTGAAAACCAGATATATGAGTATGATTTAATATTTTTATTTTATAATATAAAGCTTTTAAGTTACAATTTTTACAAAGATATTATTTTAATTTATAAGTTAGATAAATAGTTGGTGAATCATGAAGATAATATGGGGTCTATATTTTTATTCTATGCTGAATGGTATAGGATTTGAAACTTCCCATTCTGTTACAAGTTTAGGAGTCGATTTTATTTCAAAAAATGAGTGTATTAACGCAGCTAGATTCATGAATTCTGCGCCTGCCGACAATCGTGAAATTGGCTTAGATCCTGGAATAAAAATCAGATATATTTGTATTGCTAAACCAAAATTAGGAATAAATACTTGAAATTAAATTATGAAACTTGTTATGATCATTAGACATTTTTAAGTTAATAGGTATTAGCCCGAGTGGCGGAATGGTAGACGCAGCGGATTCAAAATCCGCCGCCTTTACGGGTGTGAGAGTTCGAGTCTCTCCTCGGGCACCAACAGTATATTTTTATTTGATTTAATTATTTTTATAAATTTAAAATTTAAATTAAAAAAAAATGACTAGTATTTTCTTTTTAAGAATACAAAATTTAATTTTTGTTTTTTTTTACTATAAATAAAAAGATTTGGTAAAAATTTGGTACATAATTGATTTTTTTTTATACACTTTATTTTCAAATATGCTTATATTGTTATCACAGATAAGGGGGGGATAATAAGTTTTGTTAAACTCAAAATTAACTAAAGGCATAAAAAGAGATCCCAGTCTTCCTAAGGGTAGACAAACTGATGATATTTCTGAAAAAGAAGTTAAAGAAGTTTTGGGAGATTTACCACTTGAACGCAGTCAGTTGATTGAAGCTTTACATCTAATACAAGACGAGTTTAATTGCCTGAGCCAAAAGCATTTAAAAGCACTATCTGAGTTGTTAAAAATCAGCCAAGCTGAAGTTTTCGAAGTTGCTTCTTTTTATCATCATTTTGACATAATAAAAGATGGTGAAACGATCAATCATGAATTAACTATAAGAATTTGCGATGGACTGTCTTGCGAGATGTCTGGAGCAAAAAATTTGATAAAAAATGTCGCTGATCTAATAGACGAAAATAAGATAAGAATACAAAAAGTTCCATGTATAGGTCGTTGTGATAATGCGCCAGCAGCTCAAGTCGGTAAAAGAGCTGTAGATAATGCCACTCCTTTGAAATTAGTGAAATTTTCAAAGGGAAAGTTGACCCCAGAAATCCCTGAATATCAAAATTTGAATGATTACATAAATGCTGGAGGCTATAACTGTTTAAAAAATGTAATAGATAATAAATTAAATTTAGAAACTGCCATATCAATTTTATCAAATTCTGGGTTGAGAGGATTAGGTGGAGCAGGTTTTCCAGCAGATAAAAAGTGGCAAATTGTCAATTCATATGATGGTACTAAGTATATGACTGTAAATGGAGATGAAGGAGAGCCTGGTACATTTAAAGATAGATTTTGGTTAGAGAGCGAACCACATAAAATGTTAGAGGGCGCGCAAATAGCCGCCCTTTTAGTAGGTTGTAGTAAAATTTATTTATATATGAGAGATGAGTATCCTGCGGTTTTAGAAATTCTTAAATCTGAAATTGAGAAGTTACAAAAAACTAATTTCTGGTTAATTCCAATTGAAATAAGAAGAGGGGCAGGGGCATATATATGCGGTGAAGAAAGTGCTATGATAGAATCTATTGAAGGAAAAAGAGGTTTACCTAGACATAGACCACCATATATTGCTGAAAAAGGTTTATTTGGAAAACCTACTTTAAATCATAATATTGAAACTTTATTTTGGATCCCAGACATTCTATCAAAAGGAGCCGATTGGTTTGCAAATTTAGGTTTTAATAATAATCATAAGGGTTTACGCTCATACAGTGTATCTGGAAGAGTTTTAAATCCTGGAGTCAAAGTAGCACCCGCAGGTATACCTGTAAAAAA
>CACMNE010000003.1:0-94477 GCA_902614945.1 uncultured Alphaproteobacteria bacterium
TTTCAGAAAAGAGGGTAAACCATAATGGTTGTGTTGATAGTTTTCTAATTAAGGAGGATATGTTATTGTTGAGTATAGGATATTAGAAAATGTAGCTAATCAAATTTTATTGAGGTTTATTATGAAAGTTATAGAACTTCACAAAAAACAAATGGAGTGGTGGAAAAATAAGCTAGGAATAGACGACTATGCATTTGCTTGGATTGCATTTATAAAAGGTTTAATAATTGGTTCTTTAATTACTTATTATATCAATAACTAATATTAGTAATGATTAGAATTTTTACTTATATAATATTTTTTTTTATTATGATTTCAAATACAACTAATGCAGAAATCTTTAAAGCTAGTTGTATAGACGAAGGTGACATTTCCAAATCAGAATATAAGATGTTCCAACTTCAAATTAACAAAGATAAAGAAAAATTGAAGTGGGCTGATGGTGGTTGGAGATCTTTTAAAGAGAGTTCTTTTCAAGAAAGTACCGATTATATTTATTGGGATAAAGTAAATGCAATTGATGGTACATCAATTACGTATTTTTATAGTAAGAAAAAGTCTATGTTGATCGTCACCGAATTTGGGTTTGAATCAAAAGATTATTTCGGTAGACAAGGCAATATTTATAAAGATATTTTTAAATGTTTTATTTGATTAGCTTCTGTGTCACCTTGTCACTTGCGAATAGCTGATCTGTTTTGCTATACTATAAAAATGGCTTGTATCATATCTACATTTTCAACACTTTTACTTCTTGGTTGGGGAGCATTTCTAGGTGCTAGATGGATCTTTAAAACTGTTAGAAATAACAGAGATAATATTAGCAACTTTATCTACAATGCTTACAATTTACCTGAAACTACTTATCAGAAAGTAAAAGTAAGTGTTAACAGGAATAAGTTTAACTGATATTTAGTTAGTAATTTAGTGTAATTATCAAATATTCTAATTAATTCCATCAACATTTTATATATCATGGTTGTGATAATAGTATTCTAATTACAAATGTTAGGTTATAATTATGTACTAGATACTTTCTAATTGGAGATATAAGCTATAGATTAGGAATAAATAGTGAAAAAAGATACAGAAACATCAAGTCACTCAATACTAGACACACGCTTTGCAAAACTAGTTATTGGGAAATCATATCTTGGGGATTTTGTTAGATCAGTTTGTGTTTGTATCTTTTATGGGGTTATAATCCTTTTGGCCACTATGCTTTTGGTAGCTACGTATGGAGGAAGCTCAGCATCAGCATCTAGAGCGTTTGGTTTTGTGGCAGTTTTTGGTTTATTAGCCTCAGTAACAGCGAGTATTGTCTATTTCATATTATTGACTTTAGGGAGCGCTACGAAGAATAAAAACTTTTAGCAATCTTCTTAGAATAAAAGCCTTAATTTGGTTTTTCATTATTCCTCTGACCGTTTTATATGTTTTAGTCTTTAATTAAAATGAGGTTTGGTATTGCGAGTATAAAACATTTGAGGATTTAATGAATTAGGTCTATTTCATGGTAGATAACTACTAAACTTACTACTTACCTTCCAACTCAATAACGTAACACTTACAATTTAATACATTAATAGTTCTGAAGAAAGTACCATAGCATAATTATTGAAAAGACTATTAAGCTAATCCTAATATCCCATTTCAATATAAATATTAGAAACTTTAAAACTTTTTTCATCTAAATAAACTTAATTGGTCTATTTATTAGTAAATAAGTACTGAACTGCTCTATCCTTTCATGATACCCATCTATTCTAGTAAAATAGGCAAATGCTAATAAGCCAATCACAGCAATAATTATCAGTATAAATTTAGTCATCTTTATCTTTTCTGTTAGATGCAAAGTATCCAAATGCTATTAAAATTATTGCACCTATAAGTACAAGAATGCCTTTAATCATCTTATTGCCCTATAAACGTTTTTATGTCCTATATGAAGCTTCCTACAGATGGATTTATAACTAAACAAATATAAATCATACCTAACATAACCCCTATTTTAAAGCCCATACAGACTCAAGATTACCTCTAGAGTCTAATACCCTTCTGAACACCCAATATGACTCTCCTGAGTCATCCTAGAGTCACTCAGAGTGCATTCTAGATACATATAAAGAACTATCATCCTAGCTGTAGACCTTAATAAACCACCTAAAGTGGTTAACAAACTGTGTCACTAATCTGTGTAACATATTGAATATACATACGTATGTAGGGGGGGTGGCTCATGCATACCCTAGTTAACACTTAGGTGGGGCATTCTACTAGTAACAGTTAATTTAAGTGTGAAAGAAAGTGTGCCTGTTGACAGTGACTCACAAATACCTAACCTATTGTTATTGCTTACATTAAGATGTGAGTGGTGCTTCATAGAGGCAAACTAGTGCTTCTCAGCCGCCCATGTGATATTAGATAGTATGTGAAAAATATTGATATATATGTATTTTTATTATTACTATAGTCAAGGTGATGCACAAAATGATGTGCAAAAAAGAAGAACTATATCTTACTACGCGCAATTCAATTTTTTATTTAGCAAATTTTATTTTTGCTACAGAGCAAGTAAAAAGAACTCAGTTTCTTCTTAATCAGTTAGGGTATAATGTTGGTTCAATTAATGGAATTTATGGATCAAAAATAAATAAAGCTCTCAAAAATTTTACAAGAATAAAAATGAAAGATTTGATTAGCAATGACCAAAATAATACTGTCATTAATTCTATTTATTGTCCTTCCTACTCAGGTTTTGGGGTGAAATTCTTACAATAAATTACTAGGTAAAGAGGAATGATCTCTGTTATAAGAAGTTTACTAATATTCTATACAAGCAATATGGTTTAAAAGCTTAAGACATATATACCTCCTGTTAAAAATTCACCCTTTTCTTTTCTAAGGTCAATAGTAGAATAATGAGATAAATTATAGTTAAATTTTTTACAAAGACTTTCTATATAACTTTTTGAATGTGAGTATCTTCCAGTTCTAAGAAGATGGTAGCCATCCTTTACTGTATGTTCTGTAGAAAAAACGAAGTGCCCAGGTTTTTTATTTCTAGTCTTAATCAGTCGAAATATTTCATTAAGATCACCAACATAAATAAAGACATCTAATGCTACATAATAATCAAAACCTAAAGGCATAGCTAATAGATATTCAATTATATCAGTTTGCATTAATTTGTTGTAAGCATTTTTTTGCTTAGCAAGTGTCAACATTTTATTGGAAAGATCAATGCCATGTAGTTTTGTGCAATGATTTTTTATCTTTTCTCCAAATAAGCCAGTTCCACATCCTAAATCTAAAACTGATCCCAATGCCTTATTATCATTTAATTTAAGCAGAATATTTCTAATCAATTTAGGAGTTTTATATTTTAAGTCATTAACAAGTGTGATTTCAAATTTTATAGCATAGTCATCAAATAAGTTTTCAACATACTCTCTGGGTGCTTTTTCAGTTTTTTTACCGGTTAAGGAAGCTATTATATGCTTCATGCTTTGATTATCAGGTTCTATTAATAGACCCTCTTCATAGGCATTAACTGCTTCTTTCAGGTTGCCTTGAACTCTTAGAGTATTGCCCAGGTTGAAATAGGCATCTGCGTAATCAGGCTTAATATCAATAGCTCTATTATAGTTTTTAATTGCTAAACTCCAATTGTCATTTTTAGAAAAAATATTCCCTAAGTTATAGTAAGCTCCTGCATGTCCAGGGTTGATTTCTAGAACTTTATTATATTTATCTATAGCTTCTCTCACATCTCCTTTTTGTTCCAGAGACATTCCCATATTATTTAAGGCTTCATCATAATCAGGTTTAATATCTATTGCTTTTTTATAATTTGCAATTGCAACATCCATATTTCCTGTATGATGATATGCAAGGCCTAAATTATAATAAATAGTTGGGATGTTAGGATTTAGTTTAATTGCTTTATTGAATTTATTTATAGCCCTTTTGCAATTCTTTAGAGCTAAATAAGTAGAACCAAAGATATTAAGCACATCAATAGAATCTTTATAAAGAAATGCAAATTGCTTTTCTTTTTCTAAAATTTGTAGAAACTCATTTTTATTATAAAGTTTTATAAGATCATTAACGACGTTATTAGGCACAATTTTTTTATTTATCTTTTCAAGCATAGTGGATTACATCGTATTACTAATCTTGTCCAAGCAATTATTATACCATTATTTGTAAGCTTACAGTGTTATTTATGACGAGAAAAATCTTGATACAATAAAGGTGATAAACTTTATTTGGTTCAATGAATTTAAATGTAATAATTTTTGATTAGCTTTTGTGTAACCTTGTCACTTTCGAATAGCTGAACAGTTTTGCTATACTATATCAATAGTTTGTATCATATCTATACTTCCAACATTTCTATTTCTTGGTTGGGGGACATTATTAGGTGCTAGATGGATATTTAAAACTGTTAGAAATAACAGAGAGAATATCATATACTTTTAATTTAATGCTTACAATTTGCCTGAATCTACTTATAAAAAAATAAAGTAAGTGTTAATAATAATAAATTTAACTAGTCTTTAGTCATTATTAATTCTGAATTTTTTTATTAATAGTTCTGAAAATAGTACCCTAACATAATAATAGCAAAGACTATTAAGCTTATTCTAATATCCCATTTCAATATAAATATTAGAAACTTTACAACTTTTTTCATCTAAATTAACTTAATTTGTTTATCTATTGGTAAATAACTACTGAACTGCTCTATCCTTTTATGATAACCATCTATTCTAGTAAAATAGGCAAATACTAATAAGACAATCACAGCAATCATTATCAGTATAAATTTAGTCATCTCGATCTTTTCTATTAGATGCAAAGTATCCAAATGTTATAAGGATAACTACACCAATTAATACAAGAATACCTTTAATCATCTTTATACTCTAAATTAATTTGTTTTAATTTTTGAAAGGACTTGGTATTTTCATTATTTGATAATAGATTATAATTTCAACATTTTGGAGAATTTAAATTGTCTGACGTTACTCTCATTAACTACACTACTAGAGATTTTATATCAAAAGCTGAATTAGAATTATATATATCAAAACAAGATAATATCTTTAAAGAAAATGTAATATCTGAATTCAAAAAAGCGGGAATGGTTAGAAGAGTGGTTACCAGAATATGGAATAGAGAGGGGGCATTTCGTGTCGGAATACTTTTTGAATATACAGGTGAAAAAGCCTACAAAGATTGTCAAAGACTATTAGAAAAGTACTATCTGCATCATTTAAAAGATTTTAATACAAAAGTTGTTGGTTCTAGAGGTATAGTTGTTCATGATTTTTAAACATATAAGAAAGTCTTTTTAAGAAGAAAGATTTTTAATTGATAAAATTTAAAACTTAAAAATTAAGGGGAATATTCAGTTTGTTTGCTAGAGTGATTTATGGAAAAGACAAGAATGGTAAACACCTAAATTACAAAAGTAAAAATTACTCAAATTTTATCTTTTATGCTGTATAGAGAATATAGTAGTTATAATTATTAATTTTTATTGGAGAATTAAAGCATGGAAACAAATATTAATATATCTGGAATCTTAATTCTTTTACTTATTTTAACTCCTTTTTTAATTATTTTTTTGCACGTTATTTTGGGAGCAATTTTTATGGGCATGCAAAAAAAAGTTAAACTCACTCATTCAGATTCAGGTTTAAATAAATATGGATATTTTGGTTATTGTTGGACTTATTGTATTTTTGGTTTTTTTGTACCAATTTTCAGGGGAGAGATAGGTATAGGACTTCTTCATTTAGTTTTTTCAATTTTGACATTAAATATTTTCCAATTAGTTATGCCATTTTTGTATAATAAACAGTATACTAGTCGTATGCTTACTAGTGGCTGGCAATTATCAGATGAAGAAACTGTAAATGCATTAGCGCGTCAGAAGCTCAAAATTTCCGAATTATAAAACAAAAATAAAAATTTTATCTTAAAAAGTTTAATACAATTTTTTATTGTTAGATTTATAAATAAAAAATTTGTTATTTATTATGATTTATTATTCGTAATTCAAAATCATCAGTAATAGATAGTTCAGTTTAAACCAGTATAAAAAATATGAAGTGAACAAGTAAATATCATCATTTTTGATTTATTTATTGTTTAACAAGAGAAGAAATTATGTTAATCCTAATCAGAGGTATTTTTGTGCTGATCAGAATATTATCAATAATAAGTTTATTATTGTTCTCAACTTCTAGCTTTGCTGAAGATTATGAGGAAGAAATCATTTTTAATGAAGGAGCTTGGGAAGTAGCTATTTGGGAATATGATGAATCTGGAATATCATCTTGTGCGGCCGGATTATTAAGTGATGAAAAGGAATTTTTTATTGAGATCAACCCAGAAGAAGAATATAGCATTTTTGGTTTTTGGTATGAAGATGAAGAGATAAATAGTAAACTTGAAAGGATAACTTTTAGTGTTGATAAAAATGAAGCTTGGTATTCTTCAACTCCAACAATAGAGGATGGTTCTATATTTTTTTATTTTAAAGATGCTGATCAAAATAAACTTGATGTGATTTATGAACAGATTAAAACTGGTAATAAAATGTATCATTGGAATGATGATAAAAAGTTGATTGCAGAATTTGATTTAGATGGTGCTGTTTCATCAATAGAAATACTTTTAAAATGTGCACAAAACATTTAATTTAGAAAGAGTTTATTTCAATTAAATAGTGTAGTTTTATTTTTTAACTATTGATAAAATTTATATATCAATAATTTGAATATATTTTTTCTTTGTATTCTGAAATCTTTGATTTAGTTTTAAGATATAACCTCATTCATCTCTAAAGACTGAAGTTGTTATAAAAATAAAGAGGAGCAAGAAATTGTCTGATGAAACATGGACTGTAATTAAATATAAGCCCAAACAGGGTTGTGAAGAAGAGTTTATTGAAGCTCTAAAACGACTTCATAAATTGATGAAAGATAATAAAAATTATGATTATCTTAATAATTTTATTAAAATTGATACTACTGGTGAATATATACAAATAGCCAAAATGCCTAGTATTGACGCATTGATTGACGGACAAGTTGCTGGATTAGAGTGGCTTGATAGTGTTGATCATTTATTAGAAAGATATCCTGACGATAGTAGAACGGAAGCTTTTTCTGGAATAAAAATTCCTATGGATTAACTTATAAGTAATTAAGGTGAAATTATGAAAAAAACAGCAATTGTAACAGGAGCATCAAGAGGATTAGGACGTGGAGTTGCCTTGATATTAGCTACTGAAGGAAATTATAGAGTTTACGCAACTGCAAGAAATAATGATGCACTTTATAAATTAAAAGAAGAATCAATTTCCTCAGGGTGTGAAGGTGAAATTATACCCTGTATATTAGATCAAAATAATGATAATGAAGTTATTGAATTTACTAATAAAATTTGTTCCAAAGAAGAGAAAATAGATTTGCTTGTTAATAGTGCTTATGCTGGTTTAATTGCTATGACACCTCATTTTGGCAAACCATTCTGGGAAAGACCTATATCAGTTTATGATGAGCATATGGATGTTGGTGTGAGAAGCTCATATGTTATGAGTAAATTAATTATCCCCAAAATGATTAAAAAAAAGGATGGATTAATTATTCAGATTTCAAGTGCAGGAGGTTATTTATATTTTTGTGATGTTGGTTACGGAGTATCTCATGCTGCAATGGATAGACTTACACTAGATATGGCAACAGAATTGAAAAATCATAATATTAAAGCAATTACTTTGCACCCAGGTGGAGCCCAAACTGAAGTTTCATCTTTTCCTGATGGAGAAAGCCCAAAGTATGTTGGTAGATCAGTTCTAGCTATTTGTGAAAATACAGATGATAATTATATAACTAAAGCCAATGGCAAGACCTTATTAACAGCAGAACTTGCAAGTAAGTATGGATTTAAAGAGGATTACGATACAGATGGATCAATTAATAATGCTAGATTAGAAGCTACTAAATTTTTTAAAGAAACTATGAATAAACCATTAACTCAATATAATTTAGAAGCTACACTTCCAAATTATACTGATTCAAACAATGAAGGTTTCGCTAATATTTTTCCAGGTGCAAAAAAATTTCAATAAAAGTCTACATTTTATATATCATTTGAATATATAAATCACAAAAATGAATACATCAGTCATATATGCGCAATATATGAAGTGATATATGGTTTGCGTAGGACAAAGATGTCTTCATAATCTTACAATATTTATATGAAACACATCTATATTTATGAACTTTTGTTAATATAGTTCTGTGGTATAAAAAAATAAGAAACAATAGAAGGTTGAATATTGAAACTTGTGATTAAAGTTTTCTTATTACAGAGGTTATGTTATCGTTTATGTATATTTTTTGAATATGTAGTTAATTTAATTTTTTAAGGTTTATTATGAAAGTTATAGAGCTTCACAAAAAACAAATGGAGTGGTGGAAAAAGAAGCTAGGAATTGATGACTATTCAGTTGCTTGGATAGCATTTATAAAAGGATTAATAATTGGTTCATTAATTACTTATTATATAAATTGATAATATTAATGATTATAAGAATAATTATAGCAATAATTTTATTATTTTTCTCAACACCAATTAATGCAACCAAAAGTGAAAATTTTGAGAAGTTAGAACAATGTCTTCATGATTTTTATCAAGGTCGTCCTAGAGATTATCCACTTAAGGCAGAAAAAAAAGAAATATTAGTTTTTAAATCTGAAAATGGAAGTGAATATATTCATAAAAAGGAGTTAAGAGGTATGGAAGCAGTTTGTTATAATTTATATTCTCCAGAAAAATAATAATGTTATCAGCTTTGATTAGAATTGTTACATATAAAATTTTTTCTTAATTATGATCACAAGTATTTTTTTTACAATTTAACAATGAATTAATTAGCTTATTATTGTCATAAAAACTTATACACTTGCCTTTTTTAAAATTTCCAAATTTTAAATCTTTTAGATTGAGATAAAGATTTCTTTCTCCCCAGAATAAGTTTAAATTTAATTGTTTATTTTTTTCAATCAAAAAGAAATTTTTTCTTAAAGTAACTACTTTATTATTATTTAATCCTATTAGTTTATATTCATTTTTTTCAAATTTTATAAAAAATGCGTTTTCAAACTTTACATTTTCATCAGAATAATCACATTTTAATCCTTTGAAAGCTATTTCATCTGTTGTTTTAGCATTCATAGAGGATGCAAAAATATCCTGAATAAACATTGAAATTATTAAAAAAAAAATAAATTTAACTTTTAAATTTTTAAAAATTTTCGCATGCTGCTTTAAAAAAAAGTATAATATCTTAAATGTACAATTATAATTTTTTATTGTGTAAACTCCTTAAATTAAAGTTCATGCTAATATGGTCCGCTCTATAAGCCAAAATGTCCCAAAAAAAGCAATAATAAGAGATCCTGGTATCGATATATATTTTCGATAATAATTTTTTGTTTTAATCCAATAAATTAAAATAGAGTAAAAAGCTAAAATTATTGTTATTTGCCCAATTTCAACCCCTATGTTAAATCCAACTAGAGCCCAAATAAAATTGGTGCCTGGCAAACCAAAACTACTTAATACACTTGCAAAACCAAGCCCATGTAATAACCCAAAAAAGAATATTATAATTGATCTATATTTTGTAAGTGACGAATTAAAAAAATTTTCAATTGCAACATAAATTATAGATGCAGCTATTAAAGGCTCAATTATTGTTGTAGATATATTAATAATTTTTAGTGAGCTTATTGCTAATGTTATAGTATGAGCTAACGTAAAAATTGAAACCTGTATTAATAGTGGATAAAATTTTGGTGTTAAAAATAGCAAGCCAAATATAAATAGAATATGATCAAGGCCTTTTGGCAATATATGAGCAAATCCAACAGGAATATAATCCAAAAATGTATCAATCCAGTCTAATGGTTTTCCATTTTTGGCAGAAATAACCTGACTTTTTTCACCTGCAAACAAAAATTGAGTTACTCCATTTTCAACACCTGTTTGCCGAAAAATTATTTCTCCTAATATTCTAGAGGCTTGAAATGTAACTGGTTTCATTTCTTGATTTTCAACAAAAAAGTAAATATTGCTCAAACGAGAAACATCAGTGTTGTCGATATCCTCAGTATCTATTTTGGAAAAATTAAAATTATTTAGTTTTGTTCCATCATCGGAAACAATATAAAATAATGAAACAAATTTATCCCAATTTTTTAAAAAAATCTTTGTTAATTCTGAATTATTTAATTTTCTAAGTGTCTTATAATATGTTTCATTGTCGTGATCATTCGTATTATCAAGTATTGAAAAATCTACGCCAGCTAAATAAGCTTCAAGATTAATAGTTAATTCTATACTAATTCTTTTTTTATCAATTTGAAGATTTATAATATTTGGTGATAATTCATGTGAAGAGACTTGTGATGCGAAAAAAATAAAAAAAGCTTTGAGAGAGAAAATGATTAGTAAAAAGAAAGAAAATTTATTCATAGTTCAACTATTTACCTTAATAGTTTTTATTTATTTTGTTTCTTTTTCGCATTCTCATGAAATGTGGTTAGAAACGGAAACATTTCAGATAGATAAAAACGAAAATTTAGAAGTTAATATAAAAATTGGAGAAAAACTTCAAGGTTCCAATAGGCCATATATTCCAAATGATGTCGAGGAATTTTTTTGGAGCCAAAATGGAAAAAAATTTAATGTTAATTCTAGATTAGGAGATAGCCCAGCATTTTCTGAAAATATAAATGATAATGGCCTCACATCGATTGTTTATATTTCAAAACCATCTTTTTTGACTTATGATACAATGGAAAAATTTGAGAAGTTTGCTAATCATAAGGATTTAGGACCTGTCAAAAAATTACATGCAAGCCTTGGTTTACCAGAAAAAAACTTTATAGAAACTTATCGGCGGTTTGCAAAAGTTATCGTGGGTGTTGGCTCTAGTTCTGGGCAAGACACAAATTTTGGATTATTAATCGAATTTATACTACTTAATAATCCTTATACTGATAAAAACCAGAATATTTTAAAACTAAAATTAAATTATCAAGGAAAACCTAGAAGTAACGCACAGGTAGAGGTTTTTGAGCGCTCATTAGATGGTAAAGTATCAATTTTTACAACTAAAACAACAAACGAAGGTATTGTAATAATCCCTGTAAAAAAAGGGTATGACTACCTTTTTGATGCTGTAAAACTTAGAAAAGTTGATCCATTATCAAATCAAAAAGCAGTTTGGGAAACTTTGTGGGCTTCTTTGATGATAAATATACCCTTGTAAAAATATTGTTCTATAATTTTTTAGTTTTATAAGAGATTTTTCTAGAAAACTTTCCAATGAATTCTTGAAGTTTATTATTAAAAACTCTTGCTGAATGATTCAGAAATGTTGACAAAAAATTTTATTCTTTTCTTTCTAATATCCTTTAATAGTTAAATAAGCATAACTAGTGTATGAAAAGTAATTAATCCAGTATTAACAAGAGTAAGCATGAA
Organism: uncultured Alphaproteobacteria bacterium; assembly: GCA_902614945.1. Classification (GTDB taxonomy): domain Bacteria; phylum Pseudomonadota; class Alphaproteobacteria; order Rhodobacterales; family Rhodobacteraceae; genus CACIIZ01. Next base: position 11,578 of record CACMNE010000003.1, read on the forward strand.
TAATCCTACCCTATAATTATTAAATTTCTGATTTACAGCAAATGAAAGTATTAAAATTATAAGTTTTGATTTGGTTTAAGAAAGAAATTTATCCTATTTGAATAATAATATTGGATGAAACCCCTAAAACTTTTAATTTAAAATTTTCAAAATTTTTTATGAGTTTGGTCATAATATTGCATTGATTTAAAAGGGCAGAAAGAGCAGTTCCACAAGAAATTGCAAACCTCATGTTTCTGTCATAACGCAATTATACAGGCTCTTGTGGATTAAAAATTCTCAAAAAATACCCTATTACTTTAATTATAAATCCTGTTTAGATAATTTTAATATCACATTTCAATATATATTACAGACTTCAAAACTTGTTTAATCTTACTATTCTTTACTTATATATCAGAGGCATACAATGCTAACTTTTTTATCTTTCTAAGACTTCCATCTAACTTATTCAAATAAACGAATACAAATATAACATTAATTCAGAATACCATGGAAGGTTACTTCCAAATTTTACTGGCACAAGTATTGAAAGTTTTACAGATATTATCTAGGCAGCAAAGCAAATTAAAAAAATAAAATTATAAACGTTTTCATTTAAATAAATATTATTAAATAAATAACTAATGTCGTGAATATCAATAAGTATCAGCTTAATTACTATTAATATTATTACAGATAATCATTATAGTTTACAACGGGGCCCGAAAATGAATGAAAGCTCTCACCATCCTCGTAAGGATGAACATATAGTCTCATTAAGTCACTGACACGATTATCTCTATTCATTATATCTATGAAACTATCAACGCTATGATTTAATCCAATAAGAGCATATTCGCCAGTTCCTAGATCAATAATTTGATGCATAATATCATCAAAAGGATAATCTCTTACGTATTCTGCAAAAGCTTTAAATAAAGCTTCTGTTTGTCCTTCTTTCGGTCTAAATTTCATACAGTTAATCATTCCAACCATTATGTATTACCTTTTTTTTTCGTTAATATGAATATCCAGAATAAAAGAGTAGTAGCGTAAATTTTTTTATCATTTTTTATACCCTTAATTAATGGAAAAATTAATTTAATTATAAAAAAAATATTTTTTAGTGGTTAATTAAATTTTCTTTTTTAAGTTGCCATTCTCTAAAGGCTACAACTAAAGAACCAAAAATTATAATGCTTGCACCTAAATAACTAGTTTTATCAGGTAAAGAATTATAGATTACCAGATCCAATAAAATAACAAAAATAAGAGTTGTATAAAAGAAAGGCATTAGAAAACTAGTATCTGCTCTTTTAACAGAATTAATAAAACAAAATTGTCCAAATAGCATAAAAAAAGAAATAAAAACTAATACTGTAAACTCCAATATAGTTGTTACCTCAAAAAAGAAGGGTAAAAATAAAGTTCCAATACATGTTGCAAAAAAATTATTGAATAATAGAATGTTTAATATTTTTTCTTTACTGGATAAAATCTTTATACAAATTATTTCTAATCCCATTATTAATGCACCAATAAGACAAAGGACCGCTACTGGATCAACATTTAAATCCAAAGTTGGCCTAATTAATATTAATCCACCTAAGAATGAAATTAGTGCTGCAAACCAACGGATTACGCCAACACTTTCCTTAAAAAGTAATACTGCAAAAATCATAGCAAAAATAGGATTTAGAAATGTAAGAGCTGTTGCGTCACTGATAGGGATATAAAGAATAGCTGTGAATAAAATTGATACACCTAGCCAACCAAAAAGTGAGCGGAGAAAATGTAGACGCTTATTTAGAGATTGAATTGGTTTATTAGTAAAAATAACAATTGAAGTTAAAAAAATAAAAGCAAAAAAAAATCTAGCATAAGCAATTTGAAATGGGTTTACACCATTTCCAAAAATATATTCTCCTAATCCTTTTACTAAAGTTGCTGCAACTGCGAAGGAAAAAGAAGCTGCTAACATAAAACTTATTGCTGATACTTTTTTCATGTATTTTAATAATTCGTGTATTTTTCTAAAATAATTTAAGTAATATTCTTTTTTTTTATAAAGTGAAAGTTTCAACTTAAATTTTTTATTATGATAAAATACATATTATATTTTTTAGCATAATATATTCTGCTTTGTTATTTCCTGCATTTATTTACTATAATTTAGAGGATAAAAAGATATAGTAGTATGACATTTATATAAATTAACTCTGAAATAGTAGATTAAATGCAAGATAATAAAGAAACTGAAGAAATAAAACAACTTAAGAGAGAAATTGCTAAACTTAGATTAGAAGGAAATTTAAGAAAGTCATTGTCTAATCAATTAACTATTCAAAAAAAGATTGCAGATGATGCCAAAGCAGAAGCTCTTACTAAAAGTGAGGAATTAGCAAAGATTTCTAATCAGCTTGCAAAATATTTATCACCTCAAATACACGAACAAATTTTCAGTGGTAAACAAAGTGCAGAAGTAAAAAGTAATAGAAAAAAATTAACTGTATTTTTTTCTGATATTGTTAATTTTACAGACATTTCAGATGAATTAGAGTCTGAAGAAATGACCAATTTATTAAATTTCTATCTCAATGAGATGTCACAAATAGCCTTAAAGTTTGGAGGTACAATTGATAAATTTATTGGTGATGCCTTAATGATTTTTTTTGGGGATCCTGAATCCAAAGGGCCTCAAGAGGATGCAAAGCAATGCATTCAAATGGCTTTGGAAATGCAAGATTTAATGACTCAATTAAGTGATTATTGGTCAAAAAATTATAGTCTAAAAAAAGAGTTAAAAATAAGAATTGGTATTAACACTGGTTTTTGTACCGTTGGAAACTTTGGGAGTTTGGACCGCATTGATTATACAGCTATTGGTAGTACAGTAAATCTAGCTTCAAGGCTTGAGAGCATGTCAGATCCAGGTTCTATCTTAGTTTCTGAAGATACATTTGCTCTAGTAAATAATTTTTTTAGTTTTGAAAAACCAAAAGAAGTTAAGGTTAAAGGATTTCTTAGAAGTATTAAATGTTATAAATTGCAAAAGAAAGATACATCAAAAGAAGATATTTTCTCCATTTCTGGTAAAGGCTTTCAAATAAGTATTAACAAAAAACTTATTCATAAAAGTATTATTTCAGATTTGAAAAATAAATTAGATAATCTTATCAGTGATGATAAGGATTAGTTTCTTTTCTTTCATATCTTCATAACTCCTATTTGTGAATTTTATGGCTTAACTAAAATTCTATTTAATTTTTGTTAATTCAATTTATATGAAAGTGAATTAAAATGTTTGTATTATTAAGTAAATTAAAATAAGTTTTGTTTTAGTTATATTTTTTTCAAAATAACTTACCCAATATTTTTTATCAAATTTATTTGAATAATTTTTGAAAGGATGAAAAATGAATCCATCTGATAGATCTATACGAGCAGGCTGGCAACAGTTTTCTCTATATTCAGTACTTATTATGGTATTTGTAGGCTTGTTTACAAATCTTGCAACCCTTGCATTAATAGCTTTTGCTGTAGAAACATTATATATTCCCTTAACTATAATTATTATTTTAGTTAACTTACTTGTTGCTGCAGGAACTGTTGATGGAATAAGTGATTGGGATGCTATAAGACATGACTACGACGAAGAAGAAAAGAAAACGCATTTAGCAGAACGTTTTGCTCAAACAAGTACAACCTTTTTTAAGGCCTTATTGTGCTTAATTTTTGGCAGTATTGCATTAGCACAATTGTATGTAATTTATTTAGCATAAAAAAAACCAACTAATTCTTAAATAAAGAATTAGTTGGTATTAAAAAATGGTGTATTTGTAAATTATTTTAATAAAGTATTTACAAAATTATAGATTTGATTTGATTATTTAAGACTAACATTTTTTCGGTATGTTATTTTTCAAATGTTAATATAAATAAAAAAATCTAGATTTTGAGATTTATAGGATTGTATTAAGCTTTACTTCCCCTTAAAGCAAAAAACAAACCTCCAACCCATAATAACACATGTAAATTATCATAGAGTATAATATCAATTATACTTTCAGGTTCTCCAATCCAAATAACACCGGTAGTGATACAACCTATTGTAAAACCACTAAATCTTGTAATTAAATCCCCTAATATCTGTAATTTTTCTAGAAGTTTAATATTTAATAAGCCACCTACGATAAGACCTAAACCAGCCCCTAATTCTCCATAAGCTACTACCCACCAAGTGAGATATGATAATCCATATGATTCTGCTTCAGCAATATCAAGTGGTAATTTCATTAAACCTTGTTGAATAAAAATTACAGCCAAAGGTATTCTTAATAACCAATGTGATTGACAGAATTCAGGTATATTTTTAAAGGTATTGTTTAATAAAAAAGTCAGATTAGACATATTTATTCCTTTCAACTACTCATATTAGCTAAGTACATTTTTTTTTAAAAAAAGGGTGTTATTTGTCGCAGGTTAAGCTTGCTTATTATTGTTTTTTTTGATTTGTTCAAAAATTAGATTATACTGTCCATTGAGTTTTTTATATAATTCAAAATTTAAATTTGACAAATATATTAATGTAATAATCTTAAAATAGGCTTTAAAAAAATAACTGAAAAAAATTATTAGTAAAGTAATGTATTTTATAAAATATAAATTAATTACAATCTCTATAGTTATCTTACTTTTTTTGTCTGGTTGCAATGATAGCAATGGGACATATTGAGTGTTTATATATAGATTTGTCCGTGATGTATTAAGGTATGGACTTTTAAAAGGTTGGAAACAACAAGATAGCTATACAAAGTGGCTTCTTATACTTTTTATTCTTATTTTAGCATATAAACCTGCAGTAAATTTATTAGTATTTTTTGGATAATAAGAATATATTTAAAGGATCTTTAAGATCGGCAATTTTTTTTATTTATTAAATTTTCAACTTTTATCTTAATCAAAATAAGCTTTTAAATTAATTTAAAATTAAAAAAAAATTTTTATTATTTAAAGATTTCGATCATAACCATTTTTTAATTAATTTTTCTGCACAAATTCCAACTGTTACTCCACATATAATCAACAATGAAGAAAAAAATGAAACATATGATAATTTTTCATTTAGAAATAATATACTCATAGTTAGCGCTATAACCGGAACTAATAATTGAACAAGCGCAGCTATAGTTTTTTCTAAAAAAGGCAAAATACTATACCATAAAGAATATCCTAAAGCAGACATTATCGCACCTGAACATATAGCTAACAAAAAACCAATAATACTTAATTTTATAACGTCAGGATATATGACTAGATTAAAAAAAATAATTGGTAAGGTAAAAATAAAGTTAGACATGGTTGTTATTAATGGATTCTTTGAACTCTTTCCACTAATTGTATAAATCCCCCATCCAATGGCAGCTAGCAGCATCAGCATTAATCCCATTTTCGGTTGTGATGAGACCAAATCTTCTGGAAGGAATAAAATAAAAATTCCTATCATGGCTGTAGTCATTCCCAACCAATTATAAATTGAGGGATTTTCCTTTGAAATAATTGCTGATGAAAACATTATAATTTGGACACCCCCAAAAAGTATAATAGCTCCAATACCTGCATCTAAAAAATAATATGCATAGTGAAAACCAACCATATATAAAGATAATCCAATTATTCCTTTAAAGTTAGGTTTGATTCTAAATAAAGAATTTAAACCTAAACGATAAACTACAATAATTATAAGTATAATTGATCCACTTAATAATCTTAATAGTGCAAAACTTACTGGTCCAATTTCTTGATTAGAAATAGCCAAACGCGCAAGAATTGAGTTAAAGGCAAAAGCTGTCATTGTTAATAAAACCAAAAAAAATAGTCTTGTATATTTCATGTCTATTTAAAATTATCTGATTTTATTTCTGTTATTTGATTATAATAATTTACAGATTAGGATTTAATTTATTTTTTTTGAAATGGTTCTTTTATTTTTTGTATAGTAATATTTTTAATCATATTTTGGAAAATTGAATTAATTTTTACTTAATTTTAAAAAAGGATATTTAGTTATGGATCTAGAAGAAGTTTATTTACGAAATATAGAACAAAAACTACAGCAAAACAATAGTTTACAGGAGGAAACTAATAAGCTTTTAAAAGAGATTTTAAGAGAATTAATTTCTAATAAGAGTTAAAAATTTAAGTCAAATTAATTGGAAAGGGTTAATACTCAAAAAAATAAAATAGTATCAGTAGTGTTTTGTTCCTTTCTTCATTTTAAAAATTTTATTTAATTCTTTGTTTTTTTCTATCCATGTTAAATCTGTTTTTAATGCCGAAATGGTAATATAATTTTTATTGAGATAATATTCATCCATCTCAACAAAAGGATCTAATTTTTGTAAATTATGTTTTATCCATAAAAAATTTCGATTTTTTGTATTAGATTGGGCAACCATAGTAAAAGTTGGTCTTTTTCTTTGTCCAATATTACATATTTTGTGGCCATTTACTTCTTTATATGAACATGCAGGAAAATTTACATTATAAAATCCCGTAAATTTTGGATTAGAAAATGGATTATCATTTAAAATTTTATTGCAAATATCTGTTCCATATTTCAAAGCACATTTAAAAGGGTTATCAGATTTATATGTTTTTTTTGAATACTGTTGACTTAAGGCAATAGACTTTATTCCATTTAAAGCACCCTCCATTGCAGCTCCAACTGTACCAGAATATAAAATATCATCAGAAATATTTCTTCCTAAATTAACACCAGAGATAATCAAATCTGGTTTCTTATTTTTCATAACATAATTTAATCCTGCTAATATACAGTCTGCTGGTGTTCCTTCTAAAGAATATTTACTTTTATTAATTTTTTGTATTAATGAAGGTCTTACAAAAGATATACTATGAGATACGCCAGATTTTTCAGATGATGGTGCGATAATAGTAATTTCACCTTTATTATTTCCAATTATTGATTTTGCAATTTTTTTAGCTACTTTAAGACCAGGTGCATTTATTCCATCATCGTTAGTTATTAAAATTCGCATTTTTTTCCTCAGATTAGATAAAACAAATTTTTCTTTATAAGATTTATTAAGCTTTGGCCACGAAATTTTTTAGATTTTGTAAGTACATATTTAATCAATATTAAAAACTTATTCTAATTCTGAAATTATTAATTAAATATCTATGATTCAATTTACTATAACTAATTTTCTCAATGAAAGGTTAGTTACTCAAAAAATTATTATTTAAGGTTTATTCATAGTTTAAGAAATATTTATCTTTATAATTCAAAAATAATCAAATAATTAACCATAAAAAATAAAATGGAGATTAGTAATGAAACAAAATATCATAATTTTATTACTTGTTTGTATAATAGTTATACAGTTAGTTATAATGAAACAGTCACATGATAATAGCTACAGATTAAGTAGTGTAGTAAAACATTCTGCTAATATATCAAATGATGTTAATTACATTCTAAATTTTGGGCTTAGGTTAAAAGATTAAAATTGAAGATGAGAGATTTAAATTTACTAAAAAATGAGATACATTTTTTTGTATCAAAACATAAAGTTTTTTTTTAACATAGACAATTTAATAATATTAAGTATTAGTAGTATTGTAATTTTTTTTTCTTTATTCATTTATATAAAGGAAATTAATTTTCTTATTTTCTATTTTAAATTAATGAAGGAAATCAAATGGCAAATGGAAAGATAAAATGGTTTAATATGAAAAAAGGATATGGCTTTATTGAGCCAGAAAATGGAGAAAAGGATGTTTTTATTCATATAAGTGCTCTTGAAAAAGCTGGAATTAAATTTTTAAATGAAAATCAAAAAGTTTCTTATGAAGTTAATCAAACAAAAGGTAAATTATCTGCTGGTAACATAAAATTGTTAGATTAGATTTTCTAACTTATTTATTTTTAACTGCTAAAATTTTTTTAAGATAGTTAAGTATATATCTAATATTCTTTAATCATTAAATAAAACTAAATTGAATTTATTTTCTCCACTGCCATTTCATTTATTATTATATATATGTATTTGTTCATCATTAAGATAAATTTAACATATTAAAATTAAAAAATGAAACAAAGTTCACTAGTAACAACAGTTGTAGGTTCATTTCCTAAACCAAAGTATTTGCCCATTGAAGATTGGTTTGATGCTACAAGAAAAAACCAAGGAATGAATACTTCAAAAATTACTCGTCTTTATACTGATTATAGTAAAAATCAAAATCCTAATGATGAAAAATTATTTATAAAAGCAGCAAAAGAGATAATCAATTTACAGTTAAATGCAGGAATTATGATTCCAACAGATGGAGAAGTTCGACGCGAAAATTATATTCATTATCATTGCAGATACTTAGATGGTTTCGACTTTGATAATTTAGAATTGCAAGTTTGGAGAGATGGTGCATATGAATCCTATTTACCTGCTATTCGCAATAAAATTTTTCATAATCTAAATAGTTATTCAGTGCATGATTTCAAAGCTAGTCAAAATGTTTCACCTGTGCCTATTAAATTTACACTACCAGGTCCATTGACTATAATGGATACAGCTGTTGATTGTTGTTATTTTAATCGACCAAAATTAAATTATGATCTTGCTGAGACTATAAATAAAGAAATTTTAGCGTTGGTTGATGCTGGCTGTTCTTTTATACAAGTTGATGAACCACTTTTTGCGAGACAATTAGATGATGCATTATCATTTGGTATGGAGGGTATTGATAGATGCTTTCATAAGGTTCCTAAGAATGTTACCAAAATTCTACATTTATGTTGTGGTTATCCCGATCATCTTGATGATGTAAATTATAAAAAAGCTGATCCAGAAAGTTATTTTATCTTAGCAAATCATATTGATCAATTACCTGTTGATCAAATTTCCATTGAAGATGCACACTGTTGTAATGACTTGAACTAATTAGAACATTTTAAAAATTCTACGGTTATTCTTGGTTCAATCGCAATAGCTAAAAGTCAAATTGAAAAAATAAATGATGTAGAAAATCGTATTAGACAAGCATTAGAACATATTGATAAAAATCGGTTAGTAATAGCTCCAGATTGTGGGTTGGGTCTTCTTAACTCAAATCTGGCAGTAGCTAAATTAAAAGTCATGTGTGAAGCAGCATCTAGATTTTAATTCATTATAACTAAAAATTTAACCTTTAAAAAAATATGTATATATATCTATGTGTATATAAAATTAAACAATTTCGGTTATGACGTTAGATAAATTTTCAATTTCAAATTTAATCTGATCACCAGATTTTGGTTTTTTTGTTTTAAGTACACTTCCGGTTATTATTATACTTCCTTTATCAATCGTTTTGTTAAATTTACCAAGATGTTTTATAATCCAGCTCAAAGAATTTAATGGGTTAGAATTAAATAATTTAGCCTCTCCAATTAAAATATTATTCCAATATAATTTTGAATTAAGTTTATTTAAATCAAAATCTTTCCATTTTGGATTAGGGGTGCTTAAAATAATCCCTGATGACCAAGCATTATCTGCTATTAATGTTAATGCATCTAGATTATTATAAGATGCATCTCTATCATCGATTAATTCAAAACAAGTATAAGCGTTGTTAACATAATTTTTTATGTTAATATTTTTATTTTCAAGTGTATTAGGGAATATGTCTTGGTTGATTTCAAAAGCCATTTCAAATTCCAGTCCTAAACTTTGATAATTTTTTAATTGAATTATCTCTTGAGATTGATAAATTTCACTTTTAAATATCCCTCCAGCTATAGGATTATTAATTGAACATAATTGTTGTTGCACTTTTGATGCTAATGCAATTTTATATCCACCAATTTTTCCTCTTTTTGCATTTTTTTGGAATTCAAATTGTACTTCATATGCTTCATTCTCATTTTTAAGAGTGTATGGATCTTCCAAATTTTTAAAGCTATAACATTTTTTATGTTGGGATAATATATATTCTGAAACTTTATTTATTTTTTTCATAAGCACTATATTTTTAATAAATTTCTCAGGGGAGGATTTCTTAAAAATTTCCCCCAATAAGTTTTCCTCCCCATAGTCGGTCACGAGATGGCACCGACTAACTTAAACTAACATAAAATTAAAATTCTGACAATTATCGCATTGATTTGGTAGTAAAAGAGCTGATATTATAGATATATATATGAATTATGAATTAAAAAATTATAAAAAAAAGAGGAAAAAATGAAGGTCTTGTCTACTTTTGAAATTACAAAAGGGTTTGATAGATGGTTGCATTTAGTTGATGTTGAACTCAAACCACTTTTAAAAAAATATAAAATTAAAGTTCATTTTGCATGTGCTAACGAAGATGAAACTAGAGTGTATGACTTGAGCGAACTTGAAGATCCTAGCTTATTAAATGCTCTTTTAGAAGATAAAGAAATAATTAAACTTCGCACTGCAGCTGGTGTAAACTTGTCTAGTTCAGAAGTTTTGACTTCAGTTGGCAAGTATAAAACTTGGTAATATACTTTTTATATTTACATAATAGATTTTTTCTTTATTCAAGGATAAACTTGCAAACATAAATATATAGATTTTCAATTTCGTTATTTTATTTAATTATTTTGGATTTTTGGTATCTATAAATCTTTTTTAGCGATTAATTAAAATTATTATTATTATTTGTATTAAATTATAATATTAAGGCTTAAAAATTTTTAATCTTTCAAACATTTCTTTAATTTCAGATGAATTAATATTAGCAAATGCAATTCTTATATGTTTTTTTACTACTTTGTTATTTATAGGTGTAAACATATTTTCAGGCAGAGAAAGAATAGCGCTTTTTGAAAGTAATTTTTTGCAAATTATATTAGAACATTTATTGAAAGGATGCTCAACATAGGCAAAGTAAGCTCCACAACTCTTTAGTTTCCAGCGTTCTAAATTTTTAAAACTTTTGATAACTTTGTCTTTTTTATTAAGTATTTTTTTTCTTTCTTCCTTTAGCCAACTTGATGATTCCCTCAAACCGTACAAAGCTCCTATTTGGCCTAATTGGTTTGGACAAATAGTTACTGTATCCAAAAATTTTTCAATTTGCTTTAATCTTTCACTTTTAGTGAAAACTGCACCGACTCTATGGCCTGTTAATCTGTAAGATTTTGAAAAGGAGTAAAGACTTATAAAATTATTTCCCCAATTTTTTTGTTGAAACAAGGTATGGATTGGATCATTACTAGAATGAAAATCTCTATATGTTTCGTCTAAAATTAGCATAATATTATTCTTTTTTGCCAATTTAAAAAACTCTAACAGTAATTCTTTTGGATATTCTACTCCGGTAGGATTATTTGGTGAAACGAGTAAAATAGCCTTTGTTTTTTGATCAATTAATTTTTTGGCATTTTTGGGATCTGGTAACATTTTATTGTTTAATGGAATGATTTTTGATTTTATTGATGAAATATCTAGCCACATTTTATGATTGAAATACCATGGATTAGTTAAAATTATATTATCTCCAGGTGATGCAATTGATGTAAGCGCAGCACAAAATGCTTGGTTAGATCCTGATGTAATTCCAATATTAGTTGAATTAATTTTTGCATTATAAATTTTATTCCATTTCTTACTTAATTCTTTTCGTAAATCATTATTTCCTAATATAGGTCCGTAAAGATGAGCATCTTTATTATTTAATGATGCATGTGCTATTGCCTGACATATTTCTTTTGGGGGAGGATGCATTGGTGCAGCTTGGCTTAAATTAAGTAATTTTAATTTTTTTGGTGTTTCAATATTTTCTAACCAATTTAAAGCTTCCTCTATTGGAGGGGAGAATGTTTTGTGAATATTATTATTTAAAGGGATCATTTTTAAATGTTATTATTTAAATTAATTAAGGATAAAGTAATTTAAAAATCTAATTTTACCTCATTTTTACTTTGGAGTTTACTAAACATTAATATGATAATTAATAAAGTTATTTCTAAATCAATCAATGATCATTTTTAGATATAAACAAAACTTATACCAAATTAAAGATATCTTGTCATTGTGGTTCTATTAAAATGGAACTTCTATTAACTGAAAAAATTGATAAAATCATACGTTGTAATTGTTCAATATGTAGTAAAAAAAAAGGATTTGGTATGATTTGTATTCCTTCTGCTAATTTGTATTTTATAGAAGGTCAAGAATCTATGACTGAGTATTTTTTTAATACAATGGAGTACCCGCATTTTTTTTGTATTATATGTGGAACTCATACACATCATAAAAGTAGATCTTCACCTGGAAAATTCTGCATCAATATTACTTGTATTGATGGTTTTCAATCTGATTATTTAACTTATAAAATAACTAACTTTGATGGTATCAATCATCCTAAAGATAAGATATTAAAATAATAGATTAAATTAGTAAAAAGGTTATATTTTAATTTAAGCTGAATTAACTATTTCATTTATTAAAAGAGGCAGAAATATTTTAAAAAAAGATGATAAAAAAACTCTTAAAAAAAACTATTATTTATTATTTTTAATCTCTAATTTAAATATGTAAGTATTCTGTTTATGCAAAATAATTTTATTTTTTTTTATAAAATCTAACTTTTCTAAGATACGAATTGAACCATGATTATCTTCATGAGTAAGTGCTAAAATTTTATAAAGTTTAAGTTTTTTTATACCATAATTTAAAACTAATTTTGCTACATCAAACCCAATTCCATTTCTCCATACTGTCGGAGTGTATCTATAACCAAAATCAATCCCATAATCTTCTTCTATAAAGCCACACATTCCAATTAATTGTTTATTTTTTTTAAAGCGAACAGCATATCTACCAAAGCCATTATTGTCATAGGATAAAATATTTTTTTTTATATATTCTTCTGATTGTTTATATGTTTGTTTTTTGCCATCTACAAAATGCCTCACCTTTGGGTCGCTTTCAATTTTACTCCATTCTGAAATGTCTGATTTTTTAAATTTTTCAATGAAAAGTTTTTCGTTTTCAGTTATCATTTTTATAGTTTTACTTATAAATAAATGTTGGTATCTTTTGAAAGATGAGATAATAACAAACAAATAAAATTTTAATTTTTAACAAAGGGAACTAATGTTAAAACTAATTATTTTGTCTTCTAAAATTTCAAAATATAATTTACTCGAACAATTATCAGCTGTTTTTGCAGTTCCTTCTAATGTTGTAACACTATTAGCTATACTGATAGATTTAAATGATGTTTCTATGTAAGGTTGTAATTTTTAAAAGCTTTCTTAAAATCATCTAATGTGAACTCTTTTTTAATTCATCATGCATTAGGTTTGAGGCCTGATTATATTCACCGCTACTAATTAATAAAGTGAAATCATTGGCTATTTTTCTTTCATTACTTGAGAGTGTCCCAATTAATACTAATAACACTATTGCTATGACTGAAATAATTCCAATAATAATAAGAAAATATTTTAAAAATTTTTTTTATTTGAAGATCTTTCTTGGTTATATTTAATCAAAATATTATATACACCTTTTTTGATAATAGATAGAATTTTATTTCTTTAGATTTTAATAAAAACTTATTGTTTAATTTTTCAAAAATGGGAAAATTTTATGTGTATTATAAAAGAAATTAGTGAAAATGATTATGAAAATTGGAAGTTTATTTTTAAAAAGTATCTTTTGTTTTATAATTCAAAATTATCTGAGAAAATAATAAGGCATTCATGGAATGATATATTAAATAAAGAAGAAGCAATCTATTGTTTGGGTTGTTATGAAACTTCTAGAAACAACAAAAAACAATTAGTAGGTATTATGAATTTTATTTATCATAAATCTACTTGGAGTGTAAATAATGTATGTTATTTAGAAGATCTATTTATTATAGAAGATTATCGCTCAAAAGGATATGCATCTGCTCTCTTAAATCATTTAACTAAAATTTGTAATATAAATAATATTGATAGAATTTACTGGAAAACTAAATTTGATAATCATATCGCACAATCTTTGTATGATAAAGTTGCCATAAAAACAGATTTTCATGAGTATGAAATCATTTTAAAAAATTAAGATATTATTTGTAACTTTTTTTATTAAGTATTCCACCATATTTAAACGTATCAAAATATAAAAAGCTTACTTTTCTAATACAATTATAACAAATTACTTCCCAATATTTTTTATTGTCATATTTACATAAATAAAGTTTCTTATAAGGAAGGTTACAACTAGAGCAATTATTTTGTTCTTCTTCTCCTAACATTAGAACAAAGGTAGAACATTAGGAAAGTTTTTTCAATTGGCTAAAAAGCTATTATTGAAAAAAAAAGAAAATAAGTAAAATAATTACAATCCAGATTGTAGTAAGACTTACCCAATACCATTTTATAAGTAAATCTTCGATTTTTTTAAAAATTAAAAGATATGTAAAGGTTTTTTTCATAATAGGCCTTAAAAATATTCACTTAAATATTATTTTTAGATAGTATTAGTTTAATTATTAAGGAAAAATCATCATGATATTATCTAATTTAATCACTGCGAAGGTAAGTTTAGTAACTGGTATATTTTTAGGTTTAGGTATTTGTTATTTAAATAAAAAAATAAAGGGAAAACAAGACATAAATAAAGAAAACGAAAGCTCATTCAATGAAAAATAATAAAGTTATAATTTTTAAGTTTCTTTAATTGAGATGAAGATCAATTGGGTTTACCATGATAATTACGATATACCATTAAAGGAAAATCATCGTTTTACTTCAACAAAATTTTCTGATCTTTTTACAGCGTTGAAAAATAGTAAATTATTTGAGAATGCAGTTATTAATAATCCTTCTGCAGCTGCTTTAAGCGATTTAACAATTTCACATTGTTTAACTTACATAAAGAAAATTAAATATGGGTTATTGAGCTATAAGGAAGAACGTAAGTTAGGATTATCTTGGTCTAAAAGGTTATCAGAAAGGTCATTTCTTGCCGTTAATGGCACTCTACTAACAGCAAATTTAGCTATAAAAAATGGTATCGGGTGTCACCTAGGGGGTGGGACACACCATTCTCATTTTGATTATGGTTCAGGTTTTTGTGTATTTAACGATCTTGCTTATGCTTCATTAATGTTAATTAACAATAAAATTGTAAAAAAGATCTTGATATTTGATTGTGACGTGCATCAAGGGGATGGAACAGCTAGAATTCTTGAAAAAAATGATAATATTTTCACTTGTTCAATACATTGTAAAAAAAATTTTCCCCTAAATAAAGCTCAAAGTAATCTTGATATTGAACTAGAGGACCATACAAATAATACTGAATACTTAAATGAAATTCAAAAAACAATTAAATTTTGTGTAAATTCCTTTAAACCGGACTTTGTATTATATGATGCAGGAATAGATATTCACAAGGATGATGAATTAGGAAAAATAAATATTGATGATGATGGTTGTTTAGAAAGAGACATATTAGTATTAAACTTTCTAAAAAAGCTATCTATACCAGTTGCTACAGTTATAGGTGGAGGATATTCAAAAAACAAAGATGAGTTAGCCCTAAGACACTCATTTGTTTTTAATGCTGCCAATCAAGTATTTGGTTAACTATTAAAGTTTAAAAATTCTAATTACTATTATCAAATTCTAAACAACGGAAATCAGCAGATAATTGATTATCATCAAAATCAATATGACATACATTTATATTATGTCTCATACACCAAATTTGAATTCCTAAACTGGTAAATCCAACTTCAAATTTAACAAAGTTTTTTAAATTTATATCTTTTGAATATAGCGTTGATAATTCTTTAATACATTTATTGCATACTATATGATTTTTTATAGAATATTTGAGATTTTCATGTTCCATGATAAAGAATAAATCATAAAAAAAATTAATCTACTATTTTGTTATTTTCAGCACAGTTTTTACACAATATACTATCATTAATTTTTATAAAACTATCATCTTTTATAGCTTCTAAATCATCATAATATTTGGTTTTTAAACAATAGTCGCACCATATTTCGAATGATTGTATCATAGAGTATCTCCCTTTAGTAGATATATGCAGTTTAAATACCATGTGAATAGAATGAGACATCTTGTCTCGAATATAGCTAATTTGATAGATTTGAGCTTTTTTTTGGCACGTATTCTGCATATTTTTTTAGAAAAATAGGGTATAAATTATGAAATCTGAGATTTGTGAAAATTCTAAAAAATTAATTAAAGAGAAGCTTTTTTTAAAATATGTTTCGTACAATAAATTAAATAAAAAAGATTCAAAAAAAACAATACCATTCAGCAATTTTTTTGATAAAAATGGTGACAGAATTTTTAATAACGACGAGAAATCTGATTAAATAAATTTCTTATTAATTAAGAATTCTTTGTTTTGATTTTAAAAAATTAATTTATATGATTGCTTGCAGTAATTTTATTAAGTTTTATATCTTATACATCAACAATACTAAATCATACGCTCTAATGAAATGATCAGACTTCTCGTATTATCAATACTTATAACGCTTTTTATTTGGATATTTAATAATTATTCTTCAAAAAATAAAATTCCTTTATCTCATAATTTAAATTCTGTATTGAAAGTGATATTTATAGTACTAGTTTCTATAGGAATAATACTAATTTTGCCTAGATTTGGTTTCAATCCACTTGCTTTAGTACAAAAATTTTTACCTCTAATTGGTATGTTGTAAAATAGATTTAATTATTTTTTATACACAAGGATTAGGATCAGATAAATGAATTTCATTTATCAATTTTAAAATTTCAGGGCTTAAATCTATTTCAATACTATCTATATTTTCTTTAAGTTGTTCCATTGAAGTAGCACCAATTATATTACTTGTTACAAATGGTCTATTGTTAACAAATGCATTAGCAAATGTTGATGGATTAATATTTATTTTTTTAGCTAAATCCACATAAGACTTTATTGCTCTTTCGCCTCTTTCAGTATGATGACGTGAAAAACGGCGAGGCCATAGTGTATACCTTGAATTTTTTGGGGTCTGATTATTTAAATATTTACCACTTAATCTTCCACCTGCTAAAGGTGAATATGCAAGTAAACCACAATTTTCTCTAATAGAAACCTCAGAATTTGCAATATCAAATATTCGATTTACTAAACTGTAGACGTTTTGAATCGACATTACTCTAGGCAAACTTTTTTCTTTTGATATTTCTAAGAATTTCATAACACCCCAAGGAGTTTCATTAGAAAGGCCAATATGCCTAATTTTTCCTGTCTTTATTTGCATTTGTAAATTTTCTAAAACTTCCTCTAGTGGTGTCCAGTCTTCATCATTAGGATCATATTCAAAATCTAAAACACCAAATTTTGGAACTTTTCTTTCTGGCCAATGAAGTTGATATAGATCTATATAATCTGTTTTTAGCCGTTTTAAGCTCTGATCTATTGCATTATTAAGATTGGTTTTATCAAAGCCTAGGTATTTAGAACCTTTTCTTATCCACTCTAAACCCTCTGATTTAGAAGCAATTTTTGAAGCCAGTATAATATCTTTTCTATTTTTTTTATTTTGAAACCAATTTCCTATTATTTCTTCTGTTTTTCCATAAGTTTCTTTTTTAGGCATTACTGAGTATAATTCTGCTGTATCAAAAAAATTTATACCTCTTTCAACAGCATAATCCATTTGTTGAAAAGCTTCTTTCTCTGAATTCTGTTCTCCCCATGTCATCGTTCCTAAACAAATGACACTTACTTTAATATCTGTTGTTCCAAGCTTTCGGTATTTCATTACTGAATTTTAACTAATGTAATTTTTTTGAATATGGTATTTAAATATCTATAAATTTATATTTTATTATTTATAATTACAAAATACTATAAAAAAATATTCAATAAAAATATTATTGTTATTGGAGTTTTAAGAGGAAGGAATATGCAAAATCTTTTTTTGGTCATTCTTTTAAGTTTGTTAAATTTAAAAACTGCTTTAGCAGCTGATTTCATAGTTGGGTTAAAAGCATTTAAAGCTCAAGATTATGATACTGCTTTTGAGGAATTTTTTTCATTAGCTGAGACAGGTGATATTAGAGCACAAACATACATAGGTATGATGTATTTTAATGGGTTATCAGTATCTAAAAATTTCGAAACTGCTGCTGAGTGGTACATAAAAGCTGCTGAGTTAGGTCATCCACATGCTCAATATTATCTTGGCTGGATGTATGATAATGGTAAAGGAGTTGAAGAAAATAAGAAATTAGCTTTCAAGTGGTTGCAAACATCTGCAAAGCAGGGGCATCCAAGAGCTCAGAACAATGTAGGTGTAATGTATTTTAAAGGTGAAGGAGTGCAAAAAAATCTTTTACTTGCTCAAATGTGGTACATGATTTCTGCATCCAAAGGTATGCAAGAAGCAACAGAAAATATGAATACTTTAAAGGGTAATTTAACTGATAAAGAAATTTCGCTTATTAAACAGATGGTAAAAAACTGTATGGTAAGTAATTATCAAACTTGTGAAAAATAAAATTTACTTTTATGGGTATATTTGAAAATAAAATCGACAGAAAATCAAATAATTCTTCTTATCATTTTTCTCAAATTATTATTCATTGGCTTGTAGCTTTGCTTGTAGTCTATCAATTTACATTTGGTGGGAACATTGAGTTTTTAGAATTAGAAAGCTGTATTAATAGTAAAACTAACGCTTTAAAGAGCTGCCAATATCTAAACAACCATTATTTAGTAGGAGTTATTATTTTTTTATTAATGATTGTCAGGCTTTTTTTAAGGATTTTATTTGGTGCACCACCGTTGCCTAAATCAATCCCTTTAACAATCAAAATCTTTGCAAGATTATCGCATTATCTTATTTATTTAATATTATTTTCAATGCCTGTTTTTGGAATGTATATGTATTATTTTAATTCTGACATTTCTCAATTTCTTCATATAACATTTTCAAAAATTTTGTTATTTTTAATACTTTTACACATTTGTGCAGTTGCATTTCATGAAGGAGTTTTAGGGTCTAAACTTTTTTATCGGATGGCATCACTAAGTAAAAAAGGAGATAAATAATTTTTAAAATTAATAAGGATTTACTACAGTATTACCTTTTTTAATCCAATCAGTAATTCCGTCAGTTACATCGTAAATTAACCTGTACCCTACTTTTTCAGATAGAAATTTGGATATAATTCCGGTTCTTCTACCAGTTCTACAAATTAATATTACTGGATCATTTTTATTTGCTATTTTGTTAAGCTCTTTTAACCATTCATTTGTATTAGCTTTTCCGTTTTTATCAAAAAAAGTCATAAGTATACTATTTTCTACTATACCTGTAGATTTCCATTCATCTTTTCTTCTAATATCAATCAAAGGAATTTTCTTTTGTAGTAATGATTTTAGCTCAATATTTCCAATCTCAATAACATCAGAAAAGGCAAATGATACAACAAATACGTTAATAATTAATATTAATTTAAAAGCATATAATTTCATACTATACTATTTAATAATTTTTTTATGGAAATTAAAGTGTATACATAGATATAGAGTGATATAATGGGAAATAAAATTAGTTGTCAGAGGAATTTATTTAATATTCCTGATGAAATAGTATATCTAAATACTGCGTATATTTCACCATTATCTTTAAAAGTTGAAAAAGCTATAAATAAAGGGTGTAAGCTAGAGACTGAACCTTGGAAAATAGATCCTGAATTTCATTTTTTTCATCAGATTAAAGAAACTAAAATTATTTTTTCAAATTTATTTAATATTTCATATAAAAACGTATCTTTAATACCATCTGCATCATATGGTATTTCAACTGCTGCAAATAATATCAAATTAACAAAAACAAAAAATAAGATTTTGATTTTAAAAGATCAATTTCCATCTAATGTTTACCCATGGATGGAGCTTTCTAAGAAGCAAGAAGGGGTATTAGAGATAATTGATGATTTAAATGAAACTACTTTAACAGAAGAAATAATTAATAAAATTAGTGAAGAGGTAGCGGTTGTTGCAATTCCCAATATTCGTTGGACTGATGGCTATATTATTGACTTAAAAAAAGTTAGTGGTGCCTGCAAAAAATTTGATGTTAATCTTATTTTAGATTTAACACAATCTGCTGGTGCTATGCAAATTGACTTAAAGGAAATAAATCCTGAATTTGCTATTATTGCAAATTATAAATGGATGCTTGGTCCTTATTCTACAGGTTTTTTATATATTTCTGATAAGTTCATTGACGGTGCGCCTTTAGAAGAGACTTGGATTGGAAGAAAAAATAGTCAAGATTTTTCAAAACTAACAGATTATCAAAGTTTATATAATTCAGATTCTATTAGATTTGATATGGGACAAAGAGCTAATTTTTCTCTATTACCTGGTGTGAAAGCAGCACTAGAACAACTGCATGATTGGAGTATTAAAAAAATTGAAAATACACTTTACCAAAATAATATGATAATTTGCAAAGGCCTTTCAGAATTAGGCTTTGAAATTCTAGCAGAAAAAAATAGAGCACCGCACTTTATAAGTGCTAGATTACCGGGATATGGCGGAGTTTCATTAATCAATAATTTGAAAAAAAATAAAATCTTTATTTCTGAAAGATCTGGTTATTTAAGGATAACACCCCATTTATGGAATAATGAAGAAGATTTTTTTAAATTAATAAATTGTTTGAAATCACTTATTTATTAATCTCCATTTTTTTTGTATTCCTTTTTATAATCAAAAATATTGAATTAAATATTAAAGCTATTAATAATATAAAGCCACCAATAAAGGTCAGTCTTGTTGCACCTTCTCCTAAAAATATCCAAACCCAAATTGGTGCTAGTAATACTTCACAGAGTGATAACAAAGTTAGTTCAGCAGCAGGAACTGTTTTAGATCCTGCTGTATATAAAATCAACCCAATGCCAACCTGAAAAATCCCTAAAAATAAGGCATAAAATGCATCATATTTTTCAATTATTAAGTTATGATTTTGAATTTTACAAATTATTACAGTCATTAAAATAGCTAATAATCCTGATAAAAAAACTGACGGTAACATATTATTTTGTTTTCCCCATCTTAAAGAAACTGTGAAAATTGAAAATCCAAATGCAGAAATAACCCCGCCAATGCTTCCATTTATAGAATTATTTCCAAAACTATCCATAAACATTACGAAAATACCTAGAAAAGCAATTAAAATTGCTAAGAAAGTATACAAAGATAGTTTTTCTCCTAAGAAGTAGTAACCTAAGATAGATGTAATTAATGGAGCGGAAGCAAACAATAACATTGCATTTGCAACACTTGTATTTTGCACAGCATATATACCACCTGAATAGGCTATAAATAAACCAATAGCTGCGATAAAAACAGGAAACTTTGATTGGTAAATTAAAACAAAAGGATTTTTTTTTGTATTAATTAATAAAACTATGAATAAAAATAATACTAAGCTTGATGATCTATATAATAAAATTTGCCAAACATTAGCATTTTCAATTAATCTTATTCCTATGCCAATCATTGACCATAACATCCCAGCCATTATGACATAATAAACACCCGTATTTTTCCTTAGGTAGTAAAACATAATTTGTTGCAGATCTTTTTTTGTAATTAATATCAGAAAAAATTACTCAAAATTTTTTTGATAAATTGTTTATTTAAGTATAATTATATATTACATATTTTTTTAACTAATTCTAGAAGTTTACTAACATGTTATTCATATGAAAAAATATCTAATTTTAGGTAAATCTGGTGCTGGATCCTTAATACCTGAATTCTTATTTACAGAGTTAAAGATTACTTACGATATTCAGTTTGTTAGTAAAGAGGAATTGGTTAAATCAACCAGTAAAGGTTACAATCCATTAGGTAAAATACCTGTGCTAATTTTACCAGATGGTACAGAAATTTTTGAATCATTAGCAATTGTTAATTACATAACAACTAACTATCCTGGTCTAAGTCCAACTAAAGAAAGTACTGATTATTTACAATACTGGCGAATGCTAAGTCTATTATCTAGCACTTTATATTCAGGATATCATAGGCAACATCATGCAAATGATTATGTTAATGAAATTGGATTTACAAGTTTGAAAGAAAAAGCTCAACAAGAACAATCTATAATTTATGATTATATTGAACAAAACTTGAATCCATATCTATGTGGTAAATTAATTACTGCTGCTGATTTTTATTTGTATACATTAACAAGATGGGATTTTGATAAAACTAAATTACGAATTGGAAGACCTAATCTGTCAATTTTTTTAGAAAATTTAAGATCAAGAAAATCTGTTGATAAAGTATTAAGCCAACAACCTCCTAAACCTAAAATTAGAGTATAAATATGCCAAGTTTTGATATAGTGAGTAAGATTGATCTAAGTGAATTAAAAAATGCTGTCCTAAATTCCATGAAAGAAATTAGTCAAAGATATGATTTTAAAGGTTCAATCTCTAAAATTGAGTTAGAAAATGAATATTTAGTTGTTCATACGGAAGATGATTTAAAAGCAAAGCAAGTAAATGACATTTTGATTAGTAACTTAGTAAAAAGAAAAATTGATCCAAAGTCTTTAAAAGAATTTAGAAAAGAAAGTGCCTCTGGCAATTCAATTAGAATTTTATTTTCTATTATAGATGGGATAGATAAAGAGGATGCAAAAAAAATAAATTTAGAAATCAAAAAAAGTAAACTTAAAGTAAAAAGTCAAATTCAAGGTGATGAGTTAAGAGTATCGGGTCAAAAAAGGGATGATTTGCAAAAAATCATTAATTTAATCAAAAACCTTTCTTTAGATATTCCTGTTCAGTTCATTAATTTTAGAGATTAAGAACTTTGTGTTTTATTGCTAAAGATAAGTTGTAAGTATGAAAAAAATAATACCGGAATTATATTCAACTGGTGAAAAATTAATTTATTACAGGGAAAAAGCACCTTCTTTAAAATCATTTGATTTAAATTTGCGTCAAACTTGTGACTTAGATCTGCTTTTAGACGGTTCTTTTAATCCTTTAAATGGATTTCTTACAAAAAAAGACTACATGTCAGTTTGCGAGAATATGCTTCTACTCAATGGTGAATTATGGCCAATCCCAATAAATTTGGATGTTTCAAAAGAGTTTGCTGATACTTTGGAATTAGGTGAAGAGATTTCCCTTAAGGATCAAGAGGGTGTAAATTTAGCAATACTTATTGTTGAAGATATATGGTATCCCGATAAACTTTTTGAAGCAGAAAAAGTGTTTGGTACTACAAATTCCGAGCATCCAGGTGTTAATTATCTGCTAAATAAATCTAAAAATGTTTATGTTGGTGGAAAAATAATAGGTATAAACAAACCGAATTTTTATGACTTTAAACATTTAAGAAATTCACCAAATGAATTAAGACGTATATTCAATAAATTAGGTTGGTCCTCTATAGTTGCATTTCAAACTAGAAATCCCTTACATCGTGCTCATTTTGAATTAACTTTAAGAGCTTCCTCTGAAAATGAAGCTAATTTATTAATTCACCCAGTGGTTGGAATGACTAAACCAGGAGATATTGATCATTTCACAAGGGTCAGATGCTATGAGGCTATTTTAAAATATTACACAAAATCAACAACTTGTATTTCTCTATTAAACTTAGCTATGAGAATGGCAGGTCCTAAAGAAGCTATTCTTCATGGATTAATTAGAGCTAACTATGGATGTACTCATTTTATTGTTGGAAGAGATCACGCTGGACCAGGATTAAGGTCAGACAAAGTTCCATTTTATCACGAGTATGAAGCTCAAGATCTATTCATACAGTTTCAAGATAAAATAAATATTCAATTGGTAAAATTCCAAAATTTTGTTTTTCTTGAAGATAAAGCTGAATATGTTCCAATTAATCAGGTCCCTAAGAATTCAAGTATTGTTGAAATATCAGGCACTGAATTACGAAGGAGACTTGATAAGGATTTAATTATACCTGAATGGTTCTCATTTCCTGAAGTTATAAAAGAATTAAAAAAAGCCAAGCCACCTTTACATAAAAAAGGATTTACAATATTTTTTACCGGCTTATCTGGTTCAGGTAAATCAACCATTGCTAATGCTCTAATAAATATGCTTCTAGAAATGGGAGATCGATCTGTTACTTTGTTAGATGGAGATATTGTAAGGAAAAGGTTAAGTTCTGAACTTGGTTTTTCTAAAGAAGATAGAGATCTCAATATAAGAAGAATTGGTTTTGTTGCAATGGAAATTGTTAAAAATGGTGGTATTGCTATTTGTGCACCAATTGCTCCATATCAAAAAACCCGAGATGATGTAAGAGAAGAGATTGAGGCTTTTGGATCTTTTATTGAGGTCTATTTATCAACACCATTAGAAATTTGTGAAAAAAGAGACAGAAAAGGATTATATAAATTAGCAAGAGAAGGTAAAATTAAGGAATTTACTGGTATTTCAGATCCTTATGAAGTTCCGAACAACCCTGAATTAATTTTAAATTCTGAGGATAAAAATGTTGAGTATTGTGCTTCTTTAATTATCCTAAAATTGAAGAGTCTGGGCTTGATTTTTGGATAAAAAATAATTTTTGAAAGTATGTATTTCGGAGATAAAGATTTGAATTTAGAAAAATTAATTTTTAATTTAAAACCGGTAGTATTTGAGGCTGGAGATGCTATAATAGAAATCTATAAAAATGGAGCAAAAGCAGAATATAAGGAGGATGGTTCTCCGGTTACTATTGCTGACAGATTGTCAGAAGAAATAATTTTGAAGAGTTTATATTCTATTGCACCTAATATTCCTATAGTAAGTGAAGAAAATAGTATCAGTCATAAGAAAGTCTTTTCTGATGAATATTTTCTTGTAGATCCACTTGACGGAACAAAAGAGTTTTTAGATTTTAGTGGTTCTGGTGAGTTTACTGTTAACATTGGGTTAATTTCAAAAAATAGACCAATTATGGGAATTATCTATTCTCCAAATTCAGGACAATTGTATTATGGAATAAGTACAGAAGGTTCATTTTTTGAAAATAAAAATGGTGAAACTCTTAACTTAAAAGTTAAAAAAGGCGAAACTGACAATATAATTGCTATTGCTAGTAAAAACCATTTGTCTTCAAAGACTGAGACATGGCTAGCTGATAGAAAAATAAAAAATATTATATCAGCAAGCTCTTCAATAAAATTTTGTGCGATTGCCAAAGGTGATGCTGACGTTTATCCTAGGTTTTCACCTACAATGGAATGGGATACGGCAGCAGGAGATGCAATTCTTACAGGAGCAGGAGGAATAGTTACAGAAGGAGATTCTAATAAGCCACTATTTTATGGAAAACCAAACTATAGAAATTTAGACTTTATTGCTTGGAGTGAACTTAAATTTTTTTGATTGTAAAAATATGAAAATTGATCATTTTGCTATATCGGGTACTAATTTAGGAGAAGCCACTGAATATATAGAATCTACTTTAGGTTTTAAAATGCAAAAGGGAGGTAAGCATGAGATTTTTGGAACCCACAATAATTTACTGGGATTAAAAGATGGACTTTATCTTGAGGCTATATCTATCGATCCAAGTAGCAATAAAATAAATTACCCGTGTTGGTTTAATCTTGATAATTTTCATGGTTCTCCAAAACTTACAAATTGGATTTGTAACTGTGAAAAAATTGAAGAAATAGTTATGAATACTAGTGTTGATGTCGGCAAAGTAAAAAAAATAACAAGAGATAAATTAAATTGGAAAATGACAATTAAAAATGATGGAATTCTACCTTTTAACAATATTTTTCCTGCATTTATAGAATGGGATAAAAATTCTTCTCATCCATCTAAAAGTTTAAATTTAGTAGAATGTGAATTATATCATTTGACTATTTGTCATCCAAAAATTATTGATTTCAAATCAAACTTAAAGAGATTAAAAGATGATCGAATTTCATATGAAAATAATAATAAAATTGGGATAGTTGCTGAATTTAAAACTAAAAGTGGGAATAAAATTCTATCAAGTTTTTAACTATTTTTTAACAAGGAAATATAATGGATTTTAACACTATTATTAAATTTTGGTTTACAGATATTGACTCAAAAAAGTGGTTTGAAAAAGATGATAATTTTGATCAATTATTAAAAGAAAGATTTAATTCTTTAGTAGATCTTGCTTTAGATGATAATCTTATGGATTGGAACGTAAATATAAAGGGCAACTTAGCCTTAATTTTGTTATTAGACCAATTCACTAGGAATATTTATAGAAATTCTCCTAAAGCGTTTGCAGGAGATGAAAAAGCTTTAAAAATTTGTTTTATGGGTATAACCAAAGGTTACTTAGAATATGATAATACTTCCTGGAGACATTTTTTGCTTATGCCATTAATGCATAGTGAAAATCTTGCAATTCAAGAATTATCTCTACCTCTTTTTAAAAAATACACAAATGACAAAACATATGATTTTGCAAAAAGACATTATGAAATAGTAAACAATTTCGGACGATTTCCTCATAGAAATACCATTCTTGGAAGAAAATCAACACAAGAAGAGATTATTTTTTTGAAAAAACCAGGATCCTCATTTTAAATAACATTATTATTTAAAAAAATTTGAAAAATTAAAAAATGGAATTTCCTTCAAAATCTATCGCAAGTGGTCACATGGCAATGTTAATGTTTTCACTTCTAGTATCAGGCTCT
The DNA here is from genome assembly GCA_902614945.1 of uncultured Alphaproteobacteria bacterium. Classification (GTDB taxonomy): domain Bacteria; phylum Pseudomonadota; class Alphaproteobacteria; order Rhodobacterales; family Rhodobacteraceae; genus CACIIZ01. The sequence goes on from CACMNE010000003.1 coordinate 38,306, forward strand.
TTTGTTTTGGGATCTATTATTGCAAACCTTATTTCACCAGATTTAGTGACTTTTCTAAGGTTTTTAATAGCATTTATAGCAATTGCAATTTTAATTCTTTATCAAAGCAAATTTTGTTTTTTAAAATATTTATCTATTGGGAGGAGTTTAATTCTAGGTGCATTGATATCAATTTATTTTATAACAATGTTTGAAGGTTTAAAAACAGCATCATCTACTTCTATGGCAGTTGTATTTACTCTTACTCCTTTATTAGCTGGTTTTTTTGATTTAATTTTTTCTAACCGAGTAATGTCTAAAAAAGTTTGGATTACTGTTGTTGTCGCAGCTATAGGTGCAATATGGATTATTTTTGATGGAAATATTCAAAATTTCATTAATTTCAAAGTTGGTTATGGTGAAAAACTTTTTTTTATGGGTTGCATTTGTCATGCCTTATATGCGGCATTAATACCAAAGTTTAATAATGGTGAACCTGCAATTATTCAAACTTTTGGTACGCTAATATCTGGCATAATAATTTTGGGACTTTTTTCTAACAAAGAAATTATTTATCATAGTTGGATCGATTTTCCAGTTATCGTTTTATTAACAATTTTATATTTAGCAATTTTTGCAACAGCAGCTAGCTTTTTTTTGATTCAATATTCTGCTGTTCGATTGAGTTCAATTAAAGTTATGGCATATACATATGCTGTTCCAATATGGGTAGTTTTATTGCAAATTATTTTTTTGCAACAACTCCCTAACACAATTACTTTTGTTGGTGCTTTTGTTATTTTAGTTTCTTTATTAATTTTATTATTTAATGACGAAGGTTAAGAAGATTTTAAACCATAAAATTTAGTCAATTAAGATTTGATATTGAATTTCGTTAATAATGCGGTCCTCCCCATTTATAGGAACAATATCCATAGGACATACTGACATAACAACAATACAATCTATAATTGCTTCTAAAATTATAAAATCATTTTTTTTTGATAGAGGGGAAGAAAATGTAACATCACCGTCATTATTAACTGGAATATTCATCCAAAGATTTAATGGTGAAGGGCATTCTTTAATTTTGTATCCTAATTTATCTAAGGAATTAAATAAATTATCTGTACAATTTTCATGATAACCATCGCAACCAAGCATTTGATATCGATAAGTATCACAAGCAGCAATTAGAGTATCATGCCTACCAGGTGAAGTATCCGCCATAATGTGAAGAATTGGTTTTCTTTTGTTTGTGTATAAATATTCACCCTCTTTTGGAAATATAGAACTTGTAACTGCTCTATTATGTTCCATTGACATAAATTCGCCTACGTCATTTTGATTAAAACACCAAGTATCAACAACTTGGGTTCCATGTGTGTTGATAATTTTAATTTTTTGATTTTTTGATATTAAAACTGCTTTTGATTCTCTTGGTGGAATTATAATCAAATTATTAGTCATCTTCTGCTATATCCTCTAGCCACAGTTCAGGTTTTTCTTTAATAAATTTGGACATTAATTCTATGCATTTTTTATCATTTGCAATAACAACATCAATACCTTTTGATATTAGAAACTTTTCATTTCCACCAAATGTTTTATTTTCGCCAATTACTACTTTAGGAATACCAAATTGAACAATTGTACCACTACACATCATACAAGGACTTAAACTGGTGTACAAAACAGTATCTTTATATGTTTTTTGTCTTCCAGCTTTTCTTAAAGCATCCATTTCTCCATGTGCTATAGGATCTCCTTTCTGCACTCTTTGATTTCTACCCTGAGCTAAAATTTCTCCATTTCTTGCTAATACTGAGCCAATAGGACATCCACCTTCAAGAAAACCTGCTTTTGCTTCATCATAAGCTACTTGCAACAATTTTTGATCAATTTCACTAAGCATTGGTAATTAAACTCCTATAAAATTTTTTTATGATAGTAGGGTAACTTTTCTACACTTGGCGTCCAAATACTTTGATTTTTTAAATCATCCAAATATTTAATTATATCTTCCAGTTTAGCAAACCATACATTTTTTGTTTCAAGTGTGCTTTCTATCCAACTTTCAACCTGTTTCCATCTTGCAAGTCTTCCAGTTAAAAATGGATGAATAATTAACATGAAAAATCCACCAGCTTCGTATTGTGCTTCAAACTCTTCCCAAAAACCTAATAGTCCTTTTGAAGGTGCCTGTACAGGCATCATATATCCAATTTCTTCATAATGAGCAAATGGAGGCCAATCATCTGTTCCCCAATGAACAGGTATTTCATATAAATTTCCTTTTGGAGTTTTAATTTCATATGGTATATCATCTGCCATCATTGAGCTATCATATTTAAATTTATGTTCTATCATTAAGTCAATAACATCATCCGTAATATTATAAACTGGTGCTCTATAACCAATGGGATGTTTACCACAAATTTGTTTGTGTATTTCTAGGGTTTTTTCAAACCATTCTCTTTGATTTCCATATGTTTTGATTGGGTCTTCATGTAAATATCCATGATGACCTATTTCATGTCCGTCATTTAATATATTTTCAATTTGATATTGATATTCTTTTAAACACCATCCAGGAATAAAAAATGATTGTTTTAATCCAAACCTACGATATGTTTCTAAAATTCTTGGAATTGCAACATTTGGACCGTATTTGCCCATTGAAATAGGATATAACCTTTTAAAACTATCATCTGGCTTAGAAATGTGGATTAAACTATCAGCATCCATATCAAAAGTTATTGATACGGCACATTTTGCATTGTCAGGCCAAGGTATAGGATTCCTTATCATTTATTATTCCTCAATTAAAACATGAACATTCTTTTCTGACCAACTTAACCAATATTTATTTCCATTTTGAATATTAAATTTAGAAAGTTCTCTTTCGGTAATTTGTATTTTGAATTCTGTACCATCTGTACTTTCTAAAAATAAGGTAACTATTGAACCTACATATTCTTCTGAAATTAATCGACAATTTATAATATTTGATTTTTGTGGTTTTACCGAAGAAAAATTCATTAAGTCGGCCGAAATAATATAGTTTATTTTATCTCCTTTTTGTATAGTCTTATTCTTATCAAGTTGAAAATTAAAGCATCCTGCATTAGTTTTGATATAGGCGATATTTGATTTTATATCATAAACTTTGCCGCTTAGAATATTATTTCTTCCTACAAATTCTGCAACGAACCTGTTTGTTGGAGATCTATAGATATCTTTTGGAGTGCCAATTTGAGAAACTTCCCCAACATTCATAATTATTACTCTATCCGCCATTGCAAATGCTTCTGATTGTGAATGAGTTACGTAAACAAAAGTTATATCCAATTCTTTTTGTAATTGTGTAAGTACAGCTTGCATTCTGATTACTAGATGCGCATCTAATGCTGATAGAGGCTCATCAAGAAGTAAAATTTCAGGTTCCATTACTAACGATCTTGCAAGAGCAACACGCTGTTTTTGACCGCCAGATAATGTTGATATATCTCTTTTTGCAAGCTCTTTAACCTCTAATTTTTCAAGCCACTCTAAAGATTTTTTATTTCTTATTTTGGGACTTAAGCCCCTCATTTTAAGTCCAAATTCAACATTTTCTTGTACGTTTAAAAAAGGGAATAAAGCTAATGATTGCCATACTAAAGGTGTATCTCTTTCATGCGGTTTTACATTATTCATCAGACGATTATTAAATCTTATTTCACCAGATGACGGTATTTCTAATCCAGCTAGCATTCTCAATGTTGTTGTTTTCCCACACCCTGAAGGTCCCATAATGGCAAGAAATTCTCCTTTTCCAATATCAAAATTAATATCTTTTACTGCTGGAATTTTTTCAAAGTTTTTACAAACATTTTTGAATGTTACTAGTTTATATGACATTTATTTATTTTTTCCTTTCATTTGCCAAGTTAAGAAAAAAATTTGTGCAGTGATTACTAATGTTATAGACGTGAAGAATACAAAAGTACCAATTGCATTAACTTGAGGATCAATATTTCCTTGTACAATTTCAAGAATAATTACTGGTACAGTTTTATTTAATCCAGAAACAAACCATGAAATAGCAAATTCATCAAAAGAAACAGCTGCAGTTAAACAAAGTGATGAAATAATGGCTGGTTTACAATAAGGTAATATCACATAACGCATTGTAGCCCACTCCGAGCCGCCCAAATTCCATGCAGCTGACTCTAAATCCGGGTCGATTTGATTTAATCTTAGTCTAATAATAGCCATTGCAAATGGTGCTGTTAGTACACTATGTGCACAAATAATTGACCATAATTGACCTGACATCCCAATTTTAGAAAGCCAGGCTAACATAGCTAAGGCAAGAATTATTAATGGAATGGTAGGAGGTAATAAAACTAATGCTAGATATAAACCTTTAAATTTAAAACGGTAGCGGTAGTCTGAATATGCTGTACAGAAACCGAGAAAGGTCGCAAGTATACATGTTACTAAGGATACTATGACACTATTGATTGCAGCTTGCCATACTCCAGGATCATTAAAAATTTTAATATACCATTCTAAAGAAAAATTACCTAATGGAATAGTAGGAAATCTTTGAGAATTAAAAGAAAAAATAACACTAAACGCTATTGGTGTGAAAATGAACACAAATATAAAAATCAAATATGTTATAAGAATAAAATTCAAATATTTTTCTTTAGTCATTTTTTAAAACTTTTTGAATATGCAGTCATTATTCCAATAAAAGCTATTGAAAACAAAGTTATCATCATTACAATCGCAACCACCGCAGCTCTTGGCCATTGTTGCCCTGATTTTGTTGTGTCTAAAATTAAAATTGGTAATGTTGGTTCTTGAGACCCTCCAAGATAAAATGGGGCAACAAAATCACCAAACGACAAAATAAAGCAAAATACCGCAGCGATAATAAAACCTGTTTTTGATAAGGGAATAATAACTCTTTGAATAATTGATTTTGGTTTACATCCCAGATTATAGGCTGCTTCTATCAGATTTCTATCAATATTGGCCATTGTTACTGTTTGTAAAATGATTACTAAAGGTAGAGTTAGAGTCATATAACCAACTAATGTTCCAATATGAGTATTTAGCATTTTGAAAGGGCCTAAATCTAAATAACTAAACAAAGCATTAATCACACCCTTTTCAGCTAAAATAACATACCATGAAAAAGTACGGACTAGATAACTTGTAAAGAAAGGTATTATAAGCATAAAAATTGCCCATCTTCTAATATTATCTGAAACTTTAAAAGCTAAAGTGAAAGAAGCTGGAAAAGCTATTAGCATTGTAAGTAATGTACTAATTCCTGCAATAATAATAGTAAACCAGTAGCTATCCCAAAAATAGTTTTTTGAAAACATTTTTGTCCAATTAATGAACTCAAATGCCTCAGTCATTCTATAATTTTTGACTAAAAAGAATGACATGGCAACCATGAATAAAACTGGACCAACAAAAAATATTATCTGCCAGATAATAATAGGCAGCCTAAAAGTTAAGGAATAAATATTTAAATTATTTTTAGTAGGTTTCATATTAAAAAAGGGCGATAAAAATATCGCCCTTGTATAATAAATTATGCGTTTTTATATTCGGACCAAAAGTCATTCCAATCTTCTAGTGTTTGTTGTTTAGGAATATCTCTGTAATGAATTCGGCCGTTATTTATTAATGCAATAGGATCATTTGGCATACCTTCCATTTGATGGCTTCTTTTAGCTTCTTTTGGATCTGCCTCAATTAAAGCAGCTCTGCCTGCTTTAGTAATGCAAAACCCTGGGTAAGCGGCCATTTGTGCAGATTTAACCTGTCCAATTGGAGATAACATATAATTAATAAATTTTTTAATTATATCAACTTTATCAGTTCCTTTCCCAATGCAGTAACTTTCTGTCCATTGAATTCCACCTTCTTTAGGTATTACTGAACCTACAGGAGCACCATCTTTTTCTAATACACCAGTTATCCAGTCTCCAATACCACACATTGCTAACATTTCTCCATTTTTTAAGGAATTGAATGTTCCACCATAATCAAAATATCCACCAACTTGAGATCGTAATGACATAGTTACATCTTGTACAGCCTGCCATTTTTTATTATCTAAATCCCACAATCCGGATCCATTACCTTTATATAAACTCATCATACCTAAATTTGGTAAGTGCCAATCGAAATGACCAACTTTTCCTTTAACTTCTGGTTTCCAAAAACAAGAATAACTCTGTGCTTCCTCTTCTGATATGACAGTTTTATTATATGAAACACCCAAATGACCACCTCTGACCATTACGGAATGAAGTTTTCCATTGGCCCAATGTCCAGGAAATTTTGTAAAATCTTCATGAAGCATGTCATCAAAAGGATAGTCTGAAGGTTCAAGATCTTCAATATAACCTGCCATATTTAATTGTTGAACAAATTCAGCGTCTGAAAGTATTATATCATAAGTTCCTGGTGGAGATTGAGCTATTAAAGCAAGCATATTGTCACCACCTGCATAATATTTAGGTACAAACTTTACATTGTTTGCCGCTTCAAATTCAGACACAATATCAGGCTCACCATGTCCATACCATGCGAGCATATTTAATTCTACCGTAGATGCCCAAGCACGACTAACAAACGGAATACTTAAAGCAGTAGCTCCTGACAATTTAAGAAAATTTCTTCTGTTATTTTTTTTTGTGGTCATATTTATCTCCCTGTTATTTATTGTGAAAATCAAACTTTCAAACAAATATGTAAGTTAACCTATTGATATAATAATTAAAGTCTTGCTTATATTTACAATAAAAATATATTAGTTTTAGTTTATCATTTTTACAATCTGTTTTGATCTTTATTTTTTAAAATTAACAAAAAATTATGAAACGAATTGATTTTCATAAACTTTTTAAACAGATTGGTCCTGTTGTTCTTCCTGTTATTCACGTTAAAAATATTTTTCAAGTTATTAATAATATTGATAAAATTGTTGGAGAAGGTGCGCCAGGATGTTTTTTAATAAATCATGATTTTGGAATTGATGATTTTTTACCTATTATTAAAAAAGTACGCATCAAATTTCCTTCTTTATGGTTATCAGTTAATTTTTTAGCTGAAACAGGAAAAGTTGCATTTCCTATATTATCTGACCTCAGTTCTCAAGGGTGTTTTATTGATGGATATTGGGGTGATGATGCTTGTATAGACGAAAATGGGGTTAATATTGAAGCCAAAATAATTTCTAAAATTAGAAATGATACTGGTTGGAAAGGCTTATATTTTGGGGGTACTGCCTTTAAAAAACAAAGAATTATTCCAAAGGAAAAATATGGAGATGCTGCAAAATATGCCACTCAATTTATGGATGTGGTAACAACCTCGGGAGTTGCTACTGGAATTGAGGCTGATATCTCAAAAATTAAAACTTTTAGATCATGCATTGGTGATAGTGTACTTGCTATTGCATCTGGTATTACAGTTGATAATGCAAAAATGTATTCTATTGCTGACTGTTTTATGGTAGCTACAGGTATTAATTATGAAAACGATTTTTATGAAATAGATCATAAAAAATTGTCAAAGTTATTACTTGTTTGTCGTCAAATAGGTCTAGGTGAATAATCATGACAAAAAATAATATAAAAGGAATGAGAGATAATCGTTGGTATTTAAATATTATGTCTCCTAATACAAAAGGTGAAAAATTTGCATGGCTTGATCCTACATCAATTTATATCAATACTAATGCTTTCATAGATCTTCTTGATGATTTGTTGGATGATCTTAAAGAAATTGACTGTGATGTAATTGCAGGAATTGATGCTATGGGTTTTGTATTAGGTTCAGCTCTAGCTGCAAGATTAAGAAAAGGATTTTTGCCTATTAGAAAAGCAGGTAAGCTTTGTGTAGACACTAAAAAAGTAGATTTTGTCAATTATTCAAAAAGAAATCAATTTATGGAAATTAGATTTCCTGCATTTGAGGCAGGTACAAAAGTTATTATTGTTGATCAATGGGTGGAAACTGGTGGAACAATGGGGGCTGCTATTAGATTAATCGAACAACAGGGTGGTTTAGTTAAGGGAGTAATAGCCTTGGCTATCGAAGAAAATGATAATACAAAGAAACTTAGAAACGATTATAAATGTTTTTCAGCTGTAGTCCCTGGTTCTGAATGGCAAAAACAGTGTAACGAACAGTACTTACAAAGTTTTAAAAGTTATGAGCCCAATATGGCTTTTCCAAAAAAGAAATAAAATAAATTTCAATTTCATTTATTATTTATTGAAACGTACTTTACCAATGTAGGACAAGTTTCTATTCATTTGGGCATAGTCAATTCCATAACCAACAACAAATTCATCAGGTATTTCGAAACCGGTCCACCTGGATTTTATTTCTACTTCTCTTCTGGTGGGTTTATCTAAGAGTGCGCAAGCTTCAATTCTCCTTGGATTTCTTGAATTTAATAATTGTAAAACATGCTTAAGGGTATGACCTGTGTCAACAATATCTTCAACAACCAAAACATCTTTACCAGATATTTCTCCAGCTAAATCTTTTAATATTTTTACCTCTCTAGAGCTCTCTGTAGAGTTTCCATATGAAGATGCTTCTAAAAAGTCGATTTCAATTGGAAGATCTATCTCCCTGGCAAGATCTGCAATAAAAACAAATGAACCTCTTAACAGACCTACGACTATAAGTTTTTCAGTATTTAAAAAGTAATTTGTGATGTCTTTAGCTAGGGTTTCTACTCTAGCAGCAATACTCTTTGCAGAAATTAATTGATCAATGCTATATTGAGAGCTAGACATGATAAAACCTTTCATTTTTTTTTTAAGGAGATAATTCAATTAAGTCAACCTATGAAAAAAAAGCAAATTTTTGGATTGCAGTTGACTGGGGGACAAGTCACTTGCGTTACTGGATTATAAATAGAGAAGATGGAAAATTAATAAATGAAAAGTCTATTCCACTAGGTATAAAATTTATAAATCATAAAAACTTTGAAAATATTTTAGTGAATGAATTTCAGGATTATTTGTTAGAAAATTTAACAATTGATATTTTATGTTGTGGAATGATTGGATCTAAGCAAGGCTGGATAGACTCAGGTTATTTTTCAGTACCTTTTACTCCAGAATTTTATAAAAAGTTGGTTTTTGTAAAAACAAAAAATAAAAAACTTAATATTTATATTGTCCCAGGATTAAAGCAAAGTAATCCTCCAGATGTAATGAGAGGAGAGGAAACCCAATCACTAGGAATTATAAAAAAATATAATAATTTTGATGGTGTAATTTGTTTTACGGGAACTCATTCTAAATGGGTCCAAATAGTAGGCAATGAAATCATCTCTTTTGAGACTTTTTTGACTGGTGAATTATTTCAAATTATTTCTGAGCATTCAATTTTAAAACAATCTATTTCCACAAAAAAAATAGATATAAATCTTGCTAAAGAGTACGGTTTAATTGCTTTTTCAGATCCCCATAAATTTTCTAAAAATTTATTTGAATTAAGAGCAAAAAATTTGATTGATAATTTAAATTCATCAGAAATTTTATCCTGTTTATCAGGTTTAATAATTGGTTTGGAAATTGCTGGAAGTCGTAAATATTGGTTAGGTAATGAAGTTATTTTGGTAGGTTCTAGTCCTATGGTTGATATTTATAAGTTAATCTTAAATAAACAAAACATTGCAACTTCAATTCAAGACTCAAAGGATATATCGTTAATAGGTTTAAAAGACATTTACAAAAATTTAAATTAATTTAGAAAAAATAATCAATAAAAATTTATTAAAATCAAATTTTACCAAATCAAAAAAAAATCTACGAATATATCAAAAAAAATAATAGTTTCCCATTTAGATGATTTTACAAGACTGGCTATATCTATTTATTATTTGTCTGCTCGGTGCATGTTCCCCTGGACCAAGTGTTGTAGTTATCTTGGGGTTTGTATTTTCGGGGGGAAGAAAATCGGGTATTTCAGCTTCTATTGGACATGGTTTAGGAGTTTTTGGTTATGCAATACTTTGTGCCTTTGGTTTGGGGTTTTTAATTGAAATTTATGGTACTTTTTTTACTGTAGTGCAGTTTTTAGGTGCTTTTTTTCTTCTTTATTTATCATTTATAATTATTAAGGGCTCTATTGTAGAAAAAAAAACAAGCCATAATGCTATAAATATCGATTCTGAAAAAAATAGGTTCATTGAAGGATTTTTAATTGCTATTTTAAATCCAAAAATTGCAGTTTTTTTTTTATCGCTGTTTAGTCAATTTCTTTCAAGTGAACAAACTCATATAACACATCTTTTTATGGCTATATTAGCTGGAGGAATAGATACTATTGTATATTGCATAATTGTTATTTTAGCTTCAACAAAAGGGACAGCTAGTTTTTTAGAAAATTATGGGTCCAAAGTTTCGTTAATTTTCGGAATAATGCTTATTTTTCTTTCCTTATCATTATTTGTTTCAATGCTAACGAAGATATAACCATAATTTCTAAATAAATTAATATGTTGCTCTTCCACCAGAGATATCAAAAACGCTGCCGGTTGAAAAGGAGCATTCTGACGAAGCTAGCCAGCATACTAAAGACGATACTTCATCAGTTGTTCCATAGCGGCCCATTGGTATTTTAGAAAGCATATAATTAATATATTCACGGGTCATTTGTTCAAAAATTTCAGTTTTGACTGCTGCAGGTGTTACACAGTTCACAGTTATTGGATGCTCAGATAATTCTTTTCCTAATGATTTTGTTAATCCGATAACTGCTGCTTTTGATGAACTATAAGCAGATGCATTTGGATTTCCTTCTTTTCCTGCTATGGAAGCTATATTTACAATTCGACCATAACCATTTTCAATTAGTAAAGGAATACAGGCTTTATTACACAAAAAAGTTCCATTTACATTTACATCAAAAACGTGATCCCATTCTTGTTTAGAATATTCCCAGGTTTTTTTATTTGGGCCAGTTATTCCTGCACAACAAATAAGTACGTCTAATTTTTTTATAATTTTTTTTACTTATCTTTAGAGCTTCCTTTATTTTTTCCCAATTTCTTATATCCACCTCTACAAAAAATTTATTTTCTTCATTCATTTTTTCTTTTGGTGACAAAATGTCCCAAATAATTACATTGGCCCCTTCGCTTAATAATCTACTAGTAATCGTACTCCCTATCCCAGAGCTTCCTCCAGTGATTATAACATTTTGATTAATAAACCTATTCATTTTCATCTTGATACTCCTTTTTTACAAACAAATATTGTTTTTTTATTTAATCAGAAAAAAGTTGATATGTAAGTTAAACTAATGTAATAGGGTATTCCAATTTAAATGAATCTTAGAGTTTTTTGTATGTTTTTATCATTTTTCAGTCGTGAGATTTGGTTAAAAATTTATAAAAATTAAAACTAAAACTTTAAATATTCTTTGTGAGTATTATCTAACTATTTCATAATTATCAAAAAAAATATTAATTAAATATGGTAAAAAATTATTCTAAAAATAAAGATTTAAAAGGTTTATATGATCCATCATTTGAACATGATGCATGTGGTTTGGGTTTTGTTGCTAATATTAAAGGTATAAAAAGCCATAAAATAATTGAAGATGGTATTAAGATTTTAGAAAACCTTGAACATCGTGGAGCAACAGGTGCAGATCCATTAGTTGGTGATGGTGCTGGAATGTTGCTTCAAATACCTCATGATTTTTTTGTAAAAAAAACTAAAGATCTCAAATTCATGATTCCAAATGAAGGTCAATATGGAGTAGGGGTCTTTTTTATGCCTCAAGATAGTAATCTTGTGAAAAAAATCATTCAGATAGTTGAGAATATCTGCTCGGAAGAAAAACTAAACATTTTAGGTTGGCGTAACATTCCAACTGATAACGCCTGTTTGTCCTTAGATGAAGATATTGTAAAGGCAGAACCTGTTCATTATCAGCTTTTTATTAATAAAAATGATAATCTTTCCCAAGATGAATTTGAAAGAAAATTATTTATCTTAAGAAAATGTATTTCTAATGCAGTAATTAATCAAATTGGAGATGTTGAAGATTTTTATCCTGTGTCGTTATCCTCTAGGACGATTGTATATAAAGGTATGTTTTTAGCGGATCAACTTGCAAAATATTACCCTGATTTGAATGATCCAAACTTTAAATCAGCTTTGGCTTTAGTGCATCAAAGATTTTCAACTAATACATTTCCATCATGGAAGTTAGCACATCCTTACAGAATGGTTTCCCATAACGGTGAAATCAATACATTAAGAGGAAATTATAATTGGATGGCTGCAAGGCAGGCTTCTCTTTCTTCACCACTTTTTGGTGATGATATCAAGAAAATATGGCCTATATCGTATGAGGGTCAGTCTGATACGGCTTGTTTTGATAATGCTTTAGAATTATTAGTGCAGGGTGGTTATTCAATTTCACATGCTATGATGATGCTTATTCCAGAAGCATGGTCTGGTAATCCTCTTATGGATGAAAAGAGAAGATCATTTTATGAATATCATGCTGCAATGATGGAGCCTTGGGACGGACCTGCTGCATTAGCATTTACTGATGGTAGGCAAATTGGTGCAACATTAGACCGAAATGGACTAAGACCAGCCAGATATTTTGTAATGGAAGATGATACTGTCGTTTTAGCTTCCGAGGCTGGTACACTACCTATTGATGAAAGTAAAGTTATAGCTAAATGGAGATTACAACCTGGAAAAATGCTTTTGATTGATCTTATGGCTGGGAAAATTATCTCAGATGAAGAGATCAAAAACCAATTGTGTTCTGCTAACCCATATAAAGAATGGTTAGAAAATACACAGATTATTCTTGAAGAAATTGATAGTAAAACAATTGAAAAAAGAAGACTCGATAATGAAATTTTAAATAAAGGTCAAAAAATATTTGGTTATAGTCAGGAGGATTTAAAAATTTTAATGACACCAATGGCTGTTACTGGTCAAGAAGCAATAGGATCTATGGGAACAGATACCCCTATTTCTGCAATCTCAAATAAACCTAAACTTTTATATACCTACTTTAAACAAAATTTCGCTCAAGTTACTAATCCACCGATAGATCCAATCCGTGAGGAATCAGTAATGAGTCTAGTGTCATTAATTGGCCCAAGACCAAATCTATTTGATTTAAAAAATCTAGCTACCACTAAAAGATTAGAAGTAAGGCAACCTATTTTAAAAAATTCTGATTTGCAAAAAATCAGGGACATTAGTGAAATAGGTGATAACCAATTTTTTTCTAGAGTAATTGATGTTACATTTGATAAAAAAATTGGTCCAGAAGGAATGAAAGATTGCATTGATAAGTTATGTGAGAGTGCAGAAAAATCTGTTTTAGCTGGTGAGAACATTATAATCTTATCTGATCGGCAATTTGGTCCTAAAAGAGTTCCAATACCAATGTTATTAGCTACTTCAGCTGTACATCATCATTTGATCAGAAATGGTCTTAGGACTTCAGTTGGACTTGTTGTGGAGTCTGCAGAACCAAGAGAAGTTCATCACTTTGCAGTACTTGCTGGTTATGGTGCAGAAGCTGTAAATCCTTATCTTGCTTTTGAAACTTTGATTCAAATGCATCAAAATGGTTTATTCCCAAAGGAAGTAGATGAAAAAGAGGTAATTAAAAGGTATATAAAATCAATTGATAAAGGTCTTTTGAAGGTCATGTCAAAAATGGGGATTTCAACTTATCAGTCATATTGTGGTGCTCAAATTTTTGATGCTGTTGGTTTGTCAACTGAGTTTATTGATCAATATTTTTCAGGCACAGCAAGTAAAATAGAGGGAGTTGGTATTGACCAGATTTCTAAAGAAGCCTTTATAAGGCACGATATGGCGTATAATGACATACCAATTCTACGACATTCTTTAGATGTTGGTGGAGAATATGCAGTACGACATAGAGGTGAAGCTCACGCATGGACTTCTGATGAGGTTACCTATCTTCAGCACGCAACTAGATTGGGAAATGTTAATGATTACAAAGAATATGCAAATTTAATAAATGATCATGATAAGAGATTATTGACGATTAGAGGCCTTTTTAGACTTAAAGAGGCTGAAGAATGTGGTAAAACAAGTATTCCAATTAATGAAGTTGAGCCAGCAACTGAAATTCTTAAGAGATTTGCAACAGGAGCAATGTCATACGGATCTATTTCTGCAGAAGCTCATGAAAACCTTGCAATTGCAATGAATCGAATAGGAGGCAAGTCTAATACTGGAGAAGGTGGTGAAGAAGTAGAGCGTTTTATCCCGATGAAAAATGGAGACAGTAAAAGATCTTCAATTAAACAAGTAGCTTCTGGTAGATTTGGTGTAACTACTGAGTATCTTGTTAACTCTGATATGATACAAATAAAAATGGCACAAGGTGCAAAACCTGGAGAAGGTGGTCAATTGCCTGGCCATAAAGTTGATGCAGTTATAGCAAAAGTAAGGCATTCTACAAAAGGTGTAGGCCTTATATCTCCTCCACCGCATCATGACATTTACTCTATAGAGGATTTAGCTCAATTAATTTATGATCTTAAAAATGTTAACCCTGATGCAGATATTTCTGTAAAATTAGTATCAGAGGTTGGGGTTGGTACAGTTGCAGCAGGCGTAGCTAAAGCACATGCAGATCACGTTACTATATCAGGAATGGAAGGGGGTACTGGTGCTAGTCCTTTGACTTCTGTTAAACATGCAGGTTCTCCATGGGAAATGGGATTAGCAGAAACTCATCAGACTTTACTTAAAAACAAGTTGAGATCTAGAATAAAAGTTCAGGTTGATGGGGGACTAAGAACTGGAAGAGATGTGGTAATTGGTGCTCTCCTAGGTGCTGATGAGTTTGGATTTTCTACTGCTCCACTTGTAGCTTCGGGTTGTATAATGATGAGAAAATGTCATTTAAATACTTGCCCAGTAGGAGTAGCAACACAAGACCCAGTTTTAAGAAAAAGATTTAATGGACAACCTGAGCATGTTATAAATTTCTTCTTTTTTGTTGCTGAAGAAGTTAGAGAGATAATGGCTGATCTTGGTTTTTCAAAATTTAATGATATGATTGGTCAAATTAATTTTTTAGACCAAAAAGATGCTGTAAACCATTGGAAAGCAACTGGTTTAGATTTTACTAAATTATTTTACGATCCAGATCCCAAGAATAAACATCCAAAATTTTGTTGTGAAAATCAAGATCATTATTTAGATAAAGTTCTTGATAAAAACCTTATAAAATTAACAAAAAATTCGATCGAAAAAAGAGAAAAGATAAGAATTAATTTACCAATTTCAAACTTCAATCGTTCAACTGGCGCTATGCTTTCCGGATATATTTCAAAAAAATATGGGTTTGAAGGTTTAAAAGAAAATTCTATTCATTTAAAATTTAAAGGTACTACGGGTCAAGCATTTGGCGCCTGGCTTTGCAATGGTGTTTTATTTGAAGTTGAAGGTGAAGCTAATGATTATGTTGGTAAAGGCTTATCTGGTGGAAATATAGTAGTTTATCCACCGAATAACGCAGAACTTCTTGATAAGAATCGTGCAATTATTGTTGGAAATACAGTATTGTACGGTGCAATTTCAGGAAAATGCTTTTTTAGAGGGTTTGCAGGAGAAAGATTTGCTGTTAGAAACTCTGGTGCTATTGCTGTAGTCGAAGGAGTTGGAGATCATGGATGCGAATATATGACTGGAGGAATAGTGGTGGTTTTAGGTACAACTGGTAGAAACTTTGCTGCTGGTATGTCTGGAGGTATTGCGTATGTTCTTGATGAAGATGGAACTTTTTCAGAACGATGTAATTTATCGATGGTTGAATTAGAACCTATTCCTGAAGAAGATGATCTTATGGAATCTGAAGGTCATCAATCTGGAGATATTGAACATCATGGTCGTGTACATCTTTCTAGTGATATGACAAAGCATGATGACGAGAGGTTAAGATTTTTAGTAGAAAAACATTATGAGTATACTAACTCCGAAAAGGCAAAATTAATTCTAGATCAATGGGAAAATTTTCGACCAAAATTTATAAAAGTAATGCCAACTGAATACCGAAGAGCACTTGAAGAAATAAAAGCTGAACAAAACTCATCGTTTGTTGCTGCAGAGTAGTGAAACTTAATAAATTAAGTAGGAATTAAAAATGGGAAAAGTAACTGGATTTTTAGAGTTAGATAGACAAGATAGAAAATACAGACCAGCTGCGGACAGAGTAAGAAACTTTAAGGAGTTTTTTATTGAATTACCTGAGCAAACTCTTCAAGCTCAGGCAAGTAGGTGTATGGATTGTGGTATTCCGTTTTGTCATGATGTCAAAGGCCTAAAAGGTTGCCCAGTAAACAATCAAATCCCTGATTGGAATGATTTAGTATATAAAGGTGAATGGGAAAATGCTATAGCAGATTTGCATTCAACCAATAATTTCCCGGAGTTTACTGGAAGGATTTGTCCTGCTCCGTGTGAAGCTTCCTGTACTCTTAACATTATAGATAATCCTGTAACCATAAAATCAATTGAATGTGCTATTGTAGATAAAGCTTGGAAAAATGGCTGGATTAAACCTCAAGTAACCGATCATAAGACAGGAAAAAAAATAGCCGTCATAGGTTCTGGACCAGCTGGGTTAGCCGCATCACAGCAATTAGCTCGAGCTGGTCATGAAGTGAATTTATATGAGAAAAATAGTAAATTAGGAGGTCTGCTTCGTTATGGAATACCTGATTTTAAACTTGATAAGTCACATATAGATAGAAGAATTAACCAACTATCAGATGAAGGTGTTATTTTCCATACAAATATTAATGTTGGAGTTGATATTTCTACAGATGAAATAATTAATTTGCACGATGCTGTTATATTAGCTGGTGGGGCTGAAATGCCCAGAGATCTTCCCATTCAAGGAAGAAATTTTAAAGGTATACATTATGCAATGGACTTTTTACCTCAACAAAATAGAAGAGTAAGCAACGAATGTTATAAAAATCCTGAAGAGATACTTGCTACTTCCAAAAACGTTGTTGTTATTGGTGGTGGTGATACTGGTTCTGACTGCATTGGAACTTCTATAAGACAAGGGGCTGTATCAGTTACTCAATTAGAAATTATGCCTGCACCACCCGAAAAAGAAGATAAGTTATCAACTTGGCCAAACTGGCCTTTAAAGATGAGAACATCCTCTAGTCAGGAAGAAGGAGCTAATAGAGAATTTTCTGTTATGACACAGAGTTTTGAAGGTGACACAAATGGTAATGTAAATAAACTTCACTGTATAAAAGTAGATAATAATTTTAAACCTATAACTGGATCTGAATTTCATATAAAAGCTGATTTAGTTCTTTTGGCAATGGGATTTGTTTCTCCTAAATTTGATGGTTTGTTAAAAGATTTAAATGTTAATCTTGATACAAGAAAAAATGTTTTAGCTAATACCTCAGATTATAAAACTAATCTTAAAAAGGTTTGGACTGCAGGCGATATGCGAAGAGGTCAATCTCTAGTAGTCTGGGCAATTCGAGAAGGCAGACAATGTGCCAGATCAGTTGACGAATACTTAATGGGAAACAGCCTTTTACCAAGATGAATTAATGTTAAATATTAGGATTTTTTTTTTAAAAAGAGATATTCCTTTAAACATTGCACATTTTATTGATCACTTTTGTATGCTTATTTTTGCTAAAGCTGCATATGATTGTGCTATATATTTTAATACCTCTTACGGCGAAATTATTATATATGCCACTTTAGGACTAATTCTTTTTGGTGCTTTTGCGCCTCTTGCATCTTATTTATCAAAAGTTTTTTCAAGAAAAATATTATTAATAGTATTTCCTATAGGTGTAGGGTTTTCTTCAATTTTTGCTGGGTTTTCACAGAATCTAATTCATTTGGGTATAACACTTACATTAATTGGTATTTTTGCTTCGATTTATCATCCTGTAGGAATAGCTATGCTAATGAAAAATAAAGAGAAATTAGGTTTAAGACTTGGAATTAATGGTGTATGGGGCAATATGGGTGTTGCATTTGCTCCCTTAATTACTGGGTTATTGATATTTTATTTTAACTGGAGAATTTCATTTATTTTACCTGGAATGTTATATCTATTTTTTGGACTATGGTTGGTCATGAAAAATTTTGATGAAGATATCAGTGAAACTTCTCAGAATGATAAATCTAAAAATAATTTTGCTCCAAGATGGAAAAAAGCAATGATTTCACTAATCCTTATTACAATTGCAGGTGGTTTTACTTTTGGTTCTTTAACTTTTTTAATCCCTAGATATTTTGATATTTATATGTCTGAAATTACAAAAAATATATTTATAACTGGATTACTAGCTTCTGCAGTCTATGCTATAGCCTCATTCGCACAAGTAATATCAGGTTGGTTAGTTGACAAAAAAGGTTATAGAACAATTTTGATTTATATTGGTATTTTTCAAATTTTGTTTATTTTCTTAACGTCTCAATCAGAAAATTTATATTTGTTTATTTTTATGTTATTAGGTATGGCTTTTGTATTTAGCCAGATACCAATTAGTGATATCATAATATCTGCTTATATTCCTGATGAGAGCAGAAGTGAGTTTTTGAGCATAAAGTACGTATTAAATCTGTGCATAGGTGCATTAATTTTACCAGTTACTGGTTTTTTATTGAAAATTGGTTTTGAGTTAAATTTTTTATTTTTTTTATTGAGTTTCTTTCCATTGCTTGTAATTTTAGGAGCTTTTATTTTACCTTCGGATATTAATAAAATAAAAAAAAACATATTAATATCTAATTTTTCTTACTAATAAAATATTAATCAACGATATAATAATTATTAATTTTACAAACATATCTATAGGACCTCTGTAGTAATGAGCAATAATGGATCCTATTGGTATTGCAATAGCTATACTTGTTGTTCCAATAACTGCTGATGCAGTTCCTGCGATATGACCCATCGGGGTCAGTGCAAGTGCATTCATATTTCCAAATAATAATCCAAAAAGAAAAAAAACAGGTATTAAAAATATCATGACATTAATTACATTTATTTTCAAATTAAAGAAAATTAAGGAGTAAAAAAATATTGACCAAATTGCAGTTAAATAAAGTGCGATAAGAACTATTTTTTGGGGATTAATAATAGTCACAATTCTGGCATTAATTATAGCCCCAATTCCAACTGATAAAGCTCCTAAACCAAAATATAGTGCAAAGCTTTTACCAACCATCAGGAATTCTTGAAAAAGTGGTTGTGCTATATTTAAAAAACTTACTAAAATTCCAAAAATTAATCCAGCAGTTATAGTATAAGTTCTACTGGTTTTAGAGTTAAATACCTCTACAAAACCTCTTAAGGTCGAATTAAAACGTAGATCATCCCTAATTTTCCCGGCCTCTAAATATTTAAATACTATAAATAATTTTAATATAATTGATAAAAATAACATAAATACAAAAATGATTTTCCAATTTGAAATTGAAATTATAATTTGTCCAATACTAGGTGCAAATACTGGAACTAAGATAAAAATGGTTGTAACCAAAGACATTATTTGAGCTAATTTTCTACCTTCAAAAAAATCTCTTGCCATTGCCCTAGAGACTACTACAGCTGCACCTGAACCTAATCCTTGTAAAAATCTTGTAATTAGAAATAAAAAATAATCTTTTGATATAATAGATAAAATACATCCAATGCTAAAAATAATTAAACCTACGATTGCAGTTTTTTTTCTACCTATTCTATCTGAAACAGGTCCAAATACCAATTGTCCAATTGCTATGCCTAAAAAAACTGAATTAATAATCCAATGAGAGTTTTGAGGTAAAAAATTAAAATCATTTTTTAAATATGATATGCTAGGTAGTATTGTATCAATACTAAATGCTCCTAGCGCCATTAAACTAGCAGATAAAATAATAATATTTATTTTACTCATTTTGAATGTAAAAAATTGTTTATCTAAATTTATAAGAGCGTATGTAAAATAATAATTATTATCGTTTTAATTATTATATATTTAGTTAGTATAGACTCATTTAAATATTATCAACTATTAAAAATTTTTATCAATATGACTGCAAATAAAATTTTAGAAATAGAATTAGAATTAAAAAAAAATGGATTGACTAATTTAGGAATAGCAGTATTTAAAAAAAAATTTCTTCAAAAATATGAAGTTGCTTTGCTTATTGGACCAAATGAACCATTTTTTTGGGATAATTTTAAAAATTCTAAAGAATTTAATTCATCAATAAAAAATCCCCTTAATAATTGGTCAAAAAGAATAATTGATGAGATTTCAAAAAAATTTTCAGGAAAAGCATTTTATCCATTTCAAAAAAATCCAGTTATCCCTTTTTATGATTGGGCATTAATTTCAGATAAGTTTTGGGAAAGCCCCGTGAAATTATTAGTTCACGAGAATAGAGGCTTGATGGTTTCATTTAGGGGAGCTATTGCTTTTAAAAATAAAAATTTCATAAAAAATATGGTAAAAAATACTAGTCCATGTGTGTCTTGCACGGCTCCGTGCAAAAGCACTTGTCCTGTAAGCGCATTTAGAAATAACAAATATGATGTAGAAACTTGTATTAATTTTATACGAAGTACAAAAGAAAATATTTGTATTAATGGATGTTTAGTAAGAAGATCATGCCCTATAGGTCAATCATTAAGAAAAATAGAGCAATCAAAATTTCATATGAAATACTTTATAAATGAGGACAAATTATGAGAAATTCTGTACTTATAGTTGGAGCAGGCAAAGGTTTGAGCTCTTCACTTGCTAGATTATTCCACTCTCGGGGTTATAGGGTTGGGTTAGTTGCAAGAAATATTTGTAAAATCAGTCATTTATCAGATGAAATTAATGCATCATTATTTCAATTTGATGTTTCAAAACCAGATTTTGTTCATAAGTTATTTAAAGATGTTGATAAAGATTTAGGAAATTTAGATATTGTAATTTTTAATCCATCAAAACGTTTTTCAGGTAGAATAGAAGAATTAAATGCTAATCAAGTAAAAGAAGCATTAGATATTACTTGCTATGCTGGTTTTTTAGTAGCTCAGCAGGCAATAATAAGAATGCTTAAATTAGGAAAGGGAAGTATTTTCTTTACTGGCGCATCTGCATCTATAAAGGGATTTGCAAATTCTTCAGTATTTGCCATGGGTAAATTTGGATTAAGGGGATTAGCTCAATCATTAGCAAGGGAGTTACATCCAAAAAATATACATATTTGTCACTTCATAATAGATGGAATAATTTCAAAAAAAGATATTTCTGAAAATTTAAATAATGAACATAATAAATTAGATCCTGATGAAATTGCCAAAAATTATCTTAATATTCATTTGCAAGAAAAAAATTGTTGGACATGGGAAATAGAACTTAGACCTTGGTCAGAAAAGTTTTAAATTATAATAAAAACCATTTTCAGTTTTAAATTTTTTATCTATAATAAAAATCACTTTTAACTACGAAAGGAGGTGGTCCAATGTCTACTATTAATTTAGCAATTTGTAAGGTATTGGTTCGTTCCTTAAAAAAGGAAAGAATTTCTTAAGAAATAATTTAGTCCTTACTTAGTGCAAAATTATTAAAAAAAGCTTCAAAAGACTTTATTGTCTTTTGAAGCTAGCTTATATAAGTAATCCAAAATGCACTTGAAAATATTGATATTGCTGTACATAAAATAACTGAACTTGCAGCTATTTCTATTGACCGTTTATACATGTTTGAAAATATAAAGGCATTTACTCCAGGAGCCATGGCAGCTGTAATAACTGCGCTTTTAAGTTCTTCTTCTGAAATCGTAAAAATGTTTTTTCCAAAATAAACTGTGAGTAAAGGTTGAATGAATAATGAAATACAAGCAATCATTATCGATTGTGGTAGGCTATTAATTAATTTTTCTTTATATTGAGTTAATATCCCTCCTAGAGCAAAAAGTGCTATTGGAATACCTGCTTTAGCAAGTAAGTTTAATGCGTCAGTTAGAAAATATGGAATTGGAATATGAGACACATTAAATAAAAAACCTAAAATAATAGCTACTGTTAATGCATTTGATAAAATTGATTTTAATATTTTCTTACAGGCAATTAATAAATTTTTATTACCATTAATTGATATCTCCATAGCTGAAATTCCAAGTAAATAACAAAATGGTGCATGAAAAGCTACAATTATAAAATTTGATTCTAGGGCCTCCGTACCAAGTGCTAATTCTGTAATTGGCAACCCAAGTAAAAGAGAATTTGAAAATAAACAGCAAAATCCTATTGGTATAGAATTAGCTAGGTTTTTTAAAAATAAGTAATAACCAATTAAAATTCCAATTACAAATGAAATACTTGCAGATAAATAAAAAGTTAATAAAAGATTTAAACTGAATACTGAATTTAAATCTAATTTATAAAGATTTATAAACAATAAGCATGGTAAAGCTATATTTTGTGCAAACTTAGTCAAAATCTGAATTTCAGAAATCTCTAAAAATTTAAATAAAGTAGCTGAATATCCTAAGGCAATTATAATAAATACAGGTATTATAATTGTAGCTATTGTTTGTATCATTATAAATATTTATAGGTTGATTATGAGGCCATCATGTGCTGGTTCGACATTTTCAGGAGTTTCTTGTTTTATAACTTCATAATCAAGATCATTATGCATATTTGTTAAGATAGCTTTTTTAGGTTTTAGTTTTTCAATCCATTTTAGTGTTTTTTCTAAATGAGCATGAGCAGGGTGAGGATTTCTTCTTAATGCGTCAATAATTAGAATATCTAGATCATATAATTTTGAGAAAGTATCTTGATAAAAATCTGAGATGTCTGGTATATATGCCATCTTCTTTATTTTAAATCCTAATGCATCAATTTCACCATGCTTTACTAGTAGAGGTTCAACTAAAATTTCTCCACTGGTTCCATTTAATTTAAAATTGTCATTTTTATCATTTATTGTATTAGAAATTAAAATAGGAGGGTATTTGGTTCCTTTTTCTTGTTCTAAAAGATATTTGAACGATATACTTATTCGATTTAAAGTCTCATAGTTACCCCATATTGGTATTCGACTTTTCCTTTTGAAAAATATCATTCTTAAATCATCTATTCCGTGCATATGATCAGCGTGGGAATGTGTGAAGATAACACCATCTAGATAATTTATTTTTGCTTTTAAAAGTTGCTGCCTAAGATCAGGACTAGTATCAATTAAATACCAAGATTTTCCTAATATTGTTTCATGAGTTAATAGTATTGAACATCTAAGTCTATTATTTTTTATATTATTGGGATCACATAAGCCCCATCCATCACTTAATCTAGGAACTCCTCCTGATGATCCACAGCCTAAAATTGTAACTGATAATTTGTCATGATGTAATTTATTCAAATGCTTGCTTTCTTAAATAATCGATTAAAATTTTTTGATGTTATTTCACTAAAACTATTTGAACTTATTGAAAATATTTCGGCACCTTTCTTTACAGTATTAATAATATAAGACGGTTCGTTTCTTTTTCCCCTAAAAGGGACTGGCGAAAGATAGGGAGAATCTGTTTCAACTAAGATTTTATCGATTGGTACACTAGAAAAAATTTCACATAATTCGTTACTTTTGGGGAAAGTTATAATACCAGACATTGATAAATAAAAACCTAATTCAATTGCAGTATTAGCTAATGATTTACCAGAAGAAAAGCAATGCATCACGGCCATAAAAGGTTTTTTTTTATATTCTTCTTTTAAAATGGTTTGCATGTCTTCATCTGCATCTCTAGAATGAATAATGAGAGGTAATTTTGTCTTTTGTGATATTTTTATATGTTCGATAAAGCTCTTCTTTTGTAGATGAATGTTTTCTTTGCTATAGAAATAATCTAGCCCAGTTTCTCCAATTGCTATCATCTTTTCATGATCAGAAATTCTCAAAATTTCTTTTGTATCAATTTTTTCTTTTCCTATATTCAAAGGATGTAAACCATAAGCAAAAAAAATAAAGTCATTTTTTTCACAGATATTAATATTCTCATTTAAATTATTTTTTTTTGTACAAATCGTTAAAATTTTTGAAACACCTGAACCTTTGGCCCTATTAATAACTTGATCTAAATCATTTTCAAACTTATCGTAATCCAAATGACAGTGACTATCTATTATTTTCAAATTGAACCTTCTAATTTTAATTAATAGTTTATACTAATTTGAGATCTTTGGTTATTTTATTAATTTTTAAAAATGAGGTAAATAAAATATCAGCCAGGCTCAAGTTTAGTTTTAACGCTTCATTCAAATCTTTTATTATTATTGAATAAATAAGTGAATAAGGAAAATACTTTTCGTCATCATTTGTATTATTTATATTTGTATTTATCAGAAAAGATTTCTGTTTAGTTACTAAAGATTTACTTATTTGCGCAATTCCAGACAGTAATAAGTTAAACAAAAATTTATGATAGTCTTTTGTTGTTTCAAAATTATGTTTGGCTGTAATTAATTCCCATATATTTTCATCATTTTGTTTATCTTCAAAAATTAAAATTTGTACTAATTTATCGAAAATATCTATGCCACTATGCTGTTGTATTTCCAATGCTTTTCCTACCGAACCTTTTGATAGATAGAATAATTTTGTTATTTTTTCATTAGATAGATTTTTTATATTCAGTGATAAAATTGCTTTTTCAAAATGATCAAAATCAAGAAAATTACACTCTAGAATTCTACATCTAGAAATAATTGTTGGTAGTACAGATCGCTTATTTTCAGAAATTAAAATAAAAATACCATTTGAAGGAGGCTCTTCTAATATTTTGAGTAATGCATTAGATGCTGAAATGCTTAATTCATTAATATTATCGATTATGACTATTCTATATTTAGCTTTAGTACTAGATAAGGAAAAAAAATGATTTATTTTTCTTATTTCATCAACTGATATCTCTTTTAGAAATTTTTTTTTGCTTTTATCAAATTGTCTTCTACATAAAAATATACTTTGTTCAGATAAGGCTTCAATTCTTTTTGATATTAAAGATAATTGGTTTTCCTCTTCTACTTTCTCAAAGTTTGTAAATCCATTTTGTAGTAGCTTTGCTATTTTCCATGCAAGTGTTGCTTTTCCCACTCCCTTTGGTCCATGTATAAGCCATGCGTGGTGTAATTTTTCTGATTGCAAACTTTTTAAAAATGAATTTTTTGCACTATTATGGCCATATATTTTTTTGTTTTTACGTGGATGAGGTACGTTAGGTATTTTATCTGCTTCTAGTTCTTGCATTATTAAATCTATAGTTAAGTTAAGAACCTAAAAAATTACATACTTTTTGCCATATCAGTTGATGGACTTTTTCTTCAGAATTATTTCCATCAACCAAATGGTATCTCTTATCTGTCTTAGATAATTCAATATAACCATTTCTAGCATTTGTTTGAAATTCTAAACCAAACGCTTCAAATCTCATTTCTTTTGACTTTCTTTTCAAACCTCTATTTAAAGCTTTTTCAGGATCTACGTCTATTATCAAAGTTAAGTCAGGTATAATTCCAATAACGGATAAGTGTAACTGTTTTATCAAGTTAGCTAATTGAAGATTGTCTTTACCTTGGTATATAATAGTACTATCTGTAAATCTATCGCAAATCACAATTTTTCCTGCTTTAATTGCTGGAAGTAGTATTTTTTCAAAATGGTGTCTTCTAGCTGCAAAAAAAAGTAAAAGCTCTGTTATATTAGACCACCTATCTTTTTCTCCTTGAACAAGAAGTTCTCTAATTTCCTCTGCTCCTGGAACTCCACCAGGTTCTCTTGTAAAAATTACTTCTTTACCTATTTTGCTTAATTCATTTTTTAAAATGTATCCTTGAGTTGTTTTTCCTGAACCATCAATACCTTCCAAAGTTATAAATTTGCCTGACAAAAGTTTAATCCAATTTTTAATTAAATAATTTTTCTACATTGAATGATTGAGAAATTTTCAAAAGACTGAATTTTAAAGTTGCTACAAATTTTTTTTGAAAACCCTCCTCTTGAAATATTAGAGTTACTAAAAATAGGATATTCAACCACTCGATCTTCGTCACCTTCTATAAAACTTGGCATTAAAATTTTTAACTTACCAATCTCTTGATTTTTATATACCGGTGCTGCAATAGGGCTATCTAAATGTACTTCAGCTTTTATCATATTTAATTTACCATGAGGAAGAAGTTCAGTGATTTTTGAATTCGTTTTTAAATCTATAAAATCTTCAGTTCCAACCCATACAGGTGCTTTTCCTAAAAGATGATCTTTGGGAAAAATTTCAACAAGTTTAAAATCTCTATAAGCCCATTGTAGTAATTTTTCTCCTTCCAGTTTTCTTTCCTCTTTAGATTTTGTTCCTGCAATAACTAAAGTTACTCTTCGTTTTCCTAATTGGCTAGAAGCAACTAATCCATATCCAGCTTCGTTTGTATGACCAGTTTTTAAACCATCAACACCAAGGTTTAAATTTAATAATGGATTTCTATTAGGTTGTGTGATTTCATTCCAAGTAAACTCCCTATCCAAAAAATATTTATAATAATTTGGATACTCATTTTTTAAAATAGTGGCAATTGTTAGTAGATCTCTTACACTCATATAATGTCCAGGAGATGGCCATCCAGTTGAATTATTAAAGTTTGAGTTTAATAAGCCAAGATCCTTTGCTTTTAAATTCATTCTTTCTACAAAACTTTCTTCTGTTCCATTGAGTCCTTCTGCTATCACAATACAAGCATCATTTCCCGATACAACGCTTATTCCTTTTATTAGATCTTCAACACTAACTAATTGACTTTTCTCCAAAAACATAGTTGATCCACCTTTTTTTTGAAGCTTTTTCAGAAACTCTGAACTTTGTAGTAAGTGAAATTCTTTTTTCCTCTAATGCTTCAAAAGTTAATAACAACGTCATTAATTTAGACATTGATGCTGGGGGCAAAGGTTTATTAGCAAATTTTTCAAAAAGAACAGAATTAGTAGTTTCGTCATATAGAATTGCGGATTTAGCAGAAGTGTCAAAACTGAAAAGAAATGTGTTAGAAAACAAAAATAAAAAAATAAAACCTAAAAAGTAAAATTTAAAAACTTGTATAAATTCACAAATACATTTTATAAACAAATTTTTAATGTATAAATTATCAATCATAAATTTAAACCTTAACATGTAATGAAAACATATTTAACGATATATTACTTGAGTAATTTAGTCACTAATTGATTTTGGTATTATGAATTTTTTTAATTCAAAACCTTTTTTATCAATTGAACTCCAATTTTTAGTTTTTGATAATAGAATAGCTACTGCACAAGTAGGAAATTTTTGCTTCAATTTTTCAAAATCTGGGTTATTCTGTTTATTAATTACATATTCTAAACAAAAATCCTGGATTCCTGGATTATGACTAATTAACATTACCTTTTGATACTTATCATTAATTCTTTTAGTAAATGTTAATAAGTCATAATAATTAAAAGTGTATAATTTTTTATGAGTTTCATACCCGAAATGCGATATTAATTTATTTTTAAACGGTAGTAATGTTTCTGTAGCTCTCTTTGCAGTTGATGAAAAACTAATGTCTACACTTATATTCTTATCTAAAAAATACTGAGACATTAATTTCTTTGTTTTTCTTCCTCTTTCATTTAATGGTCTGTCATGATCATCTCCTTTAAATTGAAAGCGACCATTTTCTCCCCAATAAGATTTTGCATGCCTTAAAAGTATAAGTTTTTTTGTCATTTTTTAATCTTTAAATAAAAATAGAAAAAAATAAATAAATTAATATTCAAATAAAAGTTTATATGTAAAAATATATTTATGAAATTTTTTAATAATTTAAAAACTATTATAAATTACGAAGACTATGGTTGTCAGAATAATGAAGTTATTTGTTTTTCTAATTCCTTAGGAACAGATAGTAGAATTTGGCATAAAATAATTGATTATTTTAAAAATGATTATCGTATTATTATTTATGATAAAAGAGGGCACGGACTTTCAAATATACCTGCTACAAATTTAACTATAGAAGATTTAGCTTTTGATGTTTCAGATCTTCTTGATCATTTAGAAATAAAAAATGTTAATTTTGTTGGCATATCAATTGGTGGAATGATTGCTCAAAAACTAGCTTCAATAAAACCAAATATTATTAACAAATTAATCTTATGCGATACAGCTGTAAAAATTGGAAATTCGTCTATTTGGAATGACAGAATAAATTTGGTAAAAAAACAAGGTATAAGAGGAATTTCAGATTCTATAATTTCTAGGTGGTTTTCTGAAGATTTTATTTCTAAGAATAAAGATGAAATTCAAATTTATAAAAATATGTTAAATGCTACTTCATCAGAAGGTTATATTGCATGTTGCGAAGCTATTAAAGATACAGATTTAACTAATACTACTCATTTAATAAATAAACCAACTTTAGTTATTGTAGGTTCAGATGATAAATCTACTCCTCCAATTTTAGTTGAGGCTACTTCTAAGCTTATAAAAAATTGCATTTTTAAGGTTATCAATAATTCTGGACATCTTCCATGTATTGATAACCCAGTCGAATTTTCATATCTTTTAAAGAATTTTCTTAAATAAATTTATAGGTATCTTATGAGTATTAAATTTGAAAAAGGAATGAAAACAAGAGAAGCAGTTTTAGGGTCAGATTATTTAGATAAAGTAAAAGAAAATATTTCAAAATTTGATAAAAATTTTCAAAAACTTATTACTGAATATGTATGGGGTTCAATTTGGTCAAATGATAATATTTCAAAAAGAGAAAGATCTATGTTAACAATAGCAATATTAGCTTCCCAAGGAAATTTAGACGAATTAAAATTACATCTTAAAGCTTGTAAAAATACTAATACCTCACCAGATGATCTTATTGAAGTTATAATGCATGTTGCAATATATTCTGGTATTCCAAAAGCCAATACCGCTATTAAATTAGTTAAAGAAGAATTAAAGGACTGGAAGTAAAAGTGGATAAAAAGAATAGAGATTTAAATTACTCCATTTATCCTAGTGACAAAAATATACATCCAAAATCATTTACACCCGATTATAGATCTTCAATATTTAGATCACCAAAAAAAACTCCAGTATCAATTGAAAATATTATAAGTGATCTTTCTGGACATATATTTGAAAAAAATGATTTAGGTTCTCGAGATAATGATTTAACAAAAAATTATTGTAAAAATAGTGAGCCAATAGGAGAAAGAATTATTATTTTTGGTAAAGTATTAGATGAAAATTCAAAACCCATACCTAACTGCCTTATTGAAATATGGCAAGCCAACTCAAGTGGAAGGTATAGACATAATGGAGATAATTACAATGCACCACTAGATCCTAGTTTTGGTGGATGGGGACGATGTTTAACGGATGATAATGGAAATTATTTTTTCAAAACTATAAAACCAGGAGCCTATCCATGGCCAAATGGTGGGAATAATTGGAGACCAGCACATATTCATTTTTCAGTGTTTGGATTAAGTTTTTTACAGCGTCTAATCACACAAATGTATTTTGAAGGAGATCCACTTATTTCTAGTTGTCCAATTGCCCAATCTATAAATAATAAAAATGCACTTGAATCCCTCATTTCAAAACTTGATTTAAGTAAATCTGTACATATGGATTACAGAGCGTATAAATTTGATATAATTTTAAGAGGAGAGAAATCTATTCCATTTGAGAATAGAATATAGTCTTTAATGCGTAATACAAAAATTTTAAAACAAACACCCAGTCAGACTGCTGGACCTTATTTGCATATTGGATGTATTCCTCACAAAATTGGAATAAATTCTTCATTTTCAAATGATTTAAATAATTTGGTTCTTTCGAATGAAACAAAAGGTTCTCGTATAGAAATCTATGGAAAAATTTATGACGGTAATAATGACATTGTAAAAGATGCACTAGTAGAGATTTGGCAGGTTGATTTCAACGGACATTATAAATCTAGAGTCAACAATAATAGTAAATCAGATCCAAATTTCAATAATTGGGGGAGGACAACTTGTGATTTAGAAACAGGATTATGGCAATTTTATACTATTAAACCAGGCATAATTAAATTAACTAATCGAAAAATTTTAGCTCCACATATTTGGTTATGGGTGGTAGCAAGAGGAATAAATATAGGGTTATTTACTTGTATGTATTTTTGTGATGAAAAAAATCTCAATTTGTTAGATTGTAATTTAAAAAAAATAAGTAATAGCACTAATATAAAGTCACTAATTGCTGATAAAGTTGAAGATCATAAATATGAATTTAATATTTATCTTCAAGGTGACAAGGAAACAGTTTTTTTTGATATTTAAAAAATGAATAATTTAAAAAATAAGAACCCTTGCATTATTTGTGTTGCTATTACTGGTTCAGTTCCAACAAAAGAAAATAATCCTAACATACCTATTACTGTTAATGAACAAATTGAGAGCACTCAAGAGGCTTTTGAAGCTGGTGCTAGTATAGTGCACTGTCATGTAAGAAATGACGATGGTAGCGTGTCTTCAGACCCAATGAAATTTAAAAAACTTCAAGATGGTATAACTAAATTTTGTCCAGGAATGATAATTCAATTTTCTACTGGAGGTAGATCTGGTGTTGGTAAAGAAAGAGGACTAATGCTTTCTAGTTCACCAGATATGGCATCGTTGACAGTTGGTTCAAATAATTTTCCAAATAGAGTTTACGAAAATTCTCCTGAATTAATAAATTGGTTATCATCAGAGATGTTAAAATATAATATAACACCTGAAATTGAAGCTTTTGATTTATCACATATTTTTCAAGCTTCTGAATTATTTAAAGAATTTAAATTAAAAGGCAAACCGTATATTCAGTTTGTAATGGGTGTTAAAAATGCTATGCCAGTTGATCGTAAAGTTTTTGAGTTTTATATTGAAACTGTAAAAAGATTAATGCCATCTGCCAATTGGTGTGCAGCAGGTATTGGTAAGTATCAAAAAATCATTAATGAATGGTCAATAGAACTAGGAGGTCATACTAGAACTGGAATGGAAGATAATATAAGAATAAGCAAAAATCAGTTAGCAAGCTCTAATGCAGAACTTGTTTTATTAACTAAGCAACTTTGTTCTGCATATGAAAGACCAGTTGCTAGTTGGAAAGAAGCAAGAAAGATTTTAAATATTCCCTTAAAAATAAATAATTAGTTATGAAAAGTATTTTTGAAAATTTTTATATAGGTGACCTTCTTATAGATAAGGAACTAAAAGAAATACTTTCTACAAAATCTTCTCTAAATGCAGTAATTCTGTTTGAAAAAAAACTGGCAGAAGTTCAAGGAAAATTAGGCATTATACCATTAAAAAACTCTCAATCCATTAAAAGAAGCCTTGAGATAAATGTCCTTAAAAAGATTAATATAAAAAAAGTTTCAACCTGCGATGGTGTAATAATCCCATATTTATTAAAAGAAATAAAATCAAAGTGTTTAAATTCTGATGATGCGCAATACCTCCATTATGGAGTTACTTCACAGGATGCAATTGATACAGCGAGAAATTTACAAATATATAGGTTTTTATCCTATTTAGAAAAAAGACTTGATGAACTATTAATTTACGCTGCTAATCAATCAAATTCTTTTAAGAACTTATTGATTGTTGCTAGAACAAGAGGACAAATTTCAACTTTAACGACTTTAGGAGCTCGGTATGCAAGAATATTTTCTCCTTTATTAAAAATCTTAATAAAGATTTCTACTATAAAAAATACTCAATTAAATATTAGCTTGGGTGGTTCTTCAGGAACTTTAAATATACTCCACAGATTTTCATTAGATCTCAAC
This sequence comes from uncultured Alphaproteobacteria bacterium, assembly GCA_902614945.1. Taxonomy (GTDB): domain Bacteria; phylum Pseudomonadota; class Alphaproteobacteria; order Rhodobacterales; family Rhodobacteraceae; genus CACIIZ01. The sequence goes on from CACMNE010000003.1 coordinate 70,232, forward strand.
AAAGAATTATCTAAGGAATTAAATCTTTCAATAGCTGAAATACCTTGGCATAATAATAGAGAAAATATTGTGGAACTAGCTTCTGTTTTAACTTCAATTACATCAATTTTAGGAAAATTTGGTCATGATGTTATGACTATGTCACAGAGTGAAGTTAGGGAAATTAAAATTTTAAATTCTGGTACTTCTTCAGCTATGCCACACAAAAATAATCCAATTCTTGCAGAGAAACTAATTGCATTTTCTGAAATTAATTTAGCCTTAAATTCTATAATATCTTCTTCTATGATTCACAGGGGCGAAAGGGATGGAATAGCACTCACAAAAGAAATAATTACTTTCCAACAAATAATGTACTGTAGTGGATTATCGTCTATATTAGCATTTAAACTATTTAAAGTGATAATTCCTAATCAAGTGAATATTAAAAAAATAATTAAAGATACTCACGGTGTTATTTATTCTGAAACAGCAGTTTACTTTCTTTCGAAATTTATGAATAAAAACAAAGCAGAAAAATATGTTTCAACAGCGTGCCATCTAGCTAAAAAAAACAAATCAACTTTTATTCATGAATTGAAGAAAAAAATTCCAAAAAATATAGATGTAGATAAAATAATTCTTAATGAGATGAATATTGGTCTATCAAAAGAAATAGTAAAAATTTTCTACTCAAATGTAAAAAAAACATAAATAATAAAAAATGAATGCTAGTAGGCTACTCCAACGTATTGTTCAGCAACTAATTTTTGTGCCTTTTCAGATTTTTTTAGTTCTGCAAGTTCTAATTTATTTAAGTCTCTTTCTATTAAGCTATTTTCGTTACTATTATGCAAAATACTTGTCATCCATTTGCTAAACCCAACAGTTTTCCAAACCCTTTTTAGAGCAATCTTACTATAATTATTTAATTTTGTAGATGAACCTTTTTTATAATAACTAATAAAACCTTGCGAAAGGTAAAAAATATCAGAAAAAGCTAAATTTAACCCTTTTGCTCCCGTAGGAGGCATAATATGTGCCGCATCACCAGCTAGGAATAAATTTTTCCACTGCATTGGTTCTAAGATTAAGCTTCTTAACTTAGTAACTGATTTTTCAATAGATTTGCCTCTTTCTAATGTTCTGCAATAAGGTTTCGGTAATCTTATACATAATTCATCCCAGAATAATTCGTCTGGCCAATGTTCAATTTTATCTGTGTGTGGTGTTTGTATATAATATCGAGATAAATTTTCATTTCGCATTGATGCCAATGCAAATCCTCTTTCATGACTAGCATAAATAAGTTCGTCGTTTACAGGTTTGGTATTTGAGAGTATGCCAAGCCATGAAAATGGATAATTAATAATATGACTTTTTTTAATTTTCTTTGGTATATAATTTTTACTTATTCCCATTGATCCATCGCAACCTGCAATGTAATCACATGTAATTTCATAATTTTCTTTTGAGCAATTAAATTGTACCTTTGATTTGGTAGAATTGAGATCAGATATATTAACATCTTTTACACAGTGAAATATATTTGCTTTCATTTTATCTTGCGCTTTATAGAGATCAATGGTTACTTCTGTTTGACCATATACATAAACGGATTTTCCTGTTGCTGAGGAAAGATCAATTCTAAAGCTTTCATTTTCTGATGAAATTAAAAAACCATCGTGTTTTATACCATCAGTTATAATTCTTTCTCCAACTCCTGCATTTTTAAGTAGTTCTACAGAACCATGCTCAAGTACACCTGCTCTTATTCTTTTTAAAACATATTCTCTTGATTGCGCTTCAATGATAATTGTCTCAATATTTTGTCTCATTAAAATTTGAGATAAGAGCAAACCAGATGGACCACCTCCAATTATTGCCACTTGCGTATGAAGTTTTTTTGTTTTCATTTCTTTTTTTTAATAATAGTTTTAATAGTATTTATAATATTTAACAAATTTAAAATTTCAATCTATGCATTATAACATTTTACAATCTGAAGTTTTTCTTGATCATTTATCAATCGAGAGCACTAATCCAGAAAGAATTGCCCAATTTTATTCAGACAATATGATGATGGATAAAATTTTTATTTCAAAAAATGAATGGCACTGTATTGGATCAAACCGGCTATTGATTTTTCAAAAAGGTACTAACAAAAAATTATCATTTGTTGCTTTTGGGTGTAAATCTCAAAAAAAATTAAATAAAATTAAAGAAAGAGTTTTATTAAAAAATATAGAAATTAAAAATTATAATTCGATATACTTAAAAAAAGGCTCATTTTCTATTTATGATCCTGATAAAAATAAAATCGTTTTTGGAGTTCCTCTAAAAAGAAATTTTAAAAAAAAAGGATATCATGCTCCTTTACAGCATTTAACTCTTCAATCTTTAGATTTAGAAAAATTCATTAATTTTTATAACAAAAAATTAGGATTTGTTATTTCTGATCGTGTTATTGACGAAAATGGAGAAATGACAACTTGTTTCTTGAGATCAAATAAGCAACATCATTCTATTGCTTGTTTTAAAGCTCAGAGTATTGGTATCGATCATCATAGTTATGAAGTAGGAAAGTGGAATTTAATTAGAGATTGGTGTGATCATATTTCAAGAAATGGATTAACTTTATTCTGGGGTCCTGGAAGACATGGTCCAGGTAATAATCTTTTTGTTTTTTTTGAAGATTGTGATGGAAATAAAATTGAACTATCAGCAGAATTAGAATTAATAAAAAATAGAAAATACATAGATTGGCCACATGAGTCACGAACTTTAAATTTATGGGGCAAAAGCTTTCTGAGAATTTAGTTAAATTGTTTATGAGGATAAAATGAAACTTTTAAGTTATTGTAGAATGGGTGAAACAAGCTTTGGTATTGGTAAAAAAGATGGGGTAATTGATTTAGGGCTGAGATTAAAAAATAAGTTACCTGACAAAACTATATCCAATTTTTTGTCAATTTTTGATTTTAAATATTTAGAAAGATTTGCTAATCTTTCTGTTGATTATTTTTATTCTGATATTACTTTCCTCCCAGTTATTCCAAATCCTAATAAAATACTTTGTATTGGTTTGAATTATGAAAAACATAGAATTGAAACAAAAAGGGATGTTGCTGGTCACCCAACAATTTTTACAAGATATGCAGACACTCAGGTTGCACATAACCAATACTTAGTAAAACCAAATGCTTCAGATAGGTTTGATTTTGAAGGTGAATTAGCAATTATAATAGGAAAGGGTGGTAGAAACATTCCTAAAGAAACCGCATTGAATCATATCGCCGGATATTCTTGTTATAATGACGGAAGTATAAGAGATTGGCAACGACATACTAGCCAATTTACACCAGGAAAAAACTTTCCTCAAACAGGAGCATTTGGTCCTTTTTTAACTTTAAAAGAAACAATTAAAAATTATAAAAAATTAACAATTCAAACTCGATTAAATGATGTCATAGTTCAGGATGCTGTTTTAGATCAGCTTATTTTTGATATACCTAGTATCATCTCTTATTGTTCATCATTCAATTGTTTAAATATTGGTGATGTCATTGTTACTGGTACTCCTGGAGGAGTTGGAGATAGAAGAGAGCCACCATTATATTTAAAAAAAGGTGATATAATTGAAGTTGATATTTCTGAGGTTGGGCTTTTAAGGAATTTTGTAATTAATGAGAGTGAAATATTAACTTAATTAATAATGAAAAATTTATTTACTGATGTTTTAATTGTTGGAGCTGGTCCTACAGGATTATTCTTATCAAATATACTCGCTTCTTTTAATATTAAGAATGTGTTAATTGAAAAAAATAAATCAACCGTTAAAGAACCTAGAGCTGTTTCAATTGATGATGAGTCACTTAGAGTAATTCAGTCATTAGGGATGATTAATAAATTTTTAAATAAAATTTCAATAAATTATGGGTCGTATTATATTTCTCCAAATGGTAAAAACTTTGCTGTAATTGAACCAACTTCAAAAACATATGGTTTTCATAAAAGAAATAGTTTTGATCAACCAGATTTAGAGGATCTTTTATTGAAAAATTTAATTACAAACTATAATTCAAATGTTTTTTTTAATACTGAGTTTTTAAATTTTTCTCAAAAACAAGATTATGTTTGTTCAAACATAATTTCTGATAAAAAGAAATTTCAAATTACTTCAAAATATGTTGTTGGTTGTGATGGGGCCAACTCTACTATTAGAAAGCTTTTGAATATAAAGCTTATAGGTTCAAGTTTTAAGGAAAATTGGCTTATAGTTGATTTATTTAATTCTAATAATAAATTTAGGCATACTCAGGTTTTTTTGTGATGCTAAGAGGCCCTGTATTACTCTACCAGGCCCTCGTGGAATAAGACGATATGAATTCAAATTAGATCAATCAGAATCTAAAAAAGATTGTTATAAATCAGACTTTATTAAGAAATTATTAAATTCAAAGGGTGAAAGTAATAATTCAATAATCAGAAGGAAATGTATTTATACTTTTAACGCTCTAATTGCAAATTCTTGGTATAAGAAGAGGATCCTATTAGCAGGAGACTCTGCGCATCAAACACCACCTTTTGCAGGTCAAGGTATGAACAGTGGGGTTAGGGATGCTCTTAACTTAGGTTGGAAGTTGGCTTTTGCTATAACTAATTGTAATTCTAAAATCTTAAAGACTTATGAGCAAGAAAGAAAAAATCATATTTCAGAAATGATTAAAATTTCCTTATTGATGGGTAGTATCCTTGCTCCAAAAAATAAAATACTTGGTTTTTTAACAAGATTACTCTTTTATATTATTTCTTATTATAAGCCAGCTAAAGATTACGTAACCCAAATGAAATTCAAACCTAAACCTTCACTTAATGATGGTTTTTTATGGAGGACATACAAAAATGAAGAAAATCAATTAATTGGACAACTATTCCCACAACCAATTGTGGATGATTTCAAAGGTAATCAATATTTGCTAGATGATATTTTAGGAAATGATTTTTGTATAATAATCTATGCTTTTTCACCAGAAAACTTTATTTCTGATAAACTCATTAAAAAATTTAAAACTAAAAATATTAATATTGTTGGTATTACACCAGAGTGGATTAATCCAATAAAAACAAATTTTAACATTGTAAGAGATTCGTCTAAAACCTTATCAAATAAACAATATAACAACTGTTTAAATAAAGCATTTTTTATTCGTCCTGATAAATATATCGCCACTATTACCAAAGCACAAAATTTTGAAAGTATTTATTATTTGATTGATGAATTTAAAATAAAGCTTGATTAATTTAACTTTAAAAAGTTTAAATATGTTATCTATTATTTTGGGAGGTAAAATTGTTAAAAAAAATAAAAATATATTTTCTTATTTGTTTTTTTTCTGCTGTTTTTTCAAATTCTTTGATTGCTGAAACAGTAGTTTTAAAATTTCATTCATTTCCACCAATGCCAGCAAATTCAAATGCTAAATTTGTTAAACCATGGGGAGATAAAATAGAAAAAGATTCTGGCGGTAAAATAAAAGTTGAAATTTATCCAGCTATGCAATTGGGAGGCGCTCCTCCACAACTTGTTGACCAGGTAAGGGATGGTGTTGTAGATTTAATTTGGACTGTTGCAGGTTATACGCCGGGAAGATTTCCTAGATTAGAAGTATTTGACTTACCATTTATGGCTGCATCATCTTTAGCTACATCGCAGGCAGCGCAAGAGTTTGTAGAAACTGTAGGTGCTGAAGATCTTAAAGATTACAAAATTTTAACTGTACATGTACATGCACCAGGAAAAATACACACTAAAGATAAATTAATTAAATCTGTTGATGATTTTGAAGGACTTAAAATGCGTGGACCAACACGTGTTATTAGTAAGATGCTTGAAGGACTAGGTGCTACACCAGTCGGTATGCCTGTACCTAAAGTTGCACCTTCATTGTCGAAAGGTGTCATTGATGGAATGGTTGTTCCATGGGAAATTATGCCATCATTTAAACTTCACGAATTAACAAAAGCTCATACAGAAGTAAGTGGTGATAGGGGGTTATATACTACTCCTTTTCTTTTTCTAATGAATAAAGCTAAGTATGAATCTCTAAGTGATGAACTAAAGAAAGTAATTGATGAAAATTCTGGTATGGCGCTAGCTAAGCTAGCTGGTGAATTATGGGATGGTTTTGAAGGTCCTGCGAGAAAACTAGCTGTTGATGCTGGAGGGGAATTTCATGAATTATCTGGTGATGCATTAAATAAAATGAAAGTTGCAGGAGATAAATTAATATCACAATGGATGAAAGATGCTAATGGGAATGGTTTAGACGGAGAAATGTTAGTCGATACTGCACGTAAATTAATTTCCAAATATGAGCAATAATAGTTTGTATGAATATTCAATACGCTCAAATGATAAATTTGGGCGTATTTTATTTTATTTATCAAACTTTTTGTCGATTTTTGGTGGTTGTGTATTAATTATTATTATAATAATTAATGTTTTTTCAATTTCAGGAAGAGTTTTATTTTCTTCACCTTTACTTGGAGACTTCGAATTAGTAGAGATGGGTTGTGCCATTGCAATTTTTTCTTTTCTCCCGTTTTGTCATTTAAATAATGGTAATGTAATCGTTGATTTTTTTAGTTCGAAATTTCCCTTATATATTCGACAGCTACTAGATATTTTAAGTAATTTTGTTTTTTTATTGGTTGCTATTTTTTTTACATATCGAATGATTTATGGTGTCATTGATATGATAAAATACAAAGAACAAACTATGCTTTTAAAACTTCCTGTTTGGATTGCGTTCATTCCAGGTATTTTTTCTTTTTTTTTACTTGCTTTAATTTGTTTTCATATTTTATTAAAAGAAATTATAAATCTGGACTTGAATAAAACTAAATGAAATCATTTTTTTTAGAGAATTATGATATTGAGAGAATAAGTCTAGGTTTTTATTTATTTCCAATATTATTTCTTTTACTAGTATTAAGAATACCAATTGGATTATCTATGTTCTTAGTAGGTGCATTTGGTACTTCTTTGATTGCAGGTTGGTTACCTATTATATCTCAACTTAAAACCAGTGCATGGCATTTATTTTCTAATTATTCTCTGAGTGTAATTCCTTTGTTTTTATTGATGGGAAATTTTGCAGCAAAGGCAGGAATGAGTGCGGCATTATTTAATTTTGCAGGTGCTTGTTTAGGTCATAGAAAAGGTGGTGTTGCTATGGCTGCAGTTGGAGCTTGTGCCGGATTTGGTGCGATTTGTGGATCTTCATTGGCAACTGCAGCCACTATGGGTAAAGTAGCTTTGCCTGAACTAAGAAAAATGGGATACTCTAATGCTTTAAGCACAGGTGCTTTAGCAGCAGGTGGAACATTAGGTATTTTAATTCCTCCATCAGTCATTTTAATTATTTATTCAATTCTTACTGAACAAAATATAGCTAAAATGTTTTTAGCTGCTTTCATCCCTGGATTTCTTGCAGCAGTAGGGTATATAAGTGCAATTGCGATATATGTTAGATTTTTTCCGAACAGTGGACCAAACAAAAATAGAGTTGATTTCAAGAACAGATTTTTATTATTTAAAAATATTTGGCATGTGTTGCTTATTTTTTTTATAGTTATAGGGGGAATTTATCTAGGATGGTTTACACCTACTGAAGGAGCTGCAGTTGGCGCAGCTGGAACTGGTTTGGTTGCCTTATTGAATAAAAATTTTTCTCTTAAAAGTTTTTTTGAGGTTATAAATGATACAGCAATTACTACAGCTATGATTTTTTTAATTTTACTAGGTGCGGAGTTCTTTAATTCATTTATTGCCTTAAGTAGGATAACAAATATTTTAGCTGAAACAGTTTTAAGCTATGATTATTCACCGTTCATTATAGTTGCAATTATATTAATAATTTATATTTTTTTAGGTTGCCTTATGGATAGCCTAGCTATGATTTTGTTAACAATACCAGTTTTTTTTCCTGTTATAATCCAACTTGATTTTGGTATGTCTATGGAAGAAACAGCAATTTGGTTTGGTATTTTAACTTTAATAGTTGTTGAAGTTGGATTAATTACTCCACCAGTCGGATTAAATGCATTTATTATAAACAAAATAGCTGGAGATATTCCTATAAAAGAAACATTTAAAGGAGTTTTACCTTTTTTGGCAAGTGACTTTTTAAGAGTAATCTTACTTTTTACTTTTCCTGGTATTACTTTATTTTTAGTGAGATTGCTGTATTAATAAAATTAAAAATTTAAAGGTATATTATTGTGAATAATAAAATTGATGATTCTAGAATTTTAAAATGTCAGCATGTATCACTTGAGGTAAGTGATGTTGATATTTCGTTGGAATTTTATCGAAAATTTTTAAACATGAAACTTACAGAACGTCATAAAGCTGGAGAACATAAGGATATTCCATTTGAAATGGCTTTTTTAAGATTAAATAAACAGCATCATGATCTTGTCCTTACTCATAACCCAAATAGGAAATATACAAAAAAAAATGATGACAATTCTCCTGCTGGCATTCACCATTTTGCCTTTGAATGCTCTACTCGGGATAGTTTTTTATTTTATTTATCAAAAGCCAAAGAAATGAATTTAAAAATTGTAAGAGGTCCTGTAATTCATAGTTCATTTCATAAAAATGGTGATGGAACATGGGGGGAAAATGAAAGTTTCTACGTTTTAGATCCTGATAACCATAGAATTGAAATATTTTGTTATATGGCAATTATTAATAAATCTGGAGAATACATTAACTCTGAAAATCTTATTGTTCCAGATACCATTGCTGAAGAGATTTAGGATATAGTATAATTCAGACTATTACATGCAAGAAAATAGAAAATTTGATTTAATAATAGTTGGTTTAGGACCTGTTGGAGCTGTTGTTGCAAATCTTTTAGCTCAGTTTAATATATCCATTTTAGTAATTGAAAAAAATAAATATATTCATCCTACTCCTCGAGCAATTCATTTTGATGGTGAAATAATGCGTATTTTCCAAAATATTGGGCTTGCAAATTTAATAAAAAAAATTTCTAGACCCTCATATCAAGGAATGAGGTTTGTAGATGCAAATGAGAAAACTTTACTTATCAGGAAAGCTAATAAAAAGATTGGTGATCAGGGTTGGTACAATAATTGGTATTTTTTTCAGCCTGATCTAGAAAATATTTTAAGGTTAGGATTAAATCGTTTTAATAATGTTTCCATAAGATTAGGTGAAACTTTAATTAAAATAAAAGAATTTAAAAATAAAACTACTCTAACTACTAAAATTTCACATTCTAATAAAAAAGTCACATACAGTGGGAAATGGATAATAGGTTGTGATGGTGCAAAATCATTAATAAGTCATAAGATATCAAATAAAGTTAAGGATTTAGGATTTGATGAAAAATGGTTAGTTATTGATTTAAATATTAAAAAAGACACGTTCAAAACTAAAAAGCTTCCAAATTATACAGTACAACACTGTAATCCCATAAGGCCGATGACACGCTGTTTTATTAATCCAAAAAAAAGAAGATGGGAAATAAAAATTCTTCCAAGTGATGACTTAAATAAAATTATTCAAAAAAAATTTTTATGGTCAATTTTATCACCTTGGTTAACTCCTAATGAAGCTGAAATAGAAAGAGCACAAATTTATACTTTTCATTCAATTATAAAAAACAAATGGAGGAAAAACAATTTGGTAATAGCTGGCGATAGTGCTCATCAGTCGCCTCCTTTTTTAGGTCAAGGACTATGTGCAGGAATTAGAGATGCTAGTTCCTTAGCTTGGCGTCTAGGTCTTATAATTAGAGGAAAAGCCAATAGTTCAATTTTAGATACATATATGGATGAAAGAAAAAAGCATGTTTTAGAATTTATAAGGTTAGCTGTAAAATGTGGTGAATTAATTAATACTGGTAAAAAAGAGCTGATTGCTAAATATTTTAAAGATGATTATTCAAATAAAGATACTACTTTTAATTATCCAAAACCACAATTAGGTAAAGGAATTTGGAAATTTGGTAAAGTACCTTTAGGGCAGATAACTCCACAATTTTTTCTCAAAAATAATTTATCAGATGAAAAAGCAATTTATAAGTTTATTTTAATTGAAAATTGTAAACTAAAAAAAGACTTAAAAAATAGCGATAAAAAATTAATCGAAGAATTAGAAATTGTAATAATCTCTGCTAAAAAAGAAATAACAAGATGGCTTTATTCTATTAATTCCAACGTAGCCTTAATAAGACCAGATAGATACTTATATGGAGTTGCTAATGATTATACTGAAACAATAAAATTATTAAATAATTTAAAAAATCGATTAAAATCTTAAAAAATATTAAATATCTATCTGTAAGATGAAGTGTAAATCTTTAAATTTATTAAAAGGGAAATTCGTAATTTTTCTGCTTTTATTTATATGTCAATTTTCAAGTTTGTTCGCTGCTGAATGTGTTGAGGAAATCACCGTTTGTCATTGGACAGAAAAAGTTTCAATTGTGAAAACTCAAAATATAACTGCATCAGCTGTGAAGCTAAGTGACAAATTTTATGTTACAAATAAACACGTAGTGGAAGATAATCTTTTTGTAACACTCTTTGATATCAAAGGTTCTTATCTGAAAGCTAAAGTTTTACAAAACAACCATCCAGCTGATCTGGTAATTTTAAGTGTTGATAATGAAAACAATTATAATCAAAAAATAAGTCTATATGAAGTTAATAGAAATTATAATGGTTTGCGGTCTATAGCTTTCGGGATAGGAAGACAAACTATTAGAATTTTCCCACAAGGTAATCTTATTTCTATTCCTTCCAGTAACTATAAGCAAGCTAGAATTCATTCAACTATAAAAAATTTACCAGGTATTAGTGGTGGAGCTTTAATCAATAAGAAAGGTCAATTAGTGGGTATATTAAGCTCAGGAAGTGGAAATTATAATGAAGCAATACCAGTGGATATACTTAATGAAGTAATTAAATCAACAAACAGAAGAAAGAATACTTATAACGAAAGATATGTAAATATTAGAATATGCTCACAAGCTATTGAAATAATGAATAAAAATATAAGTCAATTATCTCAATTTGATTTAATTAATGCTGAAAATGCTTGTAATTTTGCAAATCTAAAAACTTTTTATGATATATTAGGTCAAATTTATGGGAATAATGGAGATTTTAAGAAGTCACTTCTGTTTCTAAAAAAAAGTAGTAAATTAGATCCCAAAAGTCCAACAAGTCTTATTTCTTTAGCAATAGCCTATCAATTTAATAGAGATTTCAAAAATCAAGCAATAGTATTAAAAAAATTAATCAAGTTAATACCCCAAGATGTATTAGTTTTACGAATGGCAATTCAATCAGCAGCAAATTCAGATGACATTGATTTTGCAAGAAAATCTCTTATTCTTATAAAAAAATATAATAGTAGGGCATTTAACCAGGCTTATAATTTCTTAAAACAAACCTTTCCTAATATTTAAAATAAGTAGTCATCTAATGGATCTGGTATCCATCCATATTTTACAAAGTTATTTGATTTTTTTATGGCCCTTTTAATTAACATTAATTTAAATTCCAAAATTTTTGAATCTGGATTTTCTGCAAAATATCTTGCTGCCATAGCAGCAACTCTTGGTGCGGCATAACTAGAACCTGAAGTTATTGATCTTACACCTCTATGGTCAACTACTTCTAATTGTTCTCCATTAACTAAAAAATCAACAGATTCTATTCCAAAATTGGAACCCTTAGCCAAATCTCCAAATAGAGTTGATGAACTAACTACAATCATATTTTCTAAATCAAAGCTAGCTGGATAAATCTTATTATTATCTATATTTAAGTTATTATTACCTGCAGTTACAATAAATAGTACATCCTGAGATTTTTTTGCCTCTTTTAAAAAGCATTGCCAATCATTTATATTATTAGAACCCATAGCTAAAAGTGCAATTTTAACATTGCTATCGCTTAATTTTTTAATGATATCCGCAAATGTACAAGGATTTTTTCTTGAAAATTTATAGGGAACAATTACAGCCTCAGGTGCTTCTTTAATTATAATGCTAGCTACACTAGTACCATGATATCTAGGAAAAAAGGGAGAGCCAACAAAATCTATATCATAGGGCAAATTATCATTTTCTACAAAATCGTATCCATTTATCTTTGTAGGAGATACTCTTGAAATTTTCGATGTAATTTCTGGTAGTGTATAATTAATTCCTGTATCTATTAAACCTACTTTCACTCCAAGAGGTAATGGATAAATGTAGGGAACTTTTGGATTTATGAACTCTATTTTTTTAACATTTTGTAAATCATTAGAAAGTTCTACTAAAGCTTTAATTTGGTTTAATTTATTCCTTTGAATAATTCTTGCCATATTAACTTTGCAATCTGAACTAGAGGTAATAAAAAACTTAGCTTCTTTGTCATTATTGAAAGTAAATCTATAAGCTTTAGTATTTACGCCTCTTTTTACAATTTTTATGAGTAAATTTTGTAATGTTTTAGGATTAGTTATGAAAATAGAATTATTTGTTATATTCTGCAATTCCCAATTTTTAATTTTCTCAATTTTAAGATTATTTAATATCTTTTTACAAACAGTTTCAAAAATCTCAATTAATTCTTTTTCTTCTTTTCCAATTTTAAAATCAAATTGATTAGCATTAAGAATTGTTCCTAAATTATTTAAATACAATAGTATTAAAAAAAATAAAATCTTCATTCTAATTAATTACAAGTTGTATGATTTTTAAAATAAGTTCGCTAGATACAGCAAAATTTACACCTGAATTTGTATCGGTATTTTTTGTAAAAATACCGCTCATCATACCGATAAGTTCCCCATTTTTATTCACTAATGCACCGCCAGAAGAACCAGGATTAGCAGCAGCATCTGTTTGAACAAAATTTTCTATTTTATTAAAACCTGTATTTTTTCTTCCGATTGCAGATACAACACCACAAGTAATACCTAAATCTAAACCAAAAGAATTACTTATTAAACAAGCTGAACTGGCAATTTTTGGTTTATCTTTTGAAATATTTATTGGAGTTATATCTATTTCTGCTTTAATAATAGCTAAATCAGTATTTGGATCGTCAAGAATTAATTTTGCAATAAATTTATTTCCATTTATATCTCTTATCTCAATTGATTTTGCTTTTTTGACAACGTGCGATGCAGTTAAAATATGACCTAATGAAGATATTACTATACCTGTTCCCTCTGGTGCTGTTCCAGGTGGAGCTCCAAATCCTGGTTTTTTAAAACCAGGCCATGTTGGCAAAACCGATACAACCGATGGTGAGGCTTTATCCCAAGCTGTTATAGGATTTGAATGTGAAATATTAGAAAAATAGATTAAAATAAATATGCTTATTAAACTTTTAAAACAAAAATTTTTGGACATTATTTTCATTGTTTTAGACATAATTGATGATAAAAATGATAAGAGAAATATTTAATTATGCAAGATTTGAATTATTTTATATGAATAAATTATTTTTTATGATTTAAGATAATTATCTATATTATATAATAGAAATATACTCAAATTGACTATATCCAAAAAAAAGCAAAAGATGATGAGTAATAATGATATAATTCTTTTAGACGGATCTATTGGGCAAGAAATTTTAAAAAAATCAGGTGATCAGGCTACGCCTCTTTGGTCTACAAAAGTGATGATGGAAAAGCCTGGCATTGTTGATGATGTTCATGAAAGTTATTTCAAATCAGGAGCTACTGTAGCTACAACAAATACATACCCTATACATTATGATCGATTAAAAAGAGTAGGGTTGGAGAAAGAAAGATTTAAGCTTTGGGATATCGCAGTAGATTCAGCAATAAATGCTAGAAATAAACATGGTTACGGTAAAGTTGCAGCTTCAATAGGTCCTCTTATTGCTTCATATCGACCAGATATTTGTCCACCAGCTAAAGAAGCTAAGAAAATATATGATGAAATTATTGCCTATTTAGAAATAAAGACAGATTTAATTTTGATAGAAACTATGTGTTCAATTGATCAGGCTGAAGGTGCATTATTGGCTTCAAAAAAAATAAAAAAACCAGTTTGGATTGCTTTTTCTGTTGATGATTTTGATGGTTCAAAGTTACGTTCGGGTGAAGAAGTTGAAAAGATTGACTTAATAATTAAAAATTTTAATCCCGATGCAGTACTTATTAATTGTTCAAGGCCTGAGGTTGTTGCTTCTGCATTAAAAATTATTTCTGCATTTGATGTAAAATATGGTGCTTACGCTAATGGTTTTACAAAAATCACATCTGGTTTTTTAAAAGATGCGCCAACAGTTGATGCACTAGAAGAAAGAAAAGATTTAAATCCTGAAAGTTATTCTAAATTTGTAATGGAATGGGTAAATTTAGGAGCTACAATTGTTGGTGGTTGTTGTGAAGTTGGTCCAGATCATATAAAGCTAATTGCTCAAAAATTAAAAAAATCTGGTTATAATATTGTTTAATTGAAAATTTACTTTTAATTCAATATGAGTGATGATTTTATATTTTGGTTTGTCGCTATTTTTGCTGCAATAACTGTTGGATTAGGAAAAGGTGGATTGCCAGTTATTGCTTCTCTTGCAGTTCCAAGTCTTTCCTTATTTATGTCTCCAATTACAGCTGCTGGTTTATTACTGCCCGTTTATATTGTATCTGATATTTTTGCATTAATTTTCTACAGAAAAGACTACGATGCTAAAATTTTAAAAATAAGTATTTTGGGAATGACAATTGGCGTATTGTTAGGTTGGGCTACTGCTAATATTGTTATTGAATGGTTAGTTACTGTTATTATAGGTCTAATGGGTTTAATTTTTGCTCTTAATCAATTATTACAAAATAAAATTGTAAAAAAAAATCCAAAAAAAATTAATCAAACAAAGGGTATTTTTTGGTGTTCAATTGCAGGGTTCACAAGTTTTATTAGTCATAATGGTGGCCCACCATGGCAAATATTTATATTACCTTTAGGCCTTAAAAAAGTAGTCTATGTTGGAAGTTCAGTTATTGCTTTTAGTTATGTTAATGCCATTAAAGTAGTTCCATACTATTTTTTAGGACAATTAAATTTTGAAAGTATCAAAATTGCATTATTCCTTTTAATTCCTGCTTCTTTTGCTGTTTATTTAGGTTACAAAGTTGTAACTAAGATTCCCGAAAAAGTATTTTTTAAATTAGTTTCATGGGCATTATTATTAATATCATTAAAATTGATATATGATGGTTTAATTTTATCTAACTGGTTTTAATATTAATATTAAAATTTTTAAATTTTTTAAGTATTTTTATTAATGAAATTAATTTAATTTTATTTTACAATATTAATTTTTAAATTTTGATTTATAATAAAAATATTATATCATTATTAGGATAATTTGATTTCAATATTTTATTAAATAAGATAATTAAATGATATTTGCTAAACCTAGTACAGAACAAGAAGCAGTAAAATTATTGAACGAAGCTCAAGGTATTACAAGAATACTTGGTGGTGGGACTGATGTACTTGTTCAAATGAAATCAGGGATCACAGAACCTGAGTTAATTGTAGACATAAAAAAAATTCCAGGAATTAAACAAATTAAGAAAATAAAGGGTGGTTATGAAATAGGAGCTGCTGTTTCAGGTTTTGATTTTAATAACTATCCTGGATTGAAAGAATTTACACCAGGTATAGCAGAAGCATTTGACCTGATTGGATCTTCTCAAATTCAAGGTCGGTGTACTTTAGCAGGAAATTTATGTAATGCATCTCCTGCAGCAGATACTATACCAGCTTTAAGTGTGTCAAACTGTATTGTTAAAATAGTTGGTCCAAATGGTTTAAGAGAAGATTTAGTTAAAAATGTACCAATAGGTCCTGGAAAAAATTCTTTAAAAAAAGGAGAATTTATAAAATCTATTTTAATTCCAAATAGACCAGATTACTCATCTGATTCATATATTAGATTTACTCCAAGGAGTGAAATGGATATTGCTGTAGTTTCTGCTGCTTGTTTTATAACTTTAGATAAAAATGAGATTATAAAGGATTTAAAAATTTCGTTAGGTGCAGTTGCTCCAACTGTTATTGATATTAGTGGACTAGATAAAATAGTAAAAAATTCAGTGCTTGAGGATGAATTATTATCTAAAATTTCAACGATTTGTTCTAAGTCTTGTGATCCAATTGATGATAAAAGAGGTACTATTGAGTTTAGATCACATGTCGCTGGTGTGTTATCAAAAAGAGCAATAATTCTTGCTCATAAAAGGGCAGGAGAGAAAATTGAAAAAATTACACGTTAATGTTACAGTAAATAAAAATGAACAAGAGTTTTTGTGTGATCCTGAAGATACTTTGCTAGATGTCTTGAGAAATGATTTGCAACTTACAGGTACTAAAGAAGGTTGCAGCACAGGCGATTGTGGTGCATGCAGTATTATTTTAGATGAAAAACTAGTTTGTTCTTGTTTGGTATTAGCTGCAGAAGTAGATGGTTCAGAAATTGACACAATTGAAGGGATGGCTAATGGAAATAAATTACATCCTTTGCAAAAGAAATTTTTAGAACATGCAGCTTTACAATGTGGAATTTGTACTCCAGGAATTTTAGTTGCTGCAAAAACTCTTCTAGAAAAAAACCTTAACCCTACTGAGAAAGAAGTAAGATATTGGTTGGCGGGAAATCTCTGCAGATGTACTGGATATGACAAAATAATAAGAGCAGTAATGGATGCTGCTTTTGAAATGAGGAATGAAAATGGATCAAATTACACCTAAACCCGTCAAGCAATTTAAGGTTATTGGTACAAGACCTCTCAGACCTGATGGAATTGAAAAAGTAACTGGTAAAGCAATTTATGGTGCAGATTTGTCTGCGCCAAATATGCTTTATGGTTTGATGCTTAGAATAAATGAGCCTCATGCTTTAATTGAATCTATAGATATTTCAATTGCTGAAAAATTACCTGGTGTAAAATCAATTATTACTTTCAAAGACTTTATAAAAATAAATCCAGATAATAAATATAATGAAACTTTGGAAAATTGTATCGCAAATGAAAAAGTTTTATATGATGGCCATGCAGTCGCAGCAGTTGCTGCCGTTGATTTAAATACTGCAAAAAAAGCAATTAAATTAATAAATGTAAAATTTAAAAAATTACCTTTTGTTATAAATATTGAAGATGCGATGAAGAAAGAAGCACCTTTAGTGGCCAAAGGAAAAAAAAATGAGAATATACCAGATGGATTTTCGGATAATGTTGTTCAATATTGTTCATTTGGACATGGAAACCTTGAACAAGGTTTTAATGAATCAGATAAAGTAATTAAAAGAACATTTAAAACACCGTCTGTTCATCAAGGTTATATTGAGCCACACGCTTGTCTTGCTTCAATGAGCGATGACGGTAAAGCAGATTTATGGTGTTGTACACAAGGTCATTACAATGTTAGATCAATTTGCTCAAATATTTTTAAAATTGATAACAGTCAATTAAAAGTTACTGCTTCAGAAATTGGTGGTGGTTTTGGTGGAAAAACTACTGTTTTTATAGAACCAATCGCTTTAGCTCTATCTCAGAAATCTGGACGTCCTGTTAAAATAGTTATGAGTAGAGAAGAAGTTTTTAAAGCAACTGGTCCAACTGTTTCTTCCTTAGTAGATGTAAAAATTGGTATGAAAAAAAATGGTAAAATTTCTGCAGCCAAAGCCATAATTAGATATGAAGGTGGTGCTTTTCCAAATGAAACATATGAATTAGGAGCTCAAAGTGCATTTGCTGCATATGATTTAAAATCAGTAAAAACAGAAGCATATAATGTGTTAACTAACAGACCAGCGCAGGCTGCTTACAGAGCACCAGGTGCACCACAAGCAATATATGCAGTAGAAAGTATAATTGATGAGTTATGCCAATACTTTAATCATGACCCATTATATGTGAGAATATTAAATGCTGCTGATAAAGGGACAAAATCTTCTTATGGTCCTACATTTGAGGATATTGGATTAAAAGCTACTTTAGAAGCTGCAAAGGTTCATTCACATTATAAGACTCCTTTAAAAGATAATCAGGGTAGAGGAGTTGCTTGTGGATTTTGGTTTAATTTTGGTGGTAATACTTGTGTAAGCTTAAATATCAATTTTGATGGTACAGTTGGGATTGTTGAGGGAAACCCAGATATTGGAGGTTCTAGATCTTCAATAAGTCAAATAGCGGCCGAAGAATTAGGCATAAGTCTTGAAAAAGTAAAAACAATTATTGCTGATACAAATTCACTTGGGCATAATGATGTTACTGATGGAAGTAGGGTAACTTTTTCAGTTGGTTTGGCAACAATTAAAGCAGCAAAAGCAGCAAAAAAAGAATTATGCAAAAGAGCTGCTAAATTGTGGGGTATTGATGAAGAAGCAGTTATTTGGAAAGATGGTTATGCTTATCCAGCTGGAGCTAATGCAGGAATTCAAGATCCTCTATCTTTAGAAGATATCGCAAAGGTTTCTTCTCAAACTGGCGGGCCAATAGCTGGACATTATGAAGTAAATGCAGAAGGTGCAGGAGTTAGCTTTGGAGTGCATCTTGTTGATGTTGAAACTGACCTAGAAACTGGTCATACTAAAATTTTACGTTATACAGTTTTTCAAGACGCTGGTAAAGCAATTCATCCAAGTTATGTCGAAGGACAAATGCAGGGTGGTTCAGTTCAGGGTATTGGTTGGGCACTTAATGAAGAATATATTTATAGTAGTGAAGGTAAGTTACAAAACCCAGGATTTTTAGATTACAGAATTCCAGTTTCATCTGATTTACCTATGATTGATCCCGTAATTTTAGAAATACCTAATCCTGGTCATCCTTATGGAGTAAGAGGCGTGGGAGAAACTTCAATAGTTCCTCCACTTGCAGCTATTAATAATGCTGTTTCGCGAGCAACAAATATTAGATTTAGTGAATTACCATTATCTCCACCTAGAGTTTTAAAAGCTATTTTAAGTAACCAATAATATCATGGTAAAAGTAAAAATATGGGGCTCATTAAAAAATTTTGCTGATGGTAATGATTATATATCAGTTTCTGGATCAAACTTTAAACAAGTTCTCGATGATATTTCTTTAAAATATCCAGGTCTCAAACCACAAATAAATAGAGGTGTCTCTCTAGCAATCAATGGAAAAATTTACAGAGAGTCTTGGTTTATACCTATTGACGACGATAGTGAAGTTGTATTAATGCCTTATATGCAGGGAGGCTAAAGAAAATTTTTATTTGCTATATTTTTTTAAAAAAATATTCTTGATGATCATAAAGAGAACATAATGGTTAAATTTTCTAAGAGATATGTTGGAAAATCAAAAGTTAAAATAGATGTCCTTGGTTTGGGGTGTGCTCCTCTTGGAGGCAATTTTGTTGATTTAAATTATAATCAAGCTTCTGAAATCATTCGATTTGCTTTAAATTCAGGAATTAAATATTTTGATACAGCTCCCTGGTATGGTTTTGGAAGGTCTGAGCGTGTAGTTGGTGACCAATTGAGAGGAAATAATTTCATTATATCAAGTAAGGTTGGACGTATTTTGAAACCTGGTGCTGTTGATGTACCATCAGACTATGGTATGGTTGATCCACTTCCTTTTCATCCTGTTTACGATTATTCTTATGATGGAATTATGCGCTCCTTTGAGGATGGATTACAACGATTAGGGCTTGATTATATTGATATACTCTTAGTACATGATATTGGTAAATTTCAACATGGTGATGAAAATAAACGACATTTTAAAGATTTATCAAATTCTGGCTTTAAAGCTATGGATGAACTTAAAAATAATGGTGTCATAAAAGCTATTGGTTTAGGTGTAAATGAAAACCAAGTCTGTTTAGATGCACTAGAAATAGGATATTGGGATGTTTTTTTACTTGCGGGCCGTTATACTTTATTGGAACAAACACCTTTAGATACATTATTCCCAAAATGTATAAAAGCTGGAACTTCTATAATTTGTGGGGGTCCGTTTAATTCGGGAGTTCTAGTTGGTAGAGAAATGTGGAATTATTCAAAAGCACCAAAAGAAATATTGAATAAAGTAAGATTACTATCAAAAGTAGCAGATAAATATAACGTTCCATTATCCGCTGCATCTCTTCAATTCCCATTATTTAATAAAATCATATCATCTGTTATACCAGGAGCTAGATCAAAAATAGAATTTCAACAAATCTTGGAATGGTTTAATTTTGAAATTCCACAAGATTTTTGGCATGAGCTTAGATCAAAAAGACTAATTCATCCTGATGCTCCAATTTGTTAGTATTTAAATACTCAGTTTTAAATAGTTATTATTTTAAGAATTAATTATTATTATTAGGAAATATTATGCAAAAAGTATTAATAATTTAATTAAACTTATCTAAACAAAAATATAAAAAGGTCGTTAGGATTTGCATGATTTACTACAATTTGTAAATTTAATCAATTTGTAAACCCTTGGAACTCTTACAACTAAGCTTATGGATTAAACAAAAGGTGTTGCAGAAGTTCCAAAGGACAAAATTAGCATGCATAAGGTATGCCAATTATTAATTTTTTTAATAATTTATTATTTTAATCTTATTTTAAAATACCATTGAAATTATTAAAGATTCAGATCATATTTCGCTAAACTTTACCTAATATTGAATGTATATACCTTACTTTTTTGAGAAGAAATTTAAAATCAATAAGAACAGTATTGCAAACAAAAACCTTTTTAATTATAAAATCAACATGTATTTCAAAATTTTTTTGCTGAGTTATACAAATATGATATTATTAGCCTTTGTCACAGTAAAATAAGGCAGTTATTCAACTCGGAGGAGTGACAGAGCGGTTGAATGTACCGGTCTTGAAAACCGGCGAAGGGGCAACTCTTCCGTGGGTTCGAATCCCACCTCCTCCGCCATATATCAGTAATTAAAACAATAAAAACAATAGTTTAGGCAAATTCATATATTTTAGACCCACATTTAGACCCACATTAGCTTAAGCCAATGTATAGAAAATATTAAGTTAATGTACTATATCTATTCGTATGCCTAGTTACATTCTTAATATTTCCATTTTAAAAAGGGTAAAAAATGGAATCTAATGAAAGTCAGATAAACAATATAGTGAAACGCTATATAAAACTAACTAAGGAAGTATTGCCTATGATGGCCAGTGATAAGAAATTGCATTGGCCTGTGAAATATGATCATTGTTTTCAGCGTATAGTCCTTGATAATATTTGTAATGGATGTTGGTATGATCATCTTAAACGTCCTGCCTACAAGCATCTTAGTAATAGTCAAGCTTTGAAAGCTATTAAACTGTGTGAAGATATAATATCTGGTAATGCTGATTTACATGCTCTCAATCGCCAATCACTAATATGGCGTGGAAAAAAAGTTAGATAAAAAATAAAAAAAGTATCAATCAAAAATTGAAGTATACCCCTGTATACCCCCCACTTTAGTATTTGGGACTCCTAATAATGTCTAATAATATCAATTGAGACAAAAGTTTTTATTAATTTAAGGTACTTTAAGCTTAATATCTGTTACTTTTTATTTATAATTAATAAAGTTTTTTGTGTTATAAATTATCTTAACTAATTAAAACTATTTTCTTAAATGATTATCAAAAACATAAAATTTACAGATAAAGATTTTATTATCGAAACTGATGAAGGATCTAGAAAAATAAGATTGAACTTTCGTGGGGTCGATAAAATTATATCAAAATGTAAAGATTTCATGGAAAGACAATGTTTAGTAGAGTATTCTACTTTTGGTAATTTTGATAAAAAAATTTGGTTTTCTGAAATATGGGAAATTAAAACATTAAGTGAAAATAATGATAAGCAAAACTACTCACAAAAAAATAAAACTTTAAAGGTTAACCATAATGATGATGGGTGGGAAATAGATGATACTATTTCTCAAAATAAACCAAATTTATCTAAAAATAAAATTTCAAATTATTCTGAAGTTGAAAACTCAATTACATATGATTTTCCAACTGGTAAAGTTTTTAAAACTCAAAAATCGAAAAAAATATATGGTCCTCCTGGTACAGGAAAAACAACCGTATTAATAGAAATTGTAAAAAAGGCTATAAATAACGGTATTTCTCCAGAAGATATAGCCTTTATTGCTTTTACAAATGAAGCAGCTAATGTAGCAAAAGATAGGGTCTCAATTGCTTTTCCTGACTTAGGTTTCATAGCTTTTCCTAATTTTTCAACTATTCATGCTTTTGCTACAAAAATTGGCGGTACTGGTGGTTCAAAACTAATGCAACAAGACGATTTTAAAGAATTTGATAAGAATATAGTGTGTTGGACTGAATGGACTTCTTTAGGAGATGCTACATCTGCTACAGCGCGATACAGTCATCCAGTCTTGGATGCATATTCTTTATCAATTGCCCACCAAGAAAAAATGAACTATGACAACTTTTGTGAAAACTTAATTTTCAAATCAGAAGTTAAACAAGATAAACGAGATTTGAATAATACTATTGACGCCTTAGCAAATTATTTTCCAAATTTTCCCAAAAATAACGAAGAAAGAAAAGCAAATTTATCCTTCTTCACAGAACAGTATATTCAAAAATTTCTTAGTTTTAAAAATAAAAACCATCTTATTAGTTTTGATGATGTAATAACAAGAGTAGCAAATCAAAATTTTCCTGAAGACCGCATTCCTACTTTTGATATTTTAATAGTAGACGAAGCTCAAGATCTTTCTAAACATCAATGGAAATTTATTAACAAGCTTATAAAAAAAGCAAAAGATACTTACATTGCAGGTGATGATGACCAAGCAATTATGGTAAACGTTGGTTCCAATCCTGAAGCTTTTGTAGATATGGAAACTTCAGAGGAACCATTGGTACTGAAACAATCTCATAGAGTGCCAAAAATTAATCACCAATATGTGGAAATTGGAGTCATGAAAAAAATTATTGAAGATTTTGCAATAAGAGTTAAAAAAAATTGGGAACCTAAAAATGAAAAAGGTTCACTTGGTAATCCTACAAAGTTAAAACCTGAATATAGCAAAACTTCAGACAAATACATAATAACTAAAACTATAGAAACTTGTGAAACAGAAATAGATATAGAAACTCTTTTAGATAAAGTAGAGGCAGACTGGGGAAAATTTAATCAACAGAATTCTGAATTAGAAATTAGTAATATTAAAGAACTTATTGATAATAGTGAAAAAATTCAATTTAAAAAAATTGCTTTAGATACCATTGAGAAAAAATTAAATAAAGCTTTTGAAATTCGAGGGAATCAATTCTTTTTAGAGGAAAGTCTTCAAAATACAATAAAAGATCAACTGAAAAATAACTGCCTTGATCATAAAAACTTAATATTATTGAATAATATGGGTATATTTAATGACGAAATAATAATTTCAAATGTAATATATCCAAAAGAAGAGAAAGGTCCACCTAGTTGGCTCATAATGTCTCCTTCAAAACAAACTGGAGAAGATATTTCGGATGCATTGAGAGAGATGAGAATTCCTCATTTTTATAGAAATAAACCAAAAGGCGAATCTAAAAAAGAAAATACTCTTATAAGAGTACAAACAATTCATATTTCCAAAGGCGCTGAGGCTGACAATACGGCTATAGTGGTTGGATCAAAAGGTGACGTCATATCACTTTCTGAAAATCCGAGATTGGCATATGTGGCTCTTACCCGAGCTAAAAAAAGAATGTTTCCTCGTGTAATAAAAAATAATCTTTTTAAACCGAAGGAGCAGATAACTTGGAAGAAATATTTAAAAGCAGTTGAAGACTATAATACAATGTTTCCTTCAAAATTTAAAATTTGAAATAATAAAATTTAAATACAAAAATATTGTCTTATTGATCATTTTTTTTTGGAATTCTACTATTAAAATCATTTGCCATATATTTAAGAATTGTTGCTTCAATCTCTTGAGGATTATTTGAAGTATGATGGTCGTAATGTGCTAAGCAATTGTTTATTTCATTTCCACCAATAATTAAAAATTCAGCAGTCTTACATTCTTCTTGATTTTTATATACGAAGGAATTGATTGTTTTACTATATTCACTACCGTTAGGGTCAACAAAAAATACAGTAAAATAAAATACGAACATTTTCATGATTTTTCTTTTCTTATAACAAAGTAAGTATTATTAAATGAT
>CACMNE010000004.1:0-92186 GCA_902614945.1 uncultured Alphaproteobacteria bacterium
TTCGAATAAATGGCACCTTGAAGACAAACTTATACCCCAAAAAATAATAGATGACTTAGCATCACTAGGAGTATTTGGCTTAACAATTCCAGAGAAATATGGAGGACTCGGATTAAACAAACTTGCAATGTGTGTAGTTTCTGAAGAATTAGCAAGAGGCTATATTGGGGTTGGTAGTTTGGCAACAAGAACAGAAATAGCAAGTGAGTTAATTTTAAACGATGGAACAGAAACTCAAAAAGAATTTTGGTTACCCAAAATTTCTCAAGGTGAAACTATACCAGCTGCTTGTTTTACTGAACCAGATAGCGGATCGGATCTAGGGTCTATAACTACTAAAGCAATAAAAGATGATGGCAAATTTTTAATTTCAGGTAATAAAACTTGGATAACTCATGCATCCAGATCAAATCTCCTTATTATTTTAGCTAGGACAAATCCTGACATTTTATTGAATCATAAGGGTTTGTCTATTTTTCTTGTACCAAAAAATCAAGGTAAAGAGGATGAATTTTTTCCTAATAAAAATATATCGGGAACAGAAATTAAAGTATTAGGATATAGAGGAATGAAAGAATTTGAATTAAGATTGGACAATCTAGAGGTGGAAAAGATTAATCTTTTAGGAGAAAATGAAAATAGTGGTTTTTCACAACTAATGAAAACTTTTGAGAGTGCTAGAATCCAAACTGCAGCAAGGGCAGTAGGTGTTGCACAAAATGCTCTCGATTTAGCCATATCTTATGCTTCTAATAGAAAACAATTTAACAAATCCATTATTAATTTTGAAAGGGTTTATAATAAGATAGCAATGATGATTATTGAAATCGCTTTAGGAAGACAACTTACATACTTTGCTGCAAAAAATAAAGATCTTGGCTTTAGATGTGATTTAGAAGCTGGCATGGCTAAACTGTTATGTGCAAGAATTGCTTGGTCATGTGCAGATAATTCCCTACAGATACACGGTGGTAATGGATATGCACTAGAATATGACATAAGCAGAATTCTTTGTGATGCAAGGGTTCTCAGCATTTTTGAAGGCTCAGCTGAAATTCAAGCTCAAATTATTTCTAATCGAATACTAGGAAGAGGACCTAATTAATTTTTTAAACAGAAATTCTGCAATCAATTTTACAGAATCTTATCAATAAAGTGATCTAGGATAAAATGAATTTCTCATTAAACTTGTGTTTATAAAAGAATTTTAAGTTTTTGAATTGTTATCATTTTTAGAAAAAAACGAATATCTAAATTAATATATTACTAAATATTTTGGAAATAATATTATTTTTAAAGGTTATAAATGATAATGAAAAAAAATTATGGAGCTTCACATGACCCATTTGTTGTAAGTTCCAAACGTATTGAATTGAGTCCATATCTTAATAAATACTATACTAAAAATATTGTTCTCGGTATTTCTGCAAAGAGATTTTATCCATTATCCACTGAAGTAGATCCAACTGCTTCATATTGGAATCTAAAAAAAAATGTGATGCTTTATGACGTCCCTGAAAAACCACTGGAAATAAGTGGGCCTGACTCATTAATATTATTAGAAAATATATTCACTAGAAATATTTATGATCTTAAAATAAATAGAGCCAGATATGTAATTTCCTGTAATCATGACGGTGGAGTTATGATGGATGGAGTTCTGATTAGATTAACTACTAAAAAATTCTGGTATATTCATGCTGATGGTGATTTTGAAACATGGTTATTAGCTCATTCTAAGGGCTTAAGAGTAAAAATTAAGGATCCAAAATCTTGGGTAGTACAAATACAGGGTCCAAAAGCACTTAAAGTTTTAAAAGAATGTGTTCCCGAATTAAACATTAAAAATTTTAAATATTTTAACTGTCAGATACTAAATTTTAATGGCCAAAAGTTTTTAGTATCTAGAACAGGCTGGACGGGTGAACTTGGCTTTGAAGTTTACAGTAATGGTCCTAAAGATGATCATCTTGGTTTATGGGATTATATAATGAAAAAGGGGGAAGCTTATAAAATAAAAACAGCAGGCTTAGATTCAATGGGAATTAGAAGAATAGAAGCTGGTATTTTAGATTATGGTACAGATATGAATCGATTTAATAATCCATTTGAAGTTGGACTAGGAGCATATATTGATCTATCTAAGGATTATTTTATTGGTAGAGACAGTCTTCTTAAATCAAGTAAAAAAACAAAACTTTTCGGGATAACATCAGAAAATTTTATTCCTTTTAGTGGTTCTGAAATATATTATAAAAATAAAATGGTTGGTAGAACAACAGTAGGAGCTTTTTCACCATATCTTAATAAAGGCATTGGTTACGTATTGTTTAACCACAGTAGCAACTGGGTAGAAAAGACCTTATCGATAAAGGGGAAAGAAAATAATTATTATAATTGTAAAATCGTAAACTTACCTTTTTATGACGAATTAAAAAAATTACCAAGGGGAATAAATTAAAAAACTTGAGAAATGCATAATGAATTATAATATATTTGGGTTCTATAGAATATTAATTTTTAGAACTTTAAAAAATAAGCAATGACTGTTATATCTTTACGTTAAATGATCAAGAATTTAATATATGTTTCTAACCCTGTCGGGTTTAATGAAAAAAATATTAAAAATATTTTAGAAACCTCCAATATAAATAATAAAAAAAATAAAGTCACTGGATGTTTAATTTATCGTCAGGACCTTTATTTACAGTTCCTTGAAGGGCCCCAAAAAGAATTAGAATTTACTTACAATAAAATTTTAAGTGACAAAAGACACACAGATATTCATAAGTTAAGCGAGAACTCTACCAAAAGAAGGTTATTTGCTAATTGGGCAATGCGAGGTGATCCATTAATGACTTCAATGTGGACTCATAAAGATATTAAAGATGGTAAAGTAAAAAAGTTAAATTCAAATGAATCTTTGAAATTATTTGAAAAATTTTCTAGAGAAATCGATCAATTTAATTGAAAATTTTAAATTTTCCCGAGTAAAGGTATTAAAATTATTAATATGTAATATTAGAAAGATATGATTTTTTCACAAAGTAAATTTAAAGCTTTGGGCATGGTGCATCTTCATTTTTATTATCACAAAGAAAAACTTGAGAGACCAACTTCGACCAATCTTGTATTTGGATATCAGTTGGCTCATATCTCCATGCTTTTTGTACAACGTAAAGTGCATCGTTTCCAGCAATCGCTTTTACCATTGTAAATTCTGGTTTTTGTGTATTTGGATTTCTTCCACAAATTGTCATGAAATAATTGAATAAATATCCATATTCATCACCATCAGTTATTGTCAAACCTCTTCCATCTTCACAAATATCCACAATCATCTCAATGAAGTTATTTACAAATTTATCCAAATCTCCGATTTGATAATTAAATAATACTTGAATTGTTACCATTTCCGACCAATCCTTTATATTTTGCCCATTAGGTATCCATTCTTGAATATAAATATCTTTATTATTACTAGTGTATGCTACCTGATATCCATCAGGGGGACTAAAAAGGAGATTCTCCCCTTGAAGTTTTTCAGCATTAAGATGAACTGGAAATATTAAAAAAAGAAATATTAATTTGATTTTCATTATTCAATATTAAGTATTATCATTTCATTTGACAATTTATGTTATCAATCAATTTATTTTACTGTTAGTAAGGAGTAAATATATCGATCTTAGTAAAATCGATATTAATATTATTATTCCCCCTATAAGAGTATTAAAAGTTGTATATTCATTCAAAAATAACCATACCCAAAATGGGCTAAGAGCAATTTCAATGAAAAAAAATAAAGTTACTTCTGCCGCGATCAGGTGCCTTGTGGCAAAAACAAAACAGCAATTAACAAAACCTGACAAAACTGCTCCCAATATAAAACAAAGGAAAAAATCATTACTAGATATTTGCAATGATCCCATTTTTTGAAATGAAGATAATGCAATAGCAATCACACCAGACATTAACAAACATGGCAACATATCAATATACTTATTCATCCTCAAAATTATGGTAAAGATTGAGAAACAAATAGCAGCAAAAAGAGCAAGTATGTTCCCCCAAAATGCCCCTATTAACAAAACACCATAGAACATTACTAATACCCCCACAAATGCTAAAAGCATTGTGAAAATAGTAATTTTAGCTAATTTTTCTTTAAGAATTAAAAAGGAAAAAAAAGCAGTTAGAAAGGGGATAAGACTTATAGTAAAAACTGTATTTGCAACTGTTGTGGATGTCATTGATAAAATGAAACATATATTTGATAAACTTAATACAATTCCTCCAAGGAGCCCATAAATTCTAATTTCAATAATTTTTTTTAATACGTCATTTCTATATTTAAAAATCAGAAACAAAAAAATAGAAAAAGAAAAGGAAAAAGCTCGATAAAATATTATTGTCCAGTCATCTGCAAAATCTATATTCCTAAGAACTAATCCATTAAAGCTAATAGCAATAGAACCAACGCTCATTAATAATATAGATAAAAAGTGTTTATTTTTAAAAGAATAATAACTTTTTTTTATAATCACTTTTTACTCTCTGTTAGAATTATATTTACATAAATTTATTAAAAAATAATTAAAGAATTAGATCGTATTAATAACTATATTGTTTTTTCCAATTCTCAATGCAATTATTAATTTGCAATAATCCATCAGTAAGTGCTGCTGGTCCAGGTTGTAAAATAATAGGAGATTTAATTTCAAATAAAAAATTTGTTTTAATAGCATTAATTGAATCCCAACCTTCCCTTTCTTTTATTTTTTTAAAATTTACCTTTTTACCACACCAAGATGCAAAAATAATATCTGGATTTTCATAAATGACTTCGCTGGAGGAAACCGCTCTTACTTTAGATTTATGAGCCTTGCTTCTTTCTGCAAAAATATCAACCCCACCCGCTATATCTATTATTTCTGAGACCCATCCAATTGCTGAAATATAAGGATCATCCCATTCTTCAAAATATACCTTAGGTTTCAATTTAGTATTTTTTTTCTTGATTAAATTAATTTGATTTTCTAATTTTATAACTAAATCTATTGCCCCTTCTATATTTCCGACTAAAGATCCAAGATACTTAATCATACTAAAAATCTCGCTAATACTCTTTTGGTTAAAGCAAATTACATTAAATCCTTCTAGTATAAGTTGTTTGGTTAAATTAGCTTGTACATCAGAAAAAGTAAGAATTAATTCTGGTTTTAATTTTTTAATTTTTTCAATATTTACAGAAATAAAAGATCCTACTCTTTGTTTTTCCAGCCTCACCCTTTTGGGTCTTACTGCATACCCAGTTACCCCAACAATTCTTTTCTCTTCACCTAAAAGATAAAGAGTTTCGACAGTTTCTTCTGTTAAGCAAATTATTCTTTTCGGTGGAAAATTAAGAACCATT
Organism: uncultured Alphaproteobacteria bacterium; assembly: GCA_902614945.1. GTDB lineage: Bacteria > Pseudomonadota > Alphaproteobacteria > Rhodobacterales > Rhodobacteraceae > CACIIZ01. The sequence continues at coordinate 5,417 of CACMNE010000004.1, forward strand.
TTAAGCAATATAAAAGTTATAATTATTTTTAAGATAATATAAAATGTTATTTTTTAAAAAAAAAATCACATTTTTGGAAATTAAAATTACTAAGATTTTATTTAGTTTCTATTTTTTTTATAAATTAAAATTGTTGGTACCATATTTATTACAGTTTCTCTATTTTGATTAATTCCAAAAATTTTTAATTTCATTATACCCATACTTGGTTTTGATCTAGATTCCCTTTTTTCTATTACTTCCCAGTATCCAGTTATCTTATCTCCAGGTCTTACAGGTTGAAACCAACTTAAATTACTTATACCTGGGGAACCAAGAGTATTAGTACTATTAAGAAATTTATCACACATTAGTTTCATTATAACTGAACATGTATGCCAACCAGATGCTATTAATCCTTTATATTCTGATGACTTTGAAAGTTTTGGATCAACATGAAAATACTGAGGATCAAATTTTTTTCCAAATTCTATAATTTCATCTTCAGTAAATTCGTAAGTTCCTAAATTTACTTCTTGATTAATTTCAAAATCTTCCCAGAAATATAAATAATTTTTCATTTTAAAAAGCTATAACCAAACTAAGAAGTTATATTGATGATTTTATTTAAATAGTTAATTATCTTAGGATTCCAATTTAAGATTATTATTAAATTTTTTAAATAAGATAGCAATCCCCACAGCAATGACACCACCCAAGAGAAGACTTTCTGGTTGTGCTCCTAAGGTTTCAAACCACTGTGTATAAAAATGTATTGAACCAAAAACTCCCAACACATTAATTAACCAAACTCTATTTGCTTTCCAAGCCCAAAATCCTACTCCAAGAATAGCTAGAGCCCATGTGATTGAAAAAAAATATGCTGGCTCTAACCAAATATCACCCCACAAAGAGCCAATCCAAAACCCTAAATTAACTAGTAATACTGAAACCCGAGATCCTGTAAGTAATAATTTCTCATCCTCAACATTAACTTTTTTTGAAAGCGAATAAAGACAAATGGCCAAAATAGAGAAAAAGATAATAGTGAGAAATGGATACTCAACCCAAATAAAATATGATGCAAACTCATAGCCTACTCCTACACTTAAAAGAGTTGATAAACTTAGGATGGAGAGTGCAGAAAGTAAATTGCTTTTCAAAAAATAGGCAGAAAACCCTAAAATGAATACCATGATAGATATAGACCGATATGTAGTCGCTTGAAACCAATATTCTTCAAACCATATTATAGCCACAGAACTCATAAGAACACCTGATATTAGGCAGGTAATTGAAAGTACAATCCATTGATCACTCGCTTTAATTTTAACTAAAAGACCAATTACAGAAACTATTAATCCAAAAATAAAACAAGAATAAGGAGAGGGTGCTAAGGATATAGCTCCGATGCTAGTAGCTACAATACCAAGACCTAATAGAAGATTAAAAGCTAAACTTGTAGTTTGCCTTTTTGATAGTAGAAGTAATTTGTCATACTCTGTCTGATCAATTTGACCCTCTTCCAATAATTCTTTAATGTTCAGTACTATTTTCATTATAAAAAATTATATCAATTGTTTGGTGAGAAAATCTTATTCTAATCTCTCTGATAAAGATATAAAATATAAAAATATCAAATTTAAGAATTTATCAAAATTTCCAAAATCTTATAGTTATCATTATTATTTTTCAAAATATAGGAACTCTTAACTATTATTAATTTCTTTTTCCAGAGCAATTATTTGTTTTTGATTTTCCTTTATCCGATCTTTTAAAATCTTTATCATTCTAATGCTTTCTTCATCAAGATCATATTGTTCCAAGTCATTTAGTGACTTTTCAAGGGTATATTTTGTTTTCTTTAGCTTACTTAAATACAGATGGTTTTGATTTTTCATAAAACTTTTTTATCATAATTAAATATAAATGGATACTTTTATTAATAAACTGAGATAGATTATTAAAAATAAATTTTTATCATGAAAAGAAATTTTCATGATCAATTTCAAAATCTGAAAGGTTGGCCTTAGTTGGAGTTATGGATCTGGGTAACAGTGATAGCAGCACTTTCACAAAGTATAAGAAGTGCCCAACAAAAAAGGCTTAAAAATATTTTAGGAGACGTAGGTGCCAGTTATGTAAGATTTTTGTATGCTATTCCATTTGCTTGGTTAGGTTTGCTGGGTTACTCATTAATATTTAATGAAATATTACCAACTCTAAATTATATTTTTCTTTTATGGGTTACAGCTGCTGGTATTTTACAAATAATATTTACCGTACTTCTAATAAAACTATTTTCTTTGAAGTCTTTTGCATCAGCAACAGCCTTTTCAAAAACTGAAGTTATTCAAGCTATTTTTTTTGAAAGCATCATTCTAGGTACAATTACAACTATGCAGACTAATGTAGCTATATGTCTGGGTTTTATAGCAATTATTTTACTTGCTGTCGCGAAAGGCCAAATAAGTCTCTCAAATATAATTATTTCTTTATCCACAAAGCAAGTTATTTTAGGATTATTATGTGGTGCGTTATTAGCATTATGTAGTGTTTTTTTTCGCGCAGCAACAGACTCACTAGAAGGAAATAATTTAGTTATTAAAGCAGGTATTACATTAGGAGTTTCAGTTATAATCCAAACATTTGTAATGGGAACCTGGATGATAAATTATACTTCGTCAGAATTTATTTTGAGCCTTAAATATTGGAGAAGCTCAATTTCAGTAGGTTTTTTTGGAGCTTTAACAAGTTTTTGTTGGTTTTATGCCTTTTCAGCCAATGCAGTTGCGCCTGTAAGAGCGGTAGGTCAAATTGAACTTATAATAGCTATTTTCTTTTCAATTTTTTTCTTTCGAGAAAGACCAATATATAAAGAAATATTGGCAATTTTATTGTTATTAATTTCTATACTTATGATTCTTTTTGATTAAAATTACTTAATTATTAATCGGTGTATTGGTTAACAATTTAGTAATATATTCTGATTATTTCATTTACTCGGTATTTCTGACAAAAATTTAATTATAGTAGAGATTAACTGGTAATTATTTTTTGTGTTATGTAAAAAAGAATTACTGTAATTAAACAACTTACTATTAGAGAAATTATAAAACCTAAGCCTTTACTAAGAAAAAAAGGTAAAGTAAGAAACATAGGTAAACCAGGAATTACAAACCAAAATATTTGTTTACTAATAGTTGATATTTGTTCTACATCTTTTGTTTCAACCCAAATCCATATAAGTGAAATTATAGAAACCAACGGCAGTGCTATAATAATTGCGGCAATGGTAGTTGATCGATTGCTAACCTCTGTAGCAACCAAAATAATCATCGCTGAAATAATTACTTTCACTATTTGTAATGTGGGTATCATTATTTTATAATTCTTTTAATAAAATTTTTTGGAGTTTAAGGTAGGAAGATTATCAAATTAAAATTTTAAATGAAGATATTATTAAATGTGCCTTTAATTTTTAAAACCAAAGGCACATATACAAACAGGTTTTTACATACATTTTTACAAATGGAAGATAAATAACCATCCATTTACTATCATAAATCATGCCAAAATGAAATATAAATTATAAAAACTTTAAAAAAATAACATCTATATTAAAATAGTACTAAATTATACAGACTTAAAAATTCGTGACTCAACGTATAAACTATGCGAGGCAATATAAATGTCTACTTATGAACCTGTTTTATTTCCTAAAATGCCTAAAAAAAGTGAAAAGGAAATCAAGGCATTAACAAAATCCCTTTATCAGATTTTTTCTTTTAGAAGAACTATACGAAATTTTTCCCAAACACCTATTTCAGAAGAAGTTATACAAAATTGCATTAAAATAGCAGCCATGGCACCAAGTGGTGCAAATCATCAACCTTGGCATTTTGTAGCAATATCAAGCAGTACAATTAAAATTAAAATTCGAAACGCGGCAGAAAAAGAAGAAAAAAAATTTTATTCTAGTCTCAATCATGATGAATGGCTCAGAGCACTTGAACCTATAGGCACTGGTCCAAACAAGCTACATCTGGAAAAAGCACCATGGCTCATAGTTATTTTTGCTGAGAGATATGGAATAAAAACTGATGGATCTACTTATAAAAATTATTATGTACCTGAAAGTGTTGGCATAGCATGTGGATTTCTAATTTCGGCTATTCATCAAGCTGGGCTGTATTGCCTTGTACACACGCCAAATCCAATGAAATTTTTAACAAAAATATGTAATAGACCAGAATCTAATAAACCTGTAATGATATTGGCAATAGGACACCCCGCAAAAGAAGCAAGAGTGCCATATGCTGCAACAATAAAGAAGCCTTTAAAACAAATTCTTACAACACTTCGTTAATTAATTTTCCAAACTTTCAACCACTCTCATTCCAAATTACCAATTAAAACATCTCTATAAACCAAAATGCATAAGCAGAAATTTATGTTAGTTGTAAGTTATGGTTTTGAGGTCCTCCATCCAAATGTATATCTAGCATATCCATTAAAATTTTTTAGAATAAATTTCTGATTTAGACAAAATACATTATTAACTTCTGAAATTTTAAAATCATTTAAAATTTTATAGTTAATTAATTTAGAAAACCATGTGACAGGTTATCTTTTGAAAGAGGAGGTTATTTTTTGATAACCTACTCTTTCATGGTACAAAAGACTATTATTTAATAGACTGCGTAGAATATTCAGAATCTGGCAACTTACCTATACTTCCACGCTCAAGAACATAATCAACAAATGATTGAGCATAATCTAAATAAGTGTCAGTATAACGCCCATCATTCTTTACTGTTTTGAATAAAAGATAACCATCACGTCCACTGGCAATGTAGTTATTTGTTACAATTCGGTATGTTGAACTACTATCTAGAGCACTCCAAGAACTATCATTACGTCCCTTAAACTCCATATTGCTAAGTCGACTACCAGCTGGCTTTGATGTATCTACATGCCAGCGTAGACCAGCTGCATATGGATAGGCACCGTCAGAACCATCAGGTTGTAATGCATAATCCAGAGCCTCTTCTAATACTACTTTGATCTCGGCTCCCGTCATATCCATTTCAACTAGTGTATTAGCAAAAGGGAGTAGTTTGTAAGCATCACCCATTGTAAAGTCACCTTTGGCTATATCCGTTCTTACTCCACCACCATTTTGAATGGCAATATCACTAGCTTTAGCCATCTCACGAAATGCATGAGCAACTACCATTGAAATATCTGAACCTTTACTGGCTGTTTGTTCAGGAGAGCAAATCTTTGATCGATTATCACCTGGTATTCTAACAAGACACAGATTTTCTTTTACTTCTCCCACTTTAATCGAGAGCATTTCTTCTACTTTTATATTAAAGGACTCTAATAATTTAGCAGCTGAAGCATCTTCTTGAACAATCGAAAGTTTTGGGTCAGCATTGATTTGTGAATACACAGCATCACGTTCAACCCCTTCAATTTCCACTCTATCTCCATCACTATTCTTTCTCTTAAAGCTATCTGCAAGCATTAAATGTGGAGTACCTTTACAAGATTGAACTTCACCATCTTCATTAAAAGAAATAGTCAATTCACCAACAATCTGACTATATTGCCAAGCAGTAGCAACACAAACTAATTTTCCACCAATACCTTTAATAATACTAGGATATGGCCCAGCAGCATTAAGACCAAGCTTGTCAAAATCTCCGAGAAGTGTATGTGAGTCACCACCTATTATTAAATCTACACCATCAATTTTTTTAGCAAGTTCAAGCTCATTATTGTAACCATAATGCGCAAGAATTATAATATGTTTGATGCCAGATTGTTTAAGTTCATCTACCATCTTTTGAGCGGTTTCAGCCTCATCGAGAAAAATTGTTGTCTCATCTGGGCTTGAAGACATAACTGTTTTACGAACGATGTCGATACCAATAATACCTACCTTTATACCTCCTCTTTTAATAATTGTATATGGTTGTATATAATCAGTTTCACTGTTGGGAGTAAGAGCTGATACACCTACCTCAGGCTTGATATTAGCAGCTAATACAGGTGTATTGCACTTTTCTGATTTTAAAAAATCTATAAACTTTGCAACCCCTTTGTCTCCATCATTAAATTCATGATTACCAAGTGCAAAAGCATCAAAACATATTTCATTCATAAGTGCTGCATCTGCCTCACCCTTGAAAATTGTAAAGAATAGTGATCCTGAGATTGCATCACCTGCATGTAGTTTAATTACATTTTTATTATCTGCTTCTAATTCTTTGATCTTAGCAACAACTGCAGGCATTCCACCAGATCGTACACGCGTTGATTTACCATCTAGCATCAAACTCATTCTCTTATCTGGTTTTAGATGAGAGTGATGATCATTAATGTGTAAAACAGTGATTTGTTCGGCTTTAAGCCCATTAATCATTATTAATGTAGTAATTAAAACAACTAAACTTGTAAGCGCTTTCATTATTTCGACCCTTTCTTAAAGAAATGATTCTAATCTTCTAATTGTTAAATAAGATTAGGATATATATTTAACATGTCAAAATTATTGAAATCATTATTTACTAATAAGAAATCAACTACCCTCTGAATTAAATAGAATAATTTTATTTAAGTCGCTCTATTAAGCTATTTATAATTTTCAAAGTTACCAATTCTCCCTTTTCTGATGATGAATTAGCTGCTGATTTAGTATACCAGGTAGTATTTTCAGATACTCGAGCCATTTCAACTCCTTCTGGAGCCAAAGCCATTAGGAGCGAAGTTTCTCCTTCTCCAGCATGATCAAAAATATAATTTTTTATAATTTCATCATCCATAAGTGGATGTAACTTTATCCAATTGAATGGGTCACTTCCTTCTTGATGTCTATTATAATAATCACTCATATCTTGTGACCCCCACCATGCCTCACCTTCAGTATGTTCTTGAAATTTAAAAATTGCCTGTCTAGCACCAATTTTAAAGGCCAAGTCAGTCGGCATCCCTGATGAAAAATTTTCGGTTTGGTGATGAACAATCCCATGTATGTTTCGAAAGCCTATTCTAAGTAAACCGGTAAAAATTTGCTCAGCCAAAGGAGCAAGCACCGATGAATCAACATTTAAAGTCCCACTTCCTTCAGGAGCGGCAACTGCGTAACTCGAAGCCCCATAACTAAAAGGTGGAAGAATAATAACTTCCATCTGTCTCTCTAACTTATCCAAAACTTTTGTCACGGCAAGCGTATCCATCCCAATAGCCATATGTTCACCATGATATTCAATAACTCCTATAGGGAGTACAATTGGTGTATTGTTGGCGATTGCTTCCCTAATTTGATAAGGTAACATCAATTCAAAGCGCATTTTTAAAACCTCATAGATTATTTTTTAAAAATGATAATACAATTTATTCAATTTAATAAAAATAATAATACGTATTATATATTAAAATACGTATTATATATTAATAGGCAGATTAGAGTCGGATCCTTATCCAAAACTAAGTGCTTAGTTATGAGTTCTAACTAATAATGATCTATTTTTTTGAGGAATATTAATCAAATAAAGTTCAGCTATGTAAAGTTTATCAAAAACTTGATATTTAAAACTAAAACTCAAAATTCTAAGTCTTTAGCTTCTCATGATGTCTATTATTTTTTAAACAAAAATAGAAGTATGGATGACAATGAATTAATTCAGTAAATTGGCATCCATACTATCAAGGTTCATTATTTACAAGATTTCCTAACTATCGTTACCAAAATTTATTTTTGGTCCCCAAATTGTACCAAGCACTATTAGTAAAAATACTAAAACAAATACTAAAAGTGGAATGTCGTTAAAAAGACCCCTGGTAGCTATATCATTCCCGGACAAACCAGATTGTTCAACAAAATTTGTTGCAAATGTAGACAATTCAATGCCGTTATCTTTTGCTTTTGCTAAGTAAGTCGCGGTTACATCATTCCAAAAATGTCTAAAGGACTGTACATCTAGAATAAAAAAACCACTCATTATTCCAAAAATTGACGATATAACTTTTCCAGCTATATGTGTTCCTTGAGAAAATCTAGCCACTCTCAATGCTATAAAAGCAAGAATAACTGTAAGCACACTGTATATGCCTACTGTTATCTGATTACCACTGTTATAAGCTAAAATACTTAGTTCTTGTTCCATTATTTATTTCCCCCATATCAAGAATTAATTTTAGTGAATTTTTAAAAGATTTAGGTATAATTTAATTTCTAAAATTACCTAAGCTGAATAAAGTCAACTAAACTAATAGAGTAAAATATTTTGTTGGCAGCAACCATTACCTTACGTAAGATTTTATTTTGAATGCGTAAATTTTGATTTTAATATATCTAATTTCAAACTTGTTGGGTTATTTTTGACTTTAGATAATAGAAAGTCCAACCAACCATATAAAATAATAGACCAGTCAAGATTGTAGTTGAATAAAAAATAATTCTTTCTTTTAAAAACATGTCATTTAGAAATGGGTAAGGCAATCCCATTGTTACTTTCCCACTTGGAGTTGAATTTAATGGACCTGTAATAAGTTCCGACCATAAAATGTATAAAATGCATATACTTAAGGCTGTAAGAATTCCCTTCAAAATCTGTCTAAACGAATTATTGATAAAAAGTGAATCCCCAATCAGTAGAATTGGACCAACAAGATGAAGATAATATTCTTGAAACCAAGTTATCGACCCTGAATAATTTACTAAACTTGGGTCAATGAAATAAAGTTTCCAATATAAAAAAACTACCATTGCGTTTAATACTGCAGTAGCAGACACAACTGCAAAATATTTTTCTTCTCTTCCTTTCAAACTGTTAATGAATAATAAAATTGTTGAAGTTAATGCAGCACTTAATCCCCAAATTGTCAAAAATCGGAATTGAATGCCAAAGTTATCATAGTTTGTTAAAGTAAATTGATATGACCAATAACCCAAAGCTAAAATTAAACACAAAAACCGATAATACAGAATAAACTTTATTTTCAAGAATACCTCCAAATGAAAAATTTCAATTTCAGGTTTTCAACAAAGTAATTTTTACCAAAAAAAATTTTTACTTGATTGGATTGGAATTTATAAATCTTTGAAAATAAAATGTCTAAACGCAAATTTAATATGGATATTTTTGTCATAATATTTGAGTAATAAAAACTCTTTAATTACGAATGCTCTTCAAAGATCATTGACGAACATTTTTCTGCTATCATGATTGTTGGAGCGTTCGTATTCCCAGAAGTAATTTTGGGCATTATAGATGCGTCCGCTACGCGAATATTCTTTAATCCCTTGATCTTTAGTTTGTTGTCAACAACAGCTAACTCGTCATTACCCATTTTGCATGTTCCTACCGGGTGATAAATAGTATCTGCTCTATTTCTAATATGTTCCTCCCATTCCAAATCACTGAGATTATTATGCACTCCGTAAATTTCCTTTGATTTATATTTATTTAATGGCGCAGAATTTAAAATATCTTGAGTTAATTTTGCTCCTTTGATTAATGTTTTTAAATCACGTAAATCACTAAAAAAATTTGGATCAATAATAGGATCATCTGAAACTTTTGCAGAAGCCAAGGAAACTGTTCCACTTGAGTAAGGTCTAAGCAGGCATACATGGCAGGAATATCCATATCCATAATGGATTTTTCTTAAATGATCATCAATGAGACCTATTACAAAATGATTTTGTATATCTGGTCTATCTAAAAATGGATCTGTTTTAAAAAAACCTCCAACTTCAGAAAGAGTTGAAGAAATCATTGAATTTCCATGGATAAACCACTTTGCTGTCTCTCCTAGAATTTTAAAAAGTCCTCTAGGAGATATTCCAAGCGTATTTCTATCACTTGTTTTAAAACAAAAGTTGAAGTCAATATGATCTTGAAGATTTTTTCCAACTCCAGGAAGATCATGCAACATCTTTATTCCATGCGGACAAATATCGTCTGTATCACCAATTCCAGATCTTTGTAAAATTATGGGGGACTTGAGAGAACCCGCAGATATAATGACCTCTTTCTTTGCTCTAACCTCTTTCCTCTTTCCACCTTGAATGTATTCCACTCCAACTGCGCTCTTCTCATCAAATATTATTTTTGTAACTGTCGCTTTAGTAATAATATTAAGGTTCTTCCTTTTTCCAATAAAAGGTAAAATGTACGCTGCGGCAGTTGAACATCTCTGTCCATTTTTTTTATTTGAATGAAAAATAGTTGATTGCCAAAAACCAGCACCCTCATTGCTACCAGTATTAAAATCATTGCTAATTTTTAATTGAGATTTTGCGCAGGCCTCCAAATAAGCATGTGAAATAGATCTTGGTACTTTTTGGTTGGATACCTCAAGAGGGCCCCCATCACCATGAAACTCTGTCCAACCATTCTCATTATTTTCAGCTTTTATGAAATATGGAAGTACGTCTTTCCAACCCCAACCTTCATTTCCTAAATTTGCCCACTCATTATAGTCTTCTTTTTGACCTCTAATATAAATCATTGCATTTATTGCACTAGATCCTCCTAGTGCTTTACCTCTAGGCTGGTATCCCTTTCGACCATTAAGTCCTTTTTGAGGTATCGTTTGAAAAGCCCAATTGTGAAATTTGGGTTTGTCTCTCAACATTAATAATCCACCAGCAGGTGCTCGAAATAAAATACTACTACCCCACCCCCCTGCCTCTAATAGACAGACTTTAAATTTACTATTCTCACTTAACCTGGACGCAATAACTGCACCAGCTGAACCGCCACCTACTATAACGAAATCTGCTTCTTTTAACATTTTTATCCCAGCTTTTTCATTATCTTAGATAAAAGACTGAAGGCTTTGCCTCTTGGAGGTCTTATAATAGACAAAATAAAGTCTATTTTTGTTTGATAATAAATTGACTTTAAATGAGAAAAATTAAGAAATCCCTCATAACCATGAAAACAACCATGACCCGACTGTCCTACACCACCGAAAGGCAATCTAGACTGTAGAATATGAAACATCGTATCGTTAACAGTAACTCCTCCAGATCTAGTATTATTAATAACAAAGTTTTGCTCAGATTTATTATCTCCAAAGTAATAAAGACCCAATGGATTTTCTCTCTCATTAATATAGTCTACAACTTCGTTAATATTTTCATAATACATTATGGGAAGAATAGGACCAAAAATTTCGTTTTTCATTACTTCCATATTATCATTAACATTAGTAACCAATTTAGTTGAAAACATATTCCTATCATGATCATCGTCTTTTCCTAAACTTTTTACATTTGCACCTTTTTCTATTGCATCTAGCATATACATGTTCATCCTTTTTAGATGATGTTTATTAACCATAGCTGTTTGATCCATACTATTCGGTTTAGGAAAAAACTTAGAATAGGTATCTTGTAATTCAGATATAAATTTTACTTCATCATCTTTTCTTACAAAAACATAATCAGGTGATAAACAAATCTGACCAGCATTTAGAGTTTTAGAAAATAAAATTCTTTTCGCCGCTAGCTTAATGTTAGCACTCTGTCCAATAATTGTGGGACTCTTACCCCCAAGTTCTAGCGTTGTGGGAACCAAATTTTTAGCTGTTTGGGAGGCTACTTTTTTTGCAACATTATTACTTCCTATAAAAAGTAGGTGATCAAGTTTAAGACTACTAAATCTTTCTCCTACAGATGGACCTCCGGTTATTACCGCAAGTTCAGAAACGTCGAAATACTTTTCCACACCCTCTTTGATAACACTAGAAGTTGCAGATGTAATTTCGGACGGCTTGACCATTGCCCTATTTCCTGCAGCAAAAATTGATGCAAGAGGATAAAAAACTAAACCTACTGGAAAATTCCAAGGGGTAATTAGCCCCACTGTTCCTAGTGGGGTTGGTTTTAAAAAACTTTTTGCACCGAGTAAATCTGTTCCGAGGGAAGATAGTCTTCTCTGAGGTTTCATCCACTTATTTAATTTTCTAATTGTGAATAGGATATTCCTTATTGTTTGGTCAATCTCAGAAATTTTTATTTCTTCAATAGATCTATTCTGAAAATCATGATTTAAAGCTTTAATAATTTTTTCCTCATAGGTTTCAATAAGAGTAGCACATCTCCTCAGAAGGTCTTTTCTCATCTCTAAAGAAGGAGGACCTTCCTTTAAAAATGCTTTTTTTTGTATTTCTAAAACTTTTTCCATTATTAAAATTGCTTAATTTTGATAATATTTAGTTACAATATATAACTTTAGAATTATTTCAAAGTAGTGCAAGTAGGAAGAGTAGTAGCTTATAAAATCAAAAATTATAATCAATTACTGTTATAACTTTTAATATTCTATGGAAATTTCATTTAATCAATAAAGTATTAAAAGCTAAAATTTGACCTTGTTTTTCTTGTATACTACCCTCAGGGATAAATCTTAAGGTTGGGTTTTATAATTGTTATTTTCAAAAAATCTCAGGAACTTACCCTTTAAGAACCCCTTTTGACATTTTTTTAGTCCGTGAATATAAGTTACTACCACAGAATTTAAAACTTTAGTTTATTGATCTATTACGTTGTGCCTTTCCAGTAACAATCGTAAATAGCACCAATAGAATATATATCATGCATAAACCAATCAATGTTATCCAGACATAGTTTAAAACTGATGCGCCAATAACAGCAAAGCCAATCAGAAAATATTTAGAATTTTTTGGAGAGGTTTTCACAACTTTAAATGACCAGGTTGGTACATTGCTTACCATCAAAAGCCCAATGAGTACCAAATGGCCACAGATGACTAGGGTTGGCAATAATATAGCCATCTCCAAGGCGAATGAAAAATACATTGGAAGCATTACTAAAAGAGCAGCTGCTGGAGCTGGAACACCAACAAAATATCCACTAGAATTAACTTCTTGATCAGATTTACTAGTTACATTAAAGCGTGCCAGACGTACTACACAACATACCAAAAAGATCTGTACTGAAAACCAGCCTATGCCTTTTACATCTTGCAACGCCCAAAAGTATAAAACAAAAGGCGGTGCAAGTCCAAAGTTCAAAACATCGGCTAACGAATCTAGTTCTGCACCCAACTTACTATCACTTTTTAACAGCCGAGCCACACGACCATCTAATCCATCAAGAACACCTGCCAGCAAGATTAGTTGGACAGCACTTTGGAATTTACCTTCAAAGCCATGTTTAATAGCTGTTACCCCAAGACATATAGCAGCAATAGTCATCATATTTGGTAATAATTGGTTAAGTGATAGCTCAAATTTTTGATTTTTAATTTTGCCCATCAATCACTCCTTTCTACCAGCACGTGCAACTTCTTTACTAGTTAAATCTGCAATTACTGTCTCACCTGACACCATAGTTTGGCCAAGACAAACAAGCGGTTTCACTCCATTTGGTAAATATATATCTACACGTGATCCAAATCGGATCAGACCAAACCTTTCTCCAGTTCGCAATATCTGCTTAGGTTTTACAAATGATACTATACGTCGAGCTACTAGACCAGCAATCTGCACTACTATAATTTGGCGCCCATCGGGGATTTGAAGTACCAAACTGTTACGCTCATTATCAACACTAGCTTTATCTAATGAGGCGTTGAAAAACTTTCCTGGGCGATAATTAATTTCAATCACCTCTGCAGCAATAGGTGAGCGGTTTACGTGACAATCAAATACATTCATAAATACGCTAATCCTTGTCAGAATCTTTCTATTTATCCCTAGTTCTGGTGGAGGCATAGTTTTTTCAATCAATGAAATTACTCCGTCCGCAGGACTCACTAATAGTCCGTCTCGAACTGGGGTTGTACGTATCGGATCTCGAAAAAAATAATAGCACCATAATGTAAGACCAATTCCGACCCATCCTAAAGGAAGATAAATAAGGAACAAAATTAACGAAGCAATACTAAAAATTAGTACGAATTTTATACCCTCACGATGCATGGGTTTAATAAATGTCTTTAGCATATTCATTTTAACATTATATCCTATCAGTTCATTCGATAATAATCCAACTAACATAAAGCAACTGAAAAGTGGATATAATTACTTTAAAGTCTAATACCTAAAAAAATTAATTTAAATCTAAAGTTATATCTATTGTTTCAAAGGACAATTATTAAATTATTTTGTTACTATATCATTTCATAAAAATATTATTAATGCAGCTTGTTACAAGATTTATTTAGAAAAACTAAAACCGTCGAGTATATGTTTTAGATAGTGTCTTCTTCTATACTGTAACTTTGCCTCCCCTTCAATAGTCTTAAAAACTTTATAAGGTTTTGTACTATGAAAAAGTTTTAAATCAATACCAATAAGTAAGGAAACTTAATTTCAAATTATTTGTTCCTTTAATTTGTAATTATAAAATGATAATAAATTCTAAGTTTATTTGAATTACACTTTTAAAATTTTTTATTTAACGAAATCTTTTTAAGATAGTTTATATATTGATGTAAAGAATATGAAAAATACGAGTAAAGAAAATATAAAAAATTATGGTTTTGGAACGCAAATACGAAGATCACCTTTTTTCCATTCTACACTAAATTGGGGAGCAAGATACTTTTCAGTTTACAATCATATGTATATACCAAGAGATTTTGGAAACCCTGAACAAAATTTTTGGAATTTAGTCAATGACGCTATACTTTGTGATGTTTCAGTAGAGCGGCAAGTAGAAATAAAAGGTCCTGATGCAACAAAGTTCGTTCAATATTTGACTCCAAGAGATATTTCTAAATGTGATGTAGGCCAGTGTAAATATATTCTGTTAACTGATAATAATGGAGGGATTCTTAATGATCCAGTATTATTAAGAATTGAAGAAAATCATTATTGGCTTTCTTTAGCAGATAGCGATATTTTACTTTGGGCAAAAGGTGTTTTAATTAATTCAGGTATGGATGTTCAACTTTGTGAACCTGACGTATCTCCTTTGCAATTACAAGGTCCCAAATCTAGAGAAATAATGAAAAAAATTTTTGGGGAACAAATCGATGAAATTGGTTATTATAGATTTAAAAAATTTAAAAAGTTTGGAATACCTCTAATAATTTCTAGAACCGGTTGGTCAAGTGAACTCGGATACGAAATTTTTCTATGTGATGGAAGTAGAGGTAGTATGCTATGGGAAGAAATAATGAAGATAGGAGCACCCTTAGGACTTAAACCAGGACATACTTCTACGATTAGAAGAGTTGAGGGTGCAATGTTATCATATCATGCAGACATAAATTCTCACAATAATCCCTATGAAGTTGGTTTAGAGAGATTGGTTGATTTAGATAAAAATGATGATTTTATAGGAAAGTTGGCTCTTACAAATATAAAAAAAAATGGTGCCAAAAATAAACAAATTGGTCTTGTTATTGAATGCGATCCATTACAAAATCCCAATAATGAATTTTGGGATATAATTAATAATAACAAAAAAATTGGTAAAGTTACATCAGCTGTTTACTCTCCAAGGTTGGAAAAGAATATTGCATTAGCTATAATCGAATCAAAATATGCAAAAATTGGTTCACGATTTAAGATAGGGATAAATGATGCTTTTATAAATTGTGAACAAGTTTCTCTTCCTTTTTATGATCCAAAAAAGAGTTTAGCAAAGCAATAATATTTTAAATTCAAAACAAATCTTGAGTTTTATTTCTCTTATATTGAGTTTTGTAGAATATCCTTCTCTTGAGGATATGCCTAAAGGGTGTTTCAAACTTATAACCTATGTAATATTTTTTGATGGAATTAAATATTTTTAAAGATTATCTCTGATTATTGATACAGTTTTTACCACTTAACATATCTTTAAATAAGGATAACTGACTTTGCTCTAGACCACGACTCGTCCACCAAATCGCATGCTCTTTCATGCCTCGCTTAACATCAATGACCAGACCCCACATGGGTGCGATCTGATTTGGTATCATGGAATATCGAACATCTGTGACAAGATTTTTATCATCATCAAAGCCCAAATAGTCCTGTGAAAACCAACGGAACCTCTCAATATCCTTTCTTTGTTGGCTGTCTTTTTCAAGATTGGGAAGATGATATTGATAGTCAAAGACTCGAATACTTTCTCCCAAACACCAAGTTGAGGATCGGGTAGTTCGAATTGCATCAACATAAAACCTTTCTTCATACTGATAAATAGACTTCCATAATATTAGATTACCAAATGATGGCTTTAGAGTCAGGCGCTCTGGTTTATGCCCTCTGGAATGTGCAAGTTCGGCCGCAACGGTTAAGGCTCTTTCATATTGCACAAAACCTAACAGCAGATAAAATGTCATCCATCCAATAGCAAAAAAGCTAAATAACCGTTTTCTTGTTATCATTGCTGTTAATACCAAGATTATGATAGGAATGGTAAACAGTGGATCAACAACAGATATACTATTCCAAGTGACCCGCTCATTGGAGAGAGGCCAATAGAGTAGAGTGCCGTAAGAAGTGCAGGCATCAAGCAATCCATGGGTTGCATAACCCAAAAAACTTGCCAAATAGACAGTCTTAAAACTTAGGGATCTTTTAATCAAAGCAAAGATCATAAGAGCAACAATCATAGCACCAAATGGAATAAAAAGCAGTGAGTGAGTGAACTGCCTATGGTACTCAAGGGATAGTATCGGATCAGTTGATGACTTAATCAATACATCTAAATCAGGTGCCATTCCTGCCATAAAACCGATGACACCAATCTTAATAATACTATTCTTTTTAGCTTTAGACTGCGCTAAAGCTGCGCCAACAATGCCTTGAGATATTGGATCCATATTGATTCAGTACACTATTGTTTTCATTTTTTTACATAGTTTTATTGGAGATATATTCTTCTAGATTATAATCTGATATAATGAAAAATATAAAAGATAATTTACGATACCAATGATCAATATAGAAGTTTTAATTTAACTCAAGCTCAACTTATTATTTTTGCTAAAATTTAAGCTAATAAAATGAATATATTGAAAACAAAAATACCACCCCCAATTATTGCCTTAACATGTATTGTTATAAATTACTTATCTACTTATTTAATTAATCCTATAAAGTTTCCAAATATTGAAATAATTGGGATATTGATTCTTTTGGTAGGATTAATAACTGCAATGTTAGCAATTTTTTTGTTCAAAAAAGATAAAACAACTGTTAACCCGATAAATCCAGAGGAAGCTACAACTTTAGTTACAACTGGAATTTTTTCTATAACTAGAAATCCAATGTACCTTGGTTTGTTTTTTGTCATTTGTAGTACAGTTTTATTCTTTGGTTCATGGTTTGGTATAATTATCCTTATATTCTTTGTTTGGTATATAAATAAATTTCAGATCATTCCAGAAGAAGAGGCAATGGAAAAACTTTTTGGTAATAAATATAAAGAGTATAGAAAAAATGTAAGAAGATGGATTTAGTTATCAAAAAAATTATTACACTCTCACCCTCCCTTCCTAAAATGTTTGAGCTGTAATAATAGACATAAGATAATCATTTAACATTTTCTTATTTTTTTTGGGTTGGCTGTTTAGTGGCTAATTATTATAGTAACCCATGGCAAAAAAATTAACTGTGCAAGAAATTCAAAACATACACTTTACCTCTGTTGAGAAATTCTTAAATGCTTGGGTGGCTAGAAAGATCAATCAGAAATTTCTTAGGTCATTACCAAACAAAAAAGGTAATATTGATAAAGTACTCATCAAGTGTCTTGAAGATGGAAGAAACCCATTTATAGCAAATGGTAGCAAGATTAGAGATCAAAGCAGGAAATGGAATGAAGCAGATAAGATTATTAAGCGTTGGAAAGACCTGCATCAGTTTGATGTTGTCAATTTCATTCTAAATTATGAGCAAGAGTATGACCACAAGGGTTTTAATCAAGTGAACGATCCTATTCTAATATTAAATGCTTATGTCTCTATAATAGGCTCATATATTGTAAAAGATTACTTAGATGAGCGTACAAATCCTACATGACAAAAAGTTTTTTTGAGTTGTCATATGGTATGTCTAAATTACCAACTGGCAATTTACTTATAGTGACCTAAGGTCATTATTTTAAATTTATTATTTAAGGCTAGTATTAAATTTTTATAGTAAAGGATAAAAAATGGTAATTATAGGAAACTTTAAGGTATCAAAAGGTTATGAAACTTGGAAACAAGCTTTTCTTGATAATCATGAAATGAGAGAGAAACACGGTATTAAAGTTTTAGCTTTTGGTAAGAATGAAACTGATAGCGATCATGTGTATACTGTAATTGATGTCCCTTCGTTACAAATTATGCAAAATCTTATGAAAGAACCTGAAATGATAAAATTAAGAGAAAATGCAGGAGTAATTGCAGAAACTCAGGAAATGGTAAGAATAAATGAATAGATAAAAGTAGTAATGTGAAAAACCGAAAAAAAAGTCCCGCTTTTTCCCTTTGAAATTCTACTATTGTAACCACCATCTTCTTTTATTGCTTATCTAAAGAATTGAGCATAAAGTTCTTTTATAATCCCCATAGTTTCATATAATGAAGTTTTTCTAGATCTTTGTTTAACCAATTCAAACTGACTTATAATTTATAAATATACTTTTTTTGTTTTAGTTTTAATTTTTATAGGAAAAATGGTAATTAAAGAAATTGAATTTAAAGGAAAAGCAATGGAATATTTTGGCATATGGCTTGCCAATATTCTTTTAACTGTAGTGACAATTGGTATTTTCAGCGCCTGGGCAAAAGTGAGAAGGCTAAAATATTTTTTTAATAATACAAAAATTCTAGAAGATTCATTTGCTTATCATGCTACAGGTTGGCAAATCTTAAAAGGTAGAATTATAGCACTAGTTGCAATTCTTATATTAGGTGCAGGCTCAACCTACATACCTGGTTTTAGTTTTATTAGTTTTCTTATCATATTCTTTTTATTGCCCTTTATAATTAACTCTTCTTTAAGATTTAATGCACGTATGATTTCTTATAGAAATATTAAATTTAATTGGCACGGAAACTATAAACAAACATTTCTTTATTTTGTTTTAGGCCCAGTAATTAGTTTTCTTTCTTTGGGTTTTCTTCACCCTCTTTTTACCAAATATTATTATACTTATTATGCTAATAATCATTCTTACGGCACATCGAGATTTTCAGCATATACAACAGTAAAAAAATATTATTTGGATGCAATAAAATCTGGTTTTTTACCGGTATTAATTATTTTTTATAGTATTATTATTTATACCATTTGGGATATTGCTTCTCTTATGGTATGGGATATAGATTATATTGATAGTATGTGGATATCCTCGGGATCTGAAATTGAAAGAATAATTATTTATAATCTTAATTATAATCTTGGTAATTACTCTAACAGTTTTTCAAACCTTCTTTTTATATTAATACCCATTATTTTTCTCACAAATTTTATTTACAGAATTTTTGCTAGAAATATGTTACTAAGAGCTACGATTTTAAATAATTCAAATAATAAGGAAATTTCTGCAAATTTTGATTCAAAATTAAATCCTGCTACATATCTCTGGATAACTATTTCTAATGCAATTGTAGTCCCTATTACGCTTGGTCTTATGTCACCATGGGCACAAATTAGATTTTATAAGTATTTATCTTACTCTACAAAAATCGAAATAATCGGTGATTTAAATCTTTTCCTAGATACTGAAAAAAAGAATTTATCATCACTAGGAGAAGAATACGCAGAAATGGAAGGAATTGAAGTCAATATCTAATAAAAAAATTGATGGAGATTTTTTTAATCCAGGATCTTCGAAAGCCGAAACTGCAAGCATTTTAATTAACAATAAGGCAGTTTCTGTTTTCAAGGGTAATGAATGTCTATACCATTTGCTAAAAGTACAATCTGTACAAGATAATAAAAGCATATTTTTAGAAAATGGTAGTTTGTTTGTTACCAAAGAAGAATTAAATGCAATAGATTTAAAATCACTAATTCCAAAAACTGAACTTATTTTAAAAAACTTAGATAAATTCAGATTAAAAAGTGTTATTATTATTTTATTGACAATAATTGTTCTCGTGATTGGTTATCGTTTCCTATTTATTTCATTTAGTTCAACTTTAGTATATTTATTCCCTCATAATTGGGAAAAAAAAATTGGTGAATCGACCTATAAAACTCTTTCAAGTACAATACTTGAAAAATCACAAATTCCAGAAAAAAGAAGAACTGATATAAAAGAAAAATCTCAGAAGATTTTCAAACATTCAGAACTGTATAACTATCCAGAAATTAAATTTAATAAATCGACTATACTTGGCCCCAATGCTTTAGCACTTCCAGGTGGACCAATAATTATTACAGATGATCTTATAAAACTTCTAAAGGAAGATGAATTAATTCTATCTGTCATAGCTCATGAGATAGCACATTTAAGAGATAGACATTCTTTACAACAAATTATAGAGATAGCTGGCCTATCTTCAATTGCTTGGATGATTTTTGGATTGGATGAAAGTATTCTAGAAGAGATTGTATTCATAGGTATAAATATTTGGGGGTTAAAAAAGAGCCGTGATTTGGAGAAAGATGCAGATATAATTGCCTTAAAATTGTTAGAGAAATCTGGCATGCCAAAAAAGAGTTTTATTCTTGCAATCGAAAAACTAACCAAGCATTATTGTATTGAATCCAAATTAGAAAAATCTGTTTGTATGAGTGAGGTAAAAAGTGGCTGGCTATCAACTCATCCAACAGGTGCAGAGAGACTCGAATACTTAAAAGAAAATGTAAATTAAAAATCTTTTTTCAAACATAAATCAGCCTGCATATGCAATTCGAAATAAGGGCATAGTTTGTGGGTTCGAAACCGACTACTACTGCACAAACCCTTTCGACATTTTAGTTTTACCATGGTTCGCCAATGCAAGAGCGGCATACCCAATGACGTCTATCGCTTTAGTTAGCAGTCCTGGGTTAGTCACGACTTCTGGTAGATCGCTACGAGCGTGAAAATGAGGAGCCAGCCCGGCTACAGAGAGTATTGGCCAGTTATTCGATGCCCAGCACTTCGATTCTCCAATCCAATTTTCCGCATTGGTAGGATCGGACGGGACTGCCTGTTTGATGCCCAGCCTTTTTAACTCGCCTGCAATACGCCCAACTGTCACGGAATCGGCAGAACAGATAGAGATCATCTTTGAATCGATATTGGCTACACACGATCCGAGGTGAAGTACACATCCAATTTCCACGTCGTAGCTTTTAGCTAAATGGTATCCGCCGCACATGCCAAGCTCATGGCCGCTTGTCAGCAGAAGATCAACTGAGAAACTTTTGGATAGCTGCTTAGATACGAAGATCGCAATGGCTAGTCCGCAACCCCTTTCCCCAGCACATCTAAACCAGCCTGAAATTGGTGTCGTAACTACAACTCTTTGGGCACCCGCCGGACCGGGAAAGTGAGCTATTACATTTTTTGCCATCCTTTTTCGAACCGACGCCGCAAAAGAAATGTCAGCTCCATTAGTTTGGATTATTTTTAGACTATCCTGTGAAACAAGAATAACCGGAAACTCCAGATTCATTCTATGATCCCGATTAATTGCGCATAGATCCCCTATGGGACATCTCGTTGCAAGAACTAGTCCATCATGCCCATCTACTTTCGCCTTGGCAACCATACAATCGATCTCACTGAAAATCACGTTATCATCTGCGTGTGCATCAACAAGGCCGGTCGCGGGATTGCGCAGATAGCGCTTCCCGGTGAACGAATAGTAGAGCGCCTCGGCTTCGATTGATTTCCCTATGCTCCAGACACTCAGTTCAGCATCAAAGTGATGGTAGGGGAATGTCTGAAATGAAACATCCGCTCCACAGAACGCCAGTTTAGAATCAAGCCACCGCAATGTGTCACGGTCTCCCTGCGTCCCAGTGCGGTGAATGCCTATTTCAGAGAAGCCAAGTACAATTTCATATGCCTGATCACCCATTTTCAATAGGAGACTCCATATCTGCTAGAGGGACACTTAAATAAAAACATCAATCGGATATCAATAATGACTCATGAATTATTTTTTGAAAAGATAAAACTTCTTACCTCCCCTAACCAAAATCTATAAGCAATAGTACTTGCTTACAATAGGCTATGGTTTTTATGAATCCTTCCCTTTATTAAAAAGTTTCAAACTACATTTGTTTAATAAAAATAAACCTACCTTTTGAAATAGTAGTCAGAGACTTCATGTTAATCAATTACTTAAAGTAAACTGATAAACATAACTCAATTTCTAAAAACCTTGTTCTTCAATGCATTTTACTAATTCATTTACAGATGCAGCAGACCCTTTTAAAGAGAAACTACTGATTATCTTGTTATTATCATCTAAATGGAAAAGCTCTTGACCTTTCCGAATTTCTTGAATCAATTCTATGACTGCTTTATCAGATCCAGAGGTTAGATCCATTATTAACCATCCAGAATCTAGATAAGGGCTTTCTGTATACCAACTTGCAAGATCATCAACTGCAAATTGGAATATTTTTAAGGTTTCATTTATATCTGACTCATCATAAAAAATAGCTAATTCTTCAACTTTAGCATTTACGTAAATTTGAAATTCTTTATTACCTAAACCATTTTTTGCAATGCATGCTGTACTTCTATCGTCAAACCTCAAAAGTACAACTTCCCAATCTCCTTTTTTGAAAAGTAACTTTTCATCAAATACTTCAGCTGAAAAAGATGGATAAGTAAAAAAGAGATAAAATAATAATGTGCAAAACTTAAATAATTTCATTTTAAACCCCAATTACTAAAGTAATAAATCAAGTATGATTTAAATATAAATAATTGAAAAAAAAAAGCAAAAGTTTTTAAATCAAAAATTTCAAACCAAAATGTGTGAGCAGTAATATTTGCTAACAATATGCTATGATTTTTGGGGTACACTCATTCATATGTCTTAGGGGTGGATGACATATATGACTTGAGTGAAATATTCATTGGAAAAATCAAAATCATTCCACTGTATTAATACTACTTCCTTAAATTTAATTTTTTTTATATATACCCAAAAAGGGGGGGTAATTACAAAAAATCATCACTTTTTTTAAATATTATCCCTATTTCAACTCTTTTTTTCTTTTACCTTATATATTCTGCTACCATCTCGTGAAGAAATTGTTGGATTTACTCTTAAATCAGTACCTTTCCAAATCGCCAGTGCTAGAATAAAACCATTAGTCATTTTTGTCCAATGTTTTTCATTTGATTTGTGGATCACAATATCACCAACATTTGCAATCTTTTTTCCATTGTGTTCAGACCAAAATAATGCGGAGCCAGCAAGAGGTATATATGCTTCCTCGGCCTCATGCCAATGCATTTGATAATCCAAATTTTCTCCCCAATAGCCTATCATTATTCTGGTGCTGTTAATAAAAAATGGGCCATTTGGACCAATTAAATCGAACCATCCATACCTATTAATAAAGTCAGATCCAACTTCATTTTCAGAATAAGTCGTATTCCATTTCAATTCGTAATTTGCTCTAATTATGCAGTCTAGAATTTTTCTAGTCTTTGGAAATTTCGACGTACTAATTTTATTTACAAGTTTTTGGACAGGCTGCTCTTGAGGATGTATTGATTTATATCTCAAATTCTTGGAAATTCTGCCACAAAATCCCAATATATCATCCCTTGAGTTACAAAACTCTAAAACACTATCTTTCAAACTGGTAAGATTTTTAGATACTTCCAATATAAACCTTTGAACTTTGTTCTAGTTTATTTCATGATAACAACATTACATGAAATTTCATAACTGAAAAGACACGAAGAATATTTCCTTCCAAAACCAAAATATATTAGCATTAGTACTTACTAATAATAGTTAATAGTTTTCGGGATGCCCTCAAGGATTTATCATAAGGATAGTTGTTATGATTGCCATGTTTGTTATGTTCAAAACGAAAACTCAAAAAAGTCTACCTTTTGTAGATTGTACACTTGCGCAGAAAAATGAAAGCTAATTAAAAAGATACAAATGGGGTGTAGCCAAGTGGGAAGGCAACTTTTTGGATGAACATTGATCCTGTCTCGTCAATAATTAACTACTTAAATAGAATCTAATTCACAATTTAACATAAAAAAGTATAATAAACTGTGTAGCTGTTTAATATTTATTAAAACAAGAGTTAACTTGATTATGAATTTTACATTTTTAATGATGGCACTTTCTTTTCTGACATGGGCTGGAACAGCTTTTGCTGCTGATGATTGTTATAGTCTTGATGCTGACGATAATACGTGGGTTGAGGTGCTAGTTCAGAAAGATTGGGCAAATGAATTGCTAGAGTATTTAGAGGAAAATTATGGTAGCTTAGAAAAATCTGAAATTTGGTACTTTGTTGAACAATCTGAAACATATTATGAAACAGAAGAAGAGATGATGGAATATACAGAATTTCGTTCCATAGCGCTTGACGATCAAGATGTTGCTTGGTTTGAACAAAAAATATCCGCACTCGATCAATTTTTAAGTATTAAATTTGTCCGAACCCAAAAGCGCTCTGATGCCGATTTTATTATCGCTGTACATGATGGAAGTAACCCTGATGAATATGAAAATTTAGATATGGTAGGCTATGTTTCTGAGACCAAAGATGGGGAAGAATATGTTTTGGTATTGAATTACAATATGGAAGAAAGCAATTATGCAACTGTTTTTTATCATGAATTAGGACATGTTTTAGGCTTAAAACATCCCTTCGATAATTCGGATGGTAACTGCATAGGATCTACAGAAGAGTATGGAGATAAGACAGCTCATACTGGATTGACAGTTATGGCATACGAAGATCCTCCAGAAGG
Source organism: uncultured Alphaproteobacteria bacterium (assembly GCA_902614945.1). Taxonomy (GTDB): domain Bacteria; phylum Pseudomonadota; class Alphaproteobacteria; order Rhodobacterales; family Rhodobacteraceae; genus CACIIZ01. The sequence goes on from CACMNE010000004.1 coordinate 30,276, forward strand.
TTGGGAATATTTAAAATTCTATTCCAAAGTGGATCTCTTAGGATTGCAATCAATTTTTGGAAAAGAAAAATGATTTAATCTTTTCAAAATATGTGAGAAGTAATACTCGCAAAATTAGGCTATGGTTACAGGGTAACCTCAAGGATATATCTAAGGGTTGGCTGTTATGATTGTTATTATTAACACACCCATCTTAGTCCTTCTTAACGTACTATCTTACCATTCTTTTGCTTCTCAATTCAAGAATTTTAATTAGTTAACAAAATGTAGAGTTTTTAAGGTACTCTTAAATTCAGAACCCCTTTAAGACACAAAATATCTTTATCATGGCATTTAGTTTTATAAGTAGAAAATAAAAAAATAATAAATAACAAAAAACTTTATAGAACTATTTAAATTTTACTAATATTAGATTTTGAATTATTATTATCTAAAAAATACTATAAAAAAGGAGAAAAAAATTAAAGCACAAATAACCTGTAAATGTTCAAGATGCAAATTGACTTTAAGCTATGCATCTCCTAGCTTATGCTTACTTTGTGGTTGTAAAGATTGTAGAGAAGCTTTAATTTGGGGATTCAAAAAAGGTGGTAATCCCCCTCAGATTTTACCCCAACTTTTATATATTCGATCTGACATAAAAAAAATTCAAGGTTTAGAGTTTCTTCGTGCTTTTCAACTTCGTGAAAATGCAAAGTCAACTCGTGTTTACTGTATAAAGTGTTTTTCTATTTTAGGAGTAGATCACCCAGGTTATAAAAATAATGTATTCATGTTTTTTAAAGGATTTTGTCATACAAACTTTGATTTAGATATCAAACCAAGTGCGGCAATTTATTTAAAAGATTTTCCTAAACATTTGATTTATGAAATACCTGATGATGTAGACAAATATTGGTCATTTGCAAATAAAGAGCGTGAAAGATTTTTTATGATTCCTGAAGTTTCCAATTCTCTAAGAGAAGTCGTGATACCTCCAGAAGGAATTACTTTTCAAGAAATGATACTAAAACTACCCAAAATCGAAATATTAAACTTACCTCCAAATTAAATTCTAAATAAGTTAAGTTTATTCATATAATTAAATTTAATTTAGATAAAGCAATCATAATTATGATAATGAAGAATTGAAATTTACTAGTAAAAAATAATATACACCTTTTACTAAATAAACCACCAAGTATAACATAGAAACATAAAATGTGAGCAGTAGTACTTACTAACAAAAGGCTATGGGTTTTGATGGACCCTCAAGTATAGGTCTTAGGGGTGGATGATATGTGTTACATCCTTTGAAATTGCTCTAAATAAATTTAAAGTCTTTTTCTCCAATTAGGTTTGTACTTTCAGAGGTATTAATGTCAGGGAATTTTACACAAGGTAAAGTAAATCCAAAATGTGCGAGACCAAATTAATTTTTTTGAAGATAATATTTAAAGTAATCCCACACACTTTGATTTTTTTTTAGTGGTTTAAAAACAAATTAATTCCCTGCGGGTGTATAGGTTATGCTATCACCTAATGCCTTTGTCGCTGCATGCTCAACATCTTCTCCTGTATAAAGGTGAACAGTTTTTATATCTTTAACTGCTCCTCCAAGCATAGCTTTTGCAACTAAACTCATATAATCTCGTAAATTATCAACTTTGGTTATCATCATTACTTCATATTCTTGCCCGATCAATCCATAGTATCCAATCAATTCACCTCCAATACTAGAAAGAGTTTTTTTCATAGCTATTTCTCTGTTTTCTTTATTCTTTATTATATTAAGTAAAGCATCTTCGGTATAATTTATATAGGTACAACGTAAGCTCATAATTTTCTCCTCTTCTTCTATAAATATTTTTAATAAAAGCAGCTTAATTTGATCTGCATTTTTAAATTAGAAAATGATTGTCAGGTGAATCAACTATTACCTAAAGTAAAGTTAAAAAAACTTGAAGAAAAAAAATGATACAAAGAGAGTATGACGAGCAAACTAAATGTGTGAGCAGTAGAACTTACTAACAACAAGCTATGGTTTTTGGGGGGTCGTATATGTCTTAGAGTTGGGTGTCATAAATATCCAATTGAAAACGAAAACTAAAAAAAGTCCACCTTATATATATAAAAAGTAAATCTTATCAAAGAAGTCTTCTACTTTATTTTATATTCTTTTTGATATAAATAACCAATTTTACTTTTAGGATTTTTACAACCAAGCGGCTAACCTAGTGACTTAACAATTAGAATTTAAAAATTGGGTATTAGGCTTTCATTTGAACTGGACCTGATAATTTTAATTCATTAGAGGCTGCTTCTTTCTCATAATTATAGACATAAATCCCAGAATATTTATTTTCTTTGAATACAAAAGAATTTTTTAAATCAGAAATAAAATTTTCTTCTATATTTTCAAATTTCTTTAATTTTGAAGATTCAGAGAACTTAATAATAATTGATAGATCACCATCCTTACCTATCATTATATTTAAACCTTCAAAATCAAATTCTACAATTTTTTTTCCCAACTTATCAGAACAATAGGATGCTGCTACTTTTGCTTCACTTACGCCTGGAAATTTATATTGATAGACCTTTGCAAACATTATAATGCCTCCAGTTCAGATAACATTGAGTCCACTAATATATTGGCTGCTTCTCCCTCAACTTTTCGTTTATTTAAAGTCTTAGTTTGAATACCCATCTTAAATTGTAACTTTAGACCCTTGTCAGTAAGTTCTACAAATCCATTATCCGTAACAAAGCAAAGTTCTTGATTTTTTAGTTTTTCACATTTTGCTACTTCAATATCTCTTCCAGCGCATAAGTTTACAAAGTAATTAAAGTCCGATAGTGAGGTTTCCCCTACTGTTTCAGTAAATATACCAATAGCTCCTGAAATTTTTTCTGCTGTGATAGCCTTCTGCTCAGCCTGAGTGTCTAACTGGTGAGCTAATCGCTTTGTAAGCTTCTCTAAGAGTTTTATTTCTTGATTTTTAAGTTTTTTGATCTTTGGATCAAAAAGGCAAATAGTACCAAACACATAATTATCTTTATTTATAATTGGAAATCCAGCATAAGCTACAATCATACCTGCTTTTACTGCACCTGCATCCTTAAAAATCTCGTGCTCTCTACAATCTGGTACTAGTAGTGGTTCGGGAGTTAATATTGTGTATGCACAAGGGCTTTGTGCACGCTCAACTTTTACAGGCTTACCTTCTGTCATTTTCTCTAGTTCACCATTTAAAGAACATAATGATATGCCATGCTGCGTATCAACATCTATTAGAGAACAAGTAGCTGCAAAAAAACCAGAAACTTCTAATGCAAGTTCACTATAAATATCAAAAATATCACCCTGATCTGTACCTATTACACCAAGTTTTTTCAAAGCTTCTAGTCGCCTATCCTCATTTGAGGTCATTGGAGCGGGCTTAAAATTTTCACTAGGTATCAATTGTATCTCCTTTTATTTTAACTTATTAACATGATCCTAAAGATTAAGTCCGTAGACATATTAATCTTTTTTGTTTATTCAACCATAAAAGGTAAATCAATTGAACTAAATTTACAAATATTACGTGTGGTTATTAACCATAACCTAATAAATGAATAAGGATTTTAAAAAATAAATAATTTCTTTTTTGAAGGATTAAATATAACACCCACAAATGTAGTTTCAATGAATTTTAAAGATAAAGCATCTTTGGATGATTTTGTTAAAATGTATCAGAAAGATAGTCCAAAACTTTATTCTGATGCTGAAATATTAATGTTTATTAAACTAACAGATACAAGTGCAGTTGCTATCTCAGTTTATCCAAATGAAGAAGCAAGGATAAATTCAAAAAAGCTTGCTGAAAGCCGCGTTTCTGGAGAATTAAAACAACTTTTTGAGGAAGATTTTAGATTATCTGGTGACATGGAAGTAAAGCACATAATTGAAAAATAAACTTATATAATATACCAAGAGTATACTTGTTTAAATCTAATTACCGCCAAACTAGTTGTAGTTTTTTGAGACTCTCTAATGGATATGTCTTAGGGGTTGTCAGATAGATTTATGTTATATATGAAAGATTGTGCAAATCACCTGAAAATAAATAATGAGCCTTTTCGAAAATTATACTAAAGCGTGGAATGAAAAAGATATTACAGCCTTTGTGGAATGTCATCATGATGATTACGAGTTGGTTATTCACTCAACTGGAGAAGTTAAAAAGATGGAGGATATTGACTGGGATAAAATGATGGAATGGATGGTTACTGCAAACGTCGAAAAACATCGATGTATTTATGAGAATGATGACATTATTGTTGAGCATCAAATAATAAATTATAGATCAGGTGATAGAGAAGCCCTGATGCTGGTACATCAGTAAAAGGATGGATTAATGTGGCGAACTGAAAGCGTAACAACCCCGTTACCCAAAAAAGTATGACCCTACCCGTTCTCAATGATATCTCTAAGGGTATATGTCACAAGTATCATAACTTTCATATTGAAATGAAAAATTCAAAAAACACACCACTATTCCCACCACTAAAAGCTTTTTCAGAGAAACTGAAAATAATCTTATTATATAATAGAGGGCTTTATGGACGCTATAGATCAGCTGATTAATTTTAATAGAACGACTTGTTTACTTGAATCCGTAGCTGGTAGAAATGCCTGGGATCAGGAGACAATGATGCCGTCTAAGAGTGGTAATTCTCGAGCAATGGAGATGGGTGCACTTGAGGAAGTTATTCACGATAGAAAGAAAAATTCAAAAGTCAGAAAGTTATTGGAAGAAGCCGAACCTAAAACAACTTTTCAAAAAAGAGCATACACACTTATAAAAAGAGACTTTGACAGAGCGGTAGCTATTCCGAATGAACTCGCTTCTGATTTGGCTGCAACCACATCCTTAGCTCAAATGGCCTGGCAAAAGGCTAGACAAAATAATGATTTTTCTGAATTTTCACCTCACTTAAAGAAGGTAATTGATTTAAAGAGAGAAGAAGCATCCCTTTTATCTCCAACTGGAGATTTATACGATGGGTTAATAAATGATTACGAATTTGGAATGACAAAAAAAGAGACTGCCAGTATTTTTGAAGAAATGAAGCCAAGACTTCTAGATTTGCGGCAGAGAATAAGTGAAACAAAGCTTTCTAAACCCGTACTAGAAGGCGACTTTAATACGGAAAAACAATTAAAACTCGCCAATGAAATAGCGAAGACATTTTTCTATGATTTTGATCGAGGAAGGATTGATACTGTAGCACATCCTTTTTGTTCAGGTGGTGGAGATGATGTGCGAATTACTACTCGAGTCGATAGTAAGGACCCATTTAACTGTTTATACAGTACTATTCACGAAGTGGGGCACGCATGCTATGAGCAAAACGTATCTTCTGACTTTTTGCACTCACCTCTCGGCTCTGGCGTATCTTTAGGTATTCACGAGAGCCAGTCTAGGATATTTGAGAACCAAATAGGAAGATCTAGGCAATTCACAAAGTGGCTGTTCAAAAAAATGAGAAGCTATTTTGGAGAATTTGGTATTAGAGATGAGGAAGAATTCTACCGTTTGGTTAATAAGGTTGAAACCGGTTTTATTAGAACCGAAGCAGACGAAGTTCACTACAATCTACATATTATGCTTCGCTTTGAGCTCGAAATAGAGGTAATTGGAAAAAATTTGGAAGTTCCTGATTTGCCCGAAGCCTGGAATGCAAAATTCAAGGATTATTTTGGTCGTGATGTAGAAAAATTCTCTGATGGTATTCTACAGGACGTTCATTGGTCAATCGGCGCATTTGGATATTTTCCAACGTACACTTTAGGTAACTTAAATGCCGGTTGTTTATTTGAAAAGATGCGAAAAGATATCCCTAGTCTTGCAGACAGATTTGAGAAAGGTGACGTGTCATTAGCAACCACTTGGTTAACAGAGAACATACATCAGCATGGAAGCCTATATGAACCTGCTGACTTAATCAAAAAAGCTACAGGAAAGGACTTTACTCCTGAGCCATTTTTAAATTATTTAGACGAAAAATTTTCTGATATATACGAGATCTAATCTCTATAATTTATGAATTGTAGAGGAAGAGGTAAATCTAGCTTTTTTGCCAACGAAATAACTTCCTTAAGACAATCTTTCTTTTGCCCTGAAACCCTAAGCTTATTACCTTGTATTTTTATCCACACTTTTAACTTTCTCTGCTTTACAGAAGGAATAATTTTCTTTGATTTGTCTTGTTCAATCCCCTTTATCAAATCATAGGTTCACCCTTAAATATGTCTTAGGGGTTGTTGTTAGGTTTGTTATGTTTAAATAAAAACTCAAATTCCCTTACAAATAAATTTAAACTAAAAGATATTATTAGCCATAAATCTAAATAACCCACTAAATTCTCAATTTTGGTCATCCCTTACCCGACCACGCATAGCTTTAATTTTACTTCTTCTTTGTTTTTCATCACTTCTTCGAACTTTTACCAATTTACTTGGCCTCGTTTTTAACCTGTAGACTGGTTTTTCGAGAGCCTTTAAAATTAAACTAACTAATTTTGATTTTGCCAATTCACGATTCCTAGACTGCGACCGATATTTTTCTGCTTTAATGACAATTTCGCCTTTCTGATTCCACTTGTTACCAGCAATTACTTTTAATCTATCCTTTACAGACTGTGAAAGATTCGGTGACTTCATCGCAGAAAAACGTAATTCAACTTTAGTGTCGACTTTGTTAATATGCTGTCCACCTGGTCCTGAAGATTTTGAAAATCTTTCAGTTATTTCGCTAGGTTCCAGCTGGATCAAATTGTTAATTTTCATCTTAATAGTCTATTTCATTCTTTATGCCAGTTACAATCCACATTGTAATGCTCAATTACTCTTAATAGCTCTTCATCATTCTCTCTCTTTCCACTCTTTTGACTATTAAGTTAGGTAGGAATCCATTAATTCTAAAACAAGATTTTTAAATTAAACATATATTTTAAAAATCATTAAGCAGCTAATTTTTGTCGCATGCAAAAAGTATTTTTTGTCACATTTAAAGTTAAAAAAAGTAATTAAGTAATTATTTCAAACAATATAAAAGGATAGATAAATGAATAAATTTTATTTAGTATTTATAATATCATTTTTATCATTTGCAGGTATTTCAAAGGCAGATGGACATAAACCTGATATTGTAGAAACCGCCGTAGCAGCTGGATCTTTTAATACATTAGTTAAGGCAGTTACAGCAGCTGAACTAGTTCAAACTCTTAAAGGTAAAGGACCATTTACAGTATTTGCACCAAGTGATGAAGCATTTTCAGCTTTGGATTCAGACCTTTTAGCTGACCTCTTGAAACCAGAAAATAAAAATACCCTTACTGGAATTTTAACTTTTCATGTTTTATCAGGCAAAGTCATGTCAACAGACATATCAGGAGTTATAGAAGCTACCACTGTAAATGGACAAAAACTTACTGTAAAAAAATCTTATGGCAATGTTTTTGTGAACGACGCTCAAGTAGTAAGTGCTGATATTGAAGCTGACAATGGGGTTATCCATGTAATTAATAAAGTATTAATACCTTAATAATAAGTAATTATTTAAAACACCTTTAAACAAAGTTGTTTAAGGGTGCTTTATTTCTTAATCAGAAATACTTAAAGAAAAAAAATTAGAAATTAATATTTCAACCTAAAATGTGTGAGCAGTAGTACTTGCTAACAATAGGCTATGTTTTTGGGATACCCTAAAAGATATGTCTTAGGGTTTCATGCCATAAGTGTCATAACTGTCATATTAGAAATGAAAACTTCAAATTTTCCCCCTCAAAGTCCCACTTTAAAGCCTTTTTCATAGAAATAAAAAATTACACCCCTTATTTATGTAGCTTAAATCAGGTATTTTCCTAATTGGATAGGGTATCGATAAATCTCTTTACTAGTTACTTTAGTTATCAGTATTTAGATAAAACTAATAAAAAAAAGCGTTAAGAAATTAATTACAGTATCATAAGTCTCAGTAATAACCTATTGTTTATCGAAAATTCTCCACCACTTTTCCACCACCTTGTATCTCTTCAAATGTATCTACAATCTTCTTATCATGCTTGTCTAAGAAGTTTTCAAATATAAAGCGTAATTACAATTAATAGATATAATTAAAATATGCTTGCAAATTATGTATTAACTTTGAGATAAATAATTACTTCTATTTTAAAAATTTTATTTACATAAAATCATATTTTTGTAAGCTTGTCGTAATACTTTTTATGGAATTACATGGTACCGCTAATTACATTAAATGCTTTGAGTTCTGGATTGGGCCATTTTGGTGTAGCTCTTAATCATAATTATATCAGACATATTGATACATATGGGGCTATAGTAAATGATGCAAAAACAAATATAACATGTTTTGTTCGATCTTCTGAAAGCTCAGATGTTTTAAATATTCTAAAAAAGTCTACAAAAGTAAGTTATTATGTTGGTATGATAACTCATGAGGCATATAATTTTAAAGGAGAGTTTCAAGAAATATTTAATCTAGACAGTGATGCTTTAGATATATCAGAAAATTATAGAAATAACTTAATAGATGTTTTATCGGGACTTGGGCTAGATAAAGAAGCTGTTAAAAGTAGATATCAAGACGCTCCAAATCAAGGAATAAACTTTAAGGTAAATAAAGTATTTATACAAACTCCAGGACCTGAAGCTGGGAAGATTATAGAATAGTGTGATTTAAATATGATAAAAGATGAGCATTTACCAGCAATGCAAGGCATGTTTCCAAGTTGGATAACTAGTTGTTCTAAAGATGGAGAACCAAATACTACTGTGATTTCACAAATTTGGTATGTTGACAAAAATCATGTTGCTTTATCTTTTCAATTTTTTAATAAAACAAAGAAAAATATATCATTAAATCCATATGCCTATGCTACTATTACTGATCCTTCTAATATGAAGCAATATAACCTAGAATTGCAATTTGATCATTCAGAAACAGAAGGTGAATTATTTGATGAAATGGATATGAAATTGCAAGCAATTGCATCAATGACCGGAATGACTGGTATTTTTGAACTTCAAGCAGCTGATGTATATAAAGTTTTATCAATTAGTAATTAGATTTTATAAAACTTCTAATAAAATTTTATCAAACTATAGAAATAAATGTGGACAAAATATTTGTAATGGATAAGCCCCTTCAAAAAGATGAGTTTGAAAATTTAAAAAAAGTTTTAGATAGAAAAACTAAAGAATTTGAAATTATTAAGCAGATTTCATCTCAAATAAACAAAACCTTAGATGTTAACCTAATAGCCTCAGCTATGTTAAATGCAATGGATGAGTTTTTTGGGTTTAAATACTCAATGATATTATTAATTGATGAAAAAATGCAGAAACTTAACGTGTTAGCAACCCATGGGTATGAAATTAAAGGCATAGGTGCAAGTGTAAAATTAGGTGTTGGTGTAATAGGAATAGTAGCTAAAAAGAAAAAAATGATGAGGATGGCAAACCTTGGAATGCAGAGAAGTTACATGAATGCCATAAAAAATCAGATAAATCCTAAAGAAAAAAAAAATTTAAGCGATGAAGTAGAATTACCTGGGTTAAAAAACGTTGAAAGCCAAGTTGCTATACCAATGCTGTTTAATGATGAATTGATAGGAGTATTATCAGTAGAAAGTGAAAAGGTAAATATTTTTAATAATTCTGACGAGCTTTTAATTGGAATTTTAGCAAATCAAACCGCTAATGCATTACAAAATGCAAAGCTCTATCAATTAGAGCAAAAAAGAAAAATAGAGTTAAATAAAGCATACTCAGAATTAGAAATGCTTAATACCACTCTTGAAAAGAAAGTTGACGAGAGAACAAAAGAGCTTGTAGTGCTTTCAAAAAAATTAGCAAAATATTTTTCTCCACAAGTTTATCAATCAATTTTTTCTGGGAAACTAGATGTAAAAATCCAGACACAAAGAAAACCATTAACAGTCTTTTTCTCAGATCTTGAAGGATTTACTGAACTAACAGAAAGACTTGAACCCGAAGTCTTAACAGAAATTCTTACACAATATTTAACTGAAATGTCAAAAATTGCTATAAAATGGGGAGGTACAATTGATAAATTTATTGGTGATGCTCTACTCGTTTTTTTTGGTGATCCAAACTCAAATGGAAATAAAGAGGATGCTGTTGCTTGTGTATCTATGGCTATCGAAATGCTTGAGCGATTAAAATTTTTGAGAAAATTTTGGAGAGATAAAGGAATATCAAAACCTTTAAATGCAAGAATTGGAATTCATACAGGAGTTTGTACAGTAGGTAATTTTGGCTCAGAAGATAGATTAGATTATACCATTATAGGTAATGGAGTAAATCTTGCATCCAGAATTGAAACAAACGCAGAACCTAATAAAATTTTATTATCAGAAGATACATATCTTTTAATTAAAAACAATATAAGTTGTTTAAAGAAACAAAAAATCTCAGTAAAAGGAATATCTTATCCCGTACAAACATATGAGGTATTAAGATTTGCAAATAAAAAATCTAAAAACAATTCCATTTTTGAAAAAAGTATACCAGGACTTTCTATGTCTTTTGACAAATCAGCAATTGAAGACAACGAAACTGCTATTAGTTTAATTAATGATGCATTGAAATCTCTTCAATCTGATTAATTATAGTTATGAAATTTTGAATTATTATTCATTAGCTTTGTAACTAAAATATAGAATATGAATACTTTTTAGTCATTTATTTAATATTAATAATCTTTGTTTATAAAAAAACTTTTAAACTTACCCAGAATAGTCAAAGATTATATTTTATTTATTGAGATGATAAGGAAATTTAGATGTCAAAAATACTTGAATATATGCCAATACCTGATGATAAAATTGAACAATTTAAATCACTTATAAAAAAGACACATGGTGATCCAAAGTGGATGAAAGAACATGCGAAAAGAACTGGAATTAAATCAATAGATGCATTTTTTGCAGATTTACCCACTGGAAAAGCTATGATTGTAGTTCGAGATCCTGCTGAAAGTTTAGAAAATTGGATGAAAAGTGATCATCCAGATGATAAAGGTCATCTTGAGGAAGCTATGAGAATATTTGGAATGACCAAAGAAGATTTAGAGTCATCTGATCAAGAATTGAAATTTGAACATGTAGTAAGTTATCAGAGTAGTTAGTTATTTCTTAAACTTTGAGATAAGTCAGGTATTTTTAATAGACTAATTCCATACAATTATACCTCAAAAATCAATTATTTAAGGAAATAAAGATTTAATATAAATATATTTTATGAAATGGATAGATATTGAAAAATATAAATCATGAATTAGCTAGAAGAATTGCAGGACTAAGGTTATTTTGTATCGTAATTTGTGGCATTTGTATGCTTAATTTAATAAGATGGATACTTGCTCCTACTGGTGAAGTATTATTAGTGAATCAAGGTCAAATGATGCTTAACCTGATTTATGTTATAATAACTTTTTCATTTATTTATTTTTTAAATGATAAAAATTATATCTTTATTTCAGCAGCTACTATCATTTTGTTCATACTTTATTATTTCACTTTCGAAATGTTAAACGATTATGATCGTAGTTTTGCTAATCCAGATAAACTTGGAATTGGAAGGGCACTTGAAACAATTCCTTTATTACCTCTGACTTTTATTATTTCAGGTATTTTGTTTTTAAGAAAATCCTTATTATTTATTTTCATTGTTTTTTTTACATTTATGTGTGGTCTAAGTGTTTATGAAATAATTACTGATAATAGAACTTATTTTTCAAACGATTGGAATACGACTATTTCAGACGGATTTGCTATATATACGCCTGTTTTTGTTGTTTGGTTAAATGTATGGGTTATAATTTGTATAATATGCATGGCTTCAGTTTATTTAATAGATAGGCTTATGAGAGATGCTATAAGGTTTGAAAAAAGCACTGCCCAATTTGGTAGGTATTTTTCACCTACAGTAAGAGAAAAAATTCAAGAAATAGATCTCGAAATAAAAGAAGACGAAAATAATAATCAACTAGTAGCTGTAATGTTTACAGACATCGATAATTTTACTCAATTATCAGAAAAAATGTCTTCAAAAGAAATTATTGAATTACTTTCAGAATATCAAGATAGGATGATAAAGCCAATATTTAAAAATTCTGGAACAGTTGATAAATTTATTGGAGATTCTGTAATGGCAACATTTGGGACACCAATAAGTCAAGGTAATGACGCACAAAATGCATTTGATTGTGCAAGAGAAATGCAAATAGCAATGAGACAATGGGCTAAAGAAAGAAAAGACAAAAATTTGGCGGAAATCACCCATAGAATAGGAATTCATTTTGGGAATTGTGTTGTTGGCAATATTGGAAATGAGGATAGAAAAGAATTTACTGTAATAGGTGATGTTGTAAATGTAGCAAACAGGGTTTGTGATATTTGTAAAGAGCTTAACGCTGAAATTTTAATAACGGAAACTTTAAAAAATAGATTAAATGAGGAAATTAATTCTGAAGTGATTAAGGAGCATCCCATACGTGGAAGAGAAGACAAAATTACTTTATACAAAATCCAAATTTAAAATTAATAGATTTAAAATAACTATTAATTATAATATCTTGAAATATATTAGGTACTTTATATATAGCAATGCTAGATCACCATAAGTTATAAATAAATACAAAAAAAATTATTATTCTAAAACCAAAATTTGTGAACAGTATTACTTGCTAATAATAGGCTATGGTTTTTGGGGTACCCGCGAGGATATGTCTTAGGGATGTATGTTATGTTTGTTATATTCAAACGAAAATATAAATCTTGGAACTCTTCGATTTTTTTGAAAAGCTCTCAGTTTATATTTTATCAATCTTGTATTTTTACAGGTTTCCCATGTGGTGTATTATTGAAAGCCTTTTCCCATTTTTTTCTAAAGATGGAAATTGATTTTTTATTGCCTAACTTTTTATTAATAATCAACTCTTCTAAAGCATTTAACCAACAGATATAATATCTATCATCCAAAGTGACTTCATTGAAGTTAAATAAATTTTCAAGTTTCAAATGTTTACCCAATAAATTAGTAAATTCAAGCCATGAAAAATATCCTATTTCAGACATATGAACTGTTATAGCAAACAATTGTCCCTGCCAGGGCGCAAGAAAAACAGAGGCATCTTTATTCTGTTTAATAAATGGTAAATTTGAATAAGTATTTTTTATCATAAATTGGTTTAAGTTTGTTTTTTAAAATATGGCTCCCATAAATCTAAACATATAATATCATGAGAGTTTTCATTTACTGAGGGCCACAATTCAGAGATATTGAATTCAATTGTATAAAGAGGTAGAGGTTTTTCTCCAAAAAAGTGAGCATTTTTATCAGGAAACACATGTATGCCTCTATACTTAGTGACAACTCCTTTTTTACCCATGGCGTATGAAGGTAATCTTGTATGACCCCCTTGAATTGCATTAGGGTTTTTTAGAACAGTCCTAACCAAGTCCCCTTTTTTAAATGCAGGTTTAATATTTATTTTTCTAGATGATGAAGAACCAATAGATAAATCCTTTTTTACATTTTGTGATAGCCATGCCCTTTTATCTAATTTAAAAGATTTGTTTAGGTAATTTTGACTATTTTTATCATCAACTAGTTTTGAAAATCTAATAATCTCTTTTAAAGAAACTATTTTTTTATTAACAAGAAGATTTACAAGAGATGCTAACCATCTCTCATAATATGAAAAATTTTTATAATCTTTTGGTGGCAAACATTCTCTTGCATGCCTACTTTCATCTAATGTCCATTCCCCTAAAGAGCCTGAAGCTAGTGTTATTGCCAATGCTTTAGCATGCCAAGAATATTTAAAAACATATTCTTCATCGATAAAATCACCTTCAGAATCTAAGGAAATAGGTATTTCCCCATATTCATAGGATCCTCCCATGTCATGAACTCTCTTCATTTATAAACTTTAGGTAAACCTGTACCTATCATCGAATTTCTAGTTACAAGCTTAGATAATTCCTCTTCATTTAACCTTTCAGTATTATTAGGACGCTGAGGCAAAACTAAATATCTCAATTCTGAAGTGGAATCCCATACCTTAATTATTTTGTCACTATCGATTTTCAATCCAAACTCTTCTAAAACTTTCCTTGGTTCTCTTACAGTTCTAGCTCTATATTCATTACTCTTATACCAAGATGGAGGAATACCTAGTACTGGCCAAGGATAGCAACTACATAAAGTACACACTATTATATTGTGTATTTTTTCTGTATTTTCTACTACAATTATATTTTCACCTTGTCTCCCTGTAAATCCAAGTTCTGCTATTGCTGAAGTAGCGTTTGTTATGAGCCTTTTTTTATATTCATTATCAGTCCATGCCTTTGCTATAACTTTTGCTCCATTTTGTGGACCAATTTTATTTTCGTAAAGATCTATTATCTCTTCAATAGAATCAGGATCAATCAAACCTTTGCTTAGTAACAGTGATTCAATGGTTTTAACCCTCAATTCTGGATCAGAAGGTAATAAACTATGATGATTATGATGATTATTATTTTTAACTTTTCCCATTTGCATTCTTCTAAGATTACCTGGAAATGATCAATTAGAGGATAACACTTCTCATCGAATATCACTAGTTAAAATTATCCAAATTTTTAATATACTTTTTAAATATTAAATCAAATATTCAGATACTTTTGATTATCATAAAACAAGATATATAAGACCTATTACTTACTAGCAATAAGCTATGGTTTTTGGGGTGCCCTCAAATATATATCTTATGGGTGGGTGTTATGTTTATTATTTTTGTTATGTTCTTATAAAACTCTCACGAACTGCCCCTTTAAGTGCCCCTTTAGAGCCTTTTTTAAAGAAATAGAAAATCAAACCTCTTACTTATGTGGCTTTAATCAGGAATTTTCCTCATTGGATAGGGTATTGATTAATCTTTGTACTAGTTAGCTACAGTCTCAGTATTTTCACAAACTCAATAAAACATGGGGTTAAGTGTTTGCTACAGTTTCATTGTTCGCAGTAATAACCTATGGTTTATCGAAAATTCTCCACCACTTTTCCACCACCTTGTATCTCCTCAAGAGTATCTACCATCTTCGTATCGTGCTTATCAAAGAAGTGAACATAGTAGGTAATGTTCTGAAACAAATTTGTATTATAAATATGTTGAAAAGAACTTAAAATTATTGTAGTTATCATATCGTTGCAGGGGGGAACAACACGTAGAACCTAGACTCGGGTAGTCACTGCAACACCAGCTTGTTAAAAAGTAATAATTTTTTAATTGCCATAAATTAGCAAAGTAATATTATTTTCTTAACTTTACCAATAAGGGACCTAATTTAATTTGTTTAAAGGTATATTTCCATATTTAGTATTAATAATAGCAGTTATATGTGGAACTGCATCAAATTCTTTTGCAAATAGTGCAAATGGTTTTACTAAACTAGTTCCTTCAATCTACAGTATCATAACTATCATATTATGTATGTACCTACTGTCTCAAGTAATGAAATTCCTTCCAGTAGGTATTACTTATGCTACGTTTGCTGGGTTATGTATTATTGGAACTTCTTTTGTTGGAATAATAAAGTTTAGTCAAATACCTAGCTTTTCAACAATGATAGGTTTGATGCTTATAATATCAGGTGTTTTAATAGTAAATTTATTAGGTAATGACCATATTTGAATAACGGGCCATTTTTAAAAAATTACAAGAAGGATATTTCTTTAAACTTGGAAAAGAGTTGTGAGTAAATAACTATTATAACCAACAAAGTTATATGTTTTGAATTTTAGGTAGAATATTTTTTTAATAAATATAATCTATTTATGCTTAGTAAGCTTTATTATAATATTCCTTGGAGAAAAAAATGTATATATTTTCTGGTAATTGTTTGTGTGGTAAGGTTAATTATAAGTGTTACGTTGAACCTAAATATATATTTAACTGTCACTGTGAAGATTGTCGGCGAGCTACAGGTTCGGTATTTGGTACAAATCTTTTTGTTCCGGAAGATGAAGTAAAAATCTCTGGTAATCTTTCTTCTTATTCCCATAGATCTGATAGTGGAAGTACTATGACAAAAATGTTTTGCACTAATTGTGGGTCATTAATGTTTGGAAGAAATAGTGCTAAAAAGAATATTATGTCAATTAGAGCGGGTACTGTAATCCAATTAGATTTAATTAAACCAGAAATTAATTTATTTATGGATAGTAAAGTTCCATCCACAAGTATTGACAACAATATAAAGCAAGCAGCTAAAATGCCGTTATAAAACTTATAAAATATGAAAAATAAAATAGAAAATAGACGAAATGTAGTTACTTCCCATAATGAGCCTGGATTTAATTATGGTTATATAAATTCTCCGTTCATTCAATTTGATTATGCTAGGAATGCTACTTTTCTTGTATACAATGGTCGTCTAATGCCTATTTCTTTTGAGGACTCCAATCGGATTGATGACTATTGGAGTTTGAGAGAAAATGCAGCGATGTATCCTACTGGAGAATTACCAATAGAAATCAAGGGGAAAGATTCAGAAAAACTATGTAATAATATATTTACTAAGGACATAAAAAAGTTAGAGGTTGGTAGATGTTTGTATGGTATTGCCTGTTATCCTGATGGAGGTATTATCGTTGACGGAATATTAATGCGTTTGGAACAAGACCTTTTCTGGTATGTTCAAGCTGAGGGTCAAATTTACTCTTGGTTAATAGCTAAATCTGAAGGTCTTGATGTTAAAATTTCCAATCCAAATATTTGGGTTAATCAGGTTCAAGGACCTTTATCACTTGATATACTTTACGCAGCATGTGATGACTTTAAACCTAAGCCGTTTAACTATTTTGATAACGCTAGGGTAATAATTGCAGGTCAGGAAGTAGTAATTTCTAGAACTGGCTTCACTGCTGAAATTGGCTGGGAATACTATGTATCTCCAAAAGCTGATACAACTCTACTTTGGAACCACCTGATGTCCGTAGGGGAACAATATGGACTTATTCATAGCGGCCTTGACTCAATGGACATTAGAAGAATTGAGGCAGGTATAATGAACTCAGGTTCTGATTTTGATCTCACAATGAACCCTTATCAGGTTGGTCTTGGTAAATTTGTCGATTTAAATAAAGATAACTTTATTGGGAAAGCAGCTTTAGAAGCAGCACCCAAAGATAAGTTAATTCTTGGTATACTTTGTGATAAAACAGAACCTATGGTTTTAGGAAAAGTTTTGGTTAATGGTAAGAATATTGGCTTTGTAAGTGCGGCTGCTTGGTCTCCTTATCTTGAAAGTGGAATAGGTTATGTGCGTCTAATTAATTCAGTGCATAAATCTGGGGAAGAAGTTGAAATATATGGAATTGATGGCATAAAATATATTGCTAAACTTATAGAATTACCATTTTATGACAAAGAAAAGAAAATACCTCGAGGTCTAAAATTCATAAAACACAATAATTAAAATTAAAAAATTTTTTTTAAAAGTTGTGTTCAGAAATATATTTTATATGCTCTGTGGTTATACCACAACAACCCCCCACTAAGTTTATACCCCTTTCAATCCATTCATGAACATATTTTGAATAATCTTCTGGAGATATTACTTTTTCAAATGTCCATTTTGTTTTTTCCATCACTCCTGAATGAGCATATACACCAATTAAACCTTTCCATTTATTTTGTAAAATATCCAAGCAATTATTTATCAAAGGGATTTCAGTATGCATAATATTAATTAAATCAATATTTTTATTATTTAAATTATCTATTGCTTTTTCAATTGGTTCACCACTTAACAAAACTACCTTACCCGAGCTATCTTTTTTACAACTTAAACCCACCCAAATAGGTAAATTAGCATTTTTGGCTCCTTCAAGAGTTACCATCATTCGCTCAATATCTCCCATCATTTCAAGAATAAGTAAGTTAACTCCATAATTTTTAAAAATCAGAGCTTGCTCTTTTACATTATTTCTTAAAATTTCCATAGATGGTTTGTTTTTCGTAAAAGTCCAATAAGATATACCACCTGCAATTAAAGAATTTTTATTACCTTCTTTACATGCTTTTTTTGCAATAAGAACACCTTGAGAGTTAAGTTTTTCAAAGTTATGAATTTGATTAGCGTCTTTTAGAGTATGTTTTCCAGTCGCAAAAGTGTTTGTAATTATAATTCTTGCTCCTAATTCAGTATATTCTTTATGAACTTCTTCAAGAATTTCAGGATGACTTAATGCACCACCACCATTCCATGCATTAGGGATTTGTGGAACCCCTCTTCTTTCTAGTTCAGTTCCAGTTGCTCCATCTATCATAATACACTTTCCTAAATGCATTTCTTTTATGAGCTCTATATATTTCTCATTCATTTTTAATTTTTTAAGTAATTTCATTTTTTTAAAATAAAAAAATATTTCTTTAATGACAAAACAATTATGAATAGAATTTTATTTAATAAAATGTGTGAGCAGTAGAACTTACTAATAATAGGCTATGGTTTTTTGGGTGCCCTACCCCTAATATGCTCTGTACGGCACATAGAAGATCCAAGATATAGAGTTTGGTAAATAAATAATATATATTCATTTATAGAATATAACCTTTTATATGACTTAATAGATGTTTTACAAAAAACTTCCATCTACCATAAAATAAATTTATAAAAATGAATATGAAATTAATTTTTTTTAAAATAACTCTAACTATATTGTTTATTTTTAATCCATTAAAAACATTTGCTAAAGATCCACCAAGGGCATATTTTAAAAATCTAGAAAGTGGTTGGATACAATCTAATTATGCAGTTATACCAAAATCAAAAAATCCAAATAAAATTATTAAAGAAATAAACACCAAAATTCAAAGTGAACTTTTAAATGGTATTAAAAACTTTAATAAAGTTTCAATCGTTTCTTATAAGGGGATAATTGTAGGTGAAGTAATAAAACCAAGAAAAGAAATAAAACCAGGGGGAAATAGCATTACAAAAAGTATTCTTTCATTAGCTATTGGAAAAGCTCACTGTGATGGAAAACTTAATATACAAGATAAAGCATATGTTTATAGTGAACTACTCACTGACACTAGTTGGGGAAATAGCACAATAGAACAGCTTCTAATGATGTCTAGTGGTGCTAATAAAGTAAGTTCAAGATTTATGGGACATAAAGATGAAAAAATGCGTAAAAATGCAGCGGATATTATTTGGAAAAAGAATAATTTATCTAATAAAGAAGCATTTTTATACATAGATGAACAATACCAGGAACCAGGCAAAAAGATGATTTATTCTACTTCGGACTCAATTGCCTTAAGTTATGTTTTAGAAGGAGCAACAAACCAACCTCTAGATCTATATTTAAGAGGAATATGGGATGAAATTGGAAGTAATTATAGCGCTCATTTTCTTTTAAATTCTAGAAATGAACCTGTAGCGCACAGTGGATTTGCAGCAAATCCGTATGACTACATTGCAATAGGAAACTTTGTACTTGAAAATTTAAAAAGAGAGGATTGTTTCGGAGATTATCTTAGAAAAGCAACAACAACCAAAATTGAAAATCCAAGTTTCACAGATAATAGAAATTATGGCTATCATATATGGACCGATTGTATGTTTGCTAATAATGCATTTTGTTTTGTTGGAGGATTTGGACAATTTTTACTTATGTACCCTGAAAAAGACATTGTTTTATATATTCATAGTGCTTCCAGTAAATGGGGAGGATATCTTCACTGGTCAATAATCACAGAAAAAATAGCTAAAATTAAGAATAAATTAGATCCAGCTGCAATAATGAAAAACGCATATAACAGTCTAAGTTTACAAGACAGAAAAAGAGTGCAAAAAATTCTTATAGAATATGGGTATAATTCTCAGATTGATGGCATTTGGGGTTCAGGAACAAAAAAGTCACTCAAAAAATATGTTACAGATACAATAGGAAAAGAAATTTTTAACAAAATTACAATTAATGAATTTAAAAAATATTTATTAAGTGAAATTTAAATAATTAAAAATATTTAAATCTAAGCCAAACACCTTCCCAAACAAAAATGTGTGAGAAGTAGCACTTGCTAATAATAGGCTATGGTTTTTTGGGTTGCCCTCAAGGATATGTCTTAGGGGTAGGTGTTGATTAAATTAGCAAATGACTAAAACTTTTAGTTAATTTTCCATGACTTCCAATGAAATCTTCTCCATTATCATATGGAATAACAAATTTTCTCAATTTATCTAATATTGGATTGTCTCTTCTATCTATTGCTTTAATATAATTTTCTGCGTTATCAAAAAATTCTATAAAAGCATATTCTCCAATATCGTTTTCCAAATCAAAAATTTCACAAAATTTTAATCCTTCATATGGAAATTTTCTTAAATAATTCTCTACCTCTTTAAAAAATTGGTTATCAACATCTTGGCGCAATTTAAATTTAATCATTACAAAATACTCAAAAGTTTTATTTAAATTAAAATTATTTAGATGCTGATCTTCTTTTTCCTTTATTGCTGCTTTAGAAAGCATTGCTTGATTAAAGTTTCTTTCATTATCTAGAAAAGGACTCCCCAAACATTCACATCCATTTTTTAAATATTCATTTACTTCCAAAGCTAACTTTTGGATATTTATTTTTGAAATAATAAAATATTTTTGCATAATTTAATAATAGTTTATACATGATGGACTTAAAAGAAATTTCTTATTCTATTCTCTTGAGTATTTTTTCTTCTTAAATTTTTAAAGGTTGGGAGATATTTACTTTCCCAAGTCAAAATGTTTGAGAAGTAATATTTGTTAACAATAGGCTATGGTTCTTGGGGTGGCCTCAAGGATATGTCTTAGGGGAGGATGTCATAAGTTTCATAATTGTCATATTGAAAAAGAAAAGTTAAAAAAGTCCATCTCATAATCCACCTCTAGAGCCTTTTCCAGAGAAATAGAAATTTACTCTACTTTGTTATTAATTCCTAAAACTCGAAATCTTCCACCTCTATTTTTATCATCTGTTTTTGCTAAAAATTCCACACTAGTTAAGCTTAAGTGCGATATTTCAATTCCTATTACTTTGTCAGGATCAATTCCCAAAATGTATGCTAGCATTCCCTTTATTGTTCCTGAATGTGCAATTATGACTGCTGTTTGTGGCTCAAAAAATTGTAATCCTTCAAGCCAAATTGAAACGCGCTCTAATTGTGTTAAAAAGCTTTCTCCATTTGGAGGAGAAATTTCAGGACAAATAAAAGAAAAATTGTGCTGGCTTATATTATTCTTCAACTCTTGCCATACTTCAGAAATTTTTCTCCCTGCCCAATCACCAAAATTTTGTTCCTTTAATTTTTTTTCAAGAATCATATCCTTTACGGCAACGTATTTTGATAATGCTTTAGCTGTTTGAATTGTTCTCTTTAAGGGACTCACATACCAAATACAATCTTGTGGAAGATAACTTGCTAGGTTCTTAATTTTAAATTCATTGATTATCGCATCTGGATCATTATCAGGTAAATAACCTACTTCTGTATCTACTGGAGCGTGGCGAATGAAAATTAATTTAGACGGTTTTACCAAGGGACACCATTAAATACACAAAGAATTCCTAGTAAAAATAGTAACTCACTTGAAAAAGCTATTGCACCCAAAACATCGCCTGTAATTCCACCGAGGTGGTGATTTGATCTAAATCCTATTAAACAAATAGCAATAGCAACAAAAATTGCTCCAATTAATATACTTAATATTGATAAAATAAAAACAACTGGTACCAACCATATAAAAGTTGCAAGTAAAATATTCTTAGCAGAAATAAAACCTATAATACTACCAGTTTTTGCAAAGTTAGAAGGACTATAGAATTTGCGTGTAATTATGATTGCCAATTTACCCGAAGCAAAACCTATTCCCATGATTAAGGCAAACGAATATCCTAAGTCAACTAAACTAACTACTAAACCAACACGAATTAACAGTCCCAGTGTTAAAGCAGTCACTCCATAGGTTCCCAGACGACTGTCGTGCATAATTTTATTTACTCGCTCAGGTGAACCTCCAGCACCAAATCCGTCTGCCATATCAGCCAGTCCATCTTCATGGAAAGCTCCTGAGAGAATTACACTAAAGATAATTGCAAGTATACATGATACAAAAGTTGATAGGCCAAAAAAAAGACCTATATCCCCAATTATTCCAGAGCAAAACCCAATAAAGTAACCAATCAAAGGAAATGCCCAGGCAGCTCTTGTTAGGTTTGGAGCTTCATCTGAAAAGAAGGCCCAATTAACTGGTATCCTTGTAAAAAACATAACGGTTGCAACAAAATCTATAATATAACGGTTTTTAAATAATACTTGCATATCTATTTTTTTTTACTCACTCCTGCCTCAGAGAAAGTTGCCATACCATTATGAATTGCAAGAGAAGACTTTATTATTAATGAAGCTATAGCTGCTCCACTACCTTCTCCTAGTCTCATATTAAGATCCAGAATTGGTTTCTTGTTTAAAAATTTGAGTACTCCACTATGACCTGGTTCCGTGGATAAATGAGAGATTAAACAGTGATCTAAAATCTTTTTGTCAAAAATAGTAAGAGTGGCTGCAGCTGAAGTACATATAAAACCATCCAATAGAACTGGTATTCTCAAAAGCCTAGCTGCAATAATTGATCCAACAATTGCTGCTAACTCTCTTCCTCCTAGGGTTGCAAGAATACTTTTAGTACTTCGAAATTTTTTTCCGTGTAATTTCAGTGCAGATTCAATTACTGAAATCTTGGTTGAAAGTCCGTTTGTATCTAGGCCAGTACCAATACCTGTCCATAATTCAACCGGTTGATTGAAAAGAGCACATGCAATTGCTGTTGCGGCCGTAGTATTAGAAATTCCCATTTCACCTAAAACTAATAAATCACAATCTTCAGTGACAGCGTTAAAGCCCAATTGCATTGCTACCATTGTTTCTTCTAACCCCATAGCGGCTTCTCTGGAAAAATCACGGGTAGGCTGTTCTAGATCTATAGGTATAACTGAAAGCTTTATATCTGCGAGCTCACATAATTGATTAATAGCCGCTCCACCATTTTTAAAATTTTCTACCATTTGAGCGGTTACATTTGAGGGATACGCAGATACTCCATTGGTTGCTACTCCATGATTGCCGGCAAAGATTAAACAATTTGTATTGTCCATAGTAGGGTTAATTTTTCTTTGCCAACCAGCCATCCATATTGCAAACTCTTCTAGTCTTCCAAGGCTTCCATGTGGCTTTGTTAGTTGATTTTGGTGAGCTCTAGCTTGATTTGCGACATGATCATCAAATTGTGGTATTCTAATATCACCGTTAAAAAATGCTTCAACGCTATTTACTTCTAACATTCTTGTACCTTTACACTTTTTAAAAACATAGCATCACAAGTTTTTATACTTTCTTAAACACCTTTTAAAGTGATAAGTTTTAATTTAAAACTAGTTGTCTCACAATTTCTTTGGCAAAATCAATTATTCTAGGCCCCCATCGTGATCCTATATCTGGATCTATAATTAATAAATGATCTTTTTTAACTGCGTTAATAGATAACCAGCCAGGTCTTTTTTTTAGCTTTTCAATGTAATTAGAATCTTTACCCGGTAAAATTATAACATCTGGATTTGATAACAAAATATACTCTGGAGATAACTTTGGGTACCCATTGCCATCTATATCAACTTGATCAGCTATATTTATAACGCCAAGAAGTTCATAAATACTTCCGATAAAACTATTTGATGAGGCAGTATAATAATTTTCGTCTATTTCATGATAAATTTTTATTTGGCTTTTGGTTTTCATCAACTCTATTAAATTTTTCATTTCGATTTTCATTTTGTTTACAAGTTTATTTGATTCCTCAAAGTTACCTGTTCTTCGACCTATATTTTTAATTTGAAGGAGAATTTCTTCAAAGTCCACTGGTGCAGGCATTAGCATTGTCTCTATGCCAACTGTATTTAAACCTTTATCGAGGTCACCAATATCGTAAGAGAGAAGAACTAAATCAGGTTCAAAAGTGGCAATTGCCTCAATGCTAGGTTGAAGTGAAGATAATTGAGTAATTGGAGCCTCTTTGGGATAAGTTGAATAACTATCAACCGCAACTACTTGTGTACCAGCACCAATTGCAAATAGTATTTCAGTTAAAGAAGGCGAAATCGAGACTATTCTCAATGGCTTTGTATCGGTAAAACCATTTGTTGAAATCATCAGGAAAGTTATAATTAAAAATAAAGGTTTTATTCCCATTTTTGACCAAATTTTATTAAGAATTTTTTCATACTTATTTTATAGGACCACATCTTTAAAATCATGATAGCATAAATTATTTACTCTTAAAGTTTTCAAAAATCGATTTGGAGTGAAAATAGGCTAAACGTTTTATTAATAATAATTCTATATATTTCACAGTTTTTTGAGTATCTACCCTAAAGGATATGTATTAGGGGTGGGTGACATGAGTGACATCTTAATAAGAAAAATCCAAATCGTGCCACTTTTGATGCCACTTTTTCCCCCTTATACAGAAAACAGAAAATCAAACACCTTATTTATACGGCTAAAATTACTTATATTCTTCATTAGACAAAGTATCTATTATTCTTTGTACTAGTTAGCTACAGTCTCAGTATTTTCACAAACCCAATAAAACAAGGGGTTAAGTGTTTACTACAGTTTCATTGCTCTCAGCAATAATCTATGGTTCATTTAAAATTCTCCACCTTTTGTCCACCTTGTATCATTTCTAGAGTATCAACCATCTTCTTATCGTGCTTATCAAATAAGTGAGCATAGTGGGTAAATGTTCTGAAACAAATTTGTATTATAAATATATTGAAAAGAATTGAAAATTATTGTAATTGTCATTTCGTTGCAGGGGGGAACAACACGCAGAACCTGGACTCGAGTAGTCACTGCAACACCAACTTTTTTAAAAGTAATAATTTTTTAATTGCCATAAGTCAGCAAAGTAATATTATTTTCTTAACTTTATTATTAAGAGACCTAATTTAATTTGTTGAAAAATATATTTCCATATTTTGTATTAATGCTAGCAGTAATATGTGGAACTGCATCTAATTCTTTTGCTAATAGTGCAAATGGTTTTACTAAATTAATTCCTTCAATCTACAGTATTATAACTATCATATTATGTATGTACCTATTGTCTCAAGTAATGAAATTCCTGCCAGTAGGTATTACTTATGCTACGTTTGCTGGGTTATGTATTATTGGAACTTCTTTTGTTGGAATAATAAAGTTTAGTCAAATACCTAGCTTTTCAACAATAATAGGTTTGATGCTTATAACATCAGGTGTTTTAATAGTAAATTTATTAGGTAATGACCAAATTTGAATAAATAAATGGTCTTTGGAATAGTAACTCCAAAACCAAAATGTGTGAGCAGTAGTACTTGCTAACAATAGGCTGTGGTTTTTGGGGTGCCCTTATGGAGATGTCTTAGGAGTGGGTGACATCTATGACATGTGTGACATCTTTAAAGGAAAATTTCATTGCATGGGCACCTAAATATACTTTCCACTTGCACAGGAAAATGAAAGCTAATAAAAAAAGGGTACGGATGGAGTGTAGCCAAGTGGTAAGGCAACGGTTTTTGGTTACTGTGGAAAAGATATGCCACAGTATCATACTTCTCAAAATCAATGAAATAAGGGATAATCTTTTATCACCATTCTCATACTTATCATGGGTTATCTTTGGTTTATCCAGAACTTTCCCCCTTTTGTCCCCCCTGAATACTTTCCAACATGCTTACCATTTTCTTTTTCTTTCTATTGAAGAAGTGTGAGTAAATGTCCATTGTAATTGCTATAGTTGAATGACCTAATCTTCTGCTTATAGCTAAAGGATAAATCTCTGCATCAATTAAGTTGCATGCGTGGGGTTCGTTGCTCACTTATCAACTGACCATTTTGTAAGATTTTATTCCATTTTTCATATCAAACCTCAGTTATCAAAAATGTGGGTAGAATTTACAAAATATGTTAACAAACTTCTTTCTTAATATAAAAAAATCCAATACTTTGAAAATTTATTGTTTCATTTCAGATTTCACCAAACTCAGGCTTTTACTTATAATATCTTTTGTGGTTGTGTGCCAGGGAGACTTTTGAAGCATTGCAACAGTGTCCAAATCAGGAACATTTACTGAT
The DNA here is from genome assembly GCA_902614945.1 of uncultured Alphaproteobacteria bacterium. Taxonomy (GTDB): domain Bacteria; phylum Pseudomonadota; class Alphaproteobacteria; order Rhodobacterales; family Rhodobacteraceae; genus CACIIZ01. The sequence continues at coordinate 56,562 of CACMNE010000004.1, forward strand.
AATTCTTCTAATTGCCAGATAGCATCTTCCTTTTGACCCAATTGCCACGCGGCAGTGATATAGCATAGCATTGCTCGAGCTGACCTAGGGTTTCTTCTAAGTGCTTCTTCGCTAAGCTTAAGGGCCTCTGAATATTTCTTTAATGACAGATATGCACGTGCTTCACCTAAAACTACAAATTGGGGGAATAGAGGATCTAATCTTCTCACTTCCCTAAATACTTCTAGGGCATTTTCAAATAATCCACTATTTACTTGGTTGGTAGCCTTTAATTGTAAAGCAAGAATATTCTCCGGTTCAAGTATCAATGCTGTCTCAGTAGACTCTTGTGACTTTTCAAATTGTTTTGTCTGGCCATATACGAAAGCTAGTGAGAAGTGACTGTGGGCTGCCTCAGGATCCAGCTCTATAGCTTTTTTAGCAAAACTAATAGCTTCACTCTTCAAGAGGTCTGTCTCTGAACTGGTCATCTTATTTGAGTCTGCATTGAAACCAGTTAAATCAAGAGTTAAATTGATTGCCATTGACCCATAAGCTCTTGCAAACTGTGGGTCAGCTTTTATTGCTTCTCTATATAGTCTTCGAGCTTCATGTCTATTCTGTGCTGCTAGGCCTCTCTTGTAATAGTCATAAGCATTAATGTCAGAAGTATCTGATGTAAGAATTATCTTTTCCTCGCTATCTGTAAGCTTAATTGACAACTCTTTTACAACGCTAAGGACAAGTTCGTCTTGGAGTTGGAAAATTTCCTCTTTGGAGCTTTCAAATCTATCCGCCCAAATATTGTTCCCATTTGCTCCATCCACTAGCTCCATGTTTAGCCTCATAGATGTCTCTCGGAGTCTTGCGCTTCCTTTCAGTAGATAGTCTGCATTTAATATATCAGCGACATCCTTATCTGAATATTCTTTATTTTTGAATTGGAAGACTGAATTTCTAGATATAACTGAAAAAGCTTGAATTCTTGATAAATCCACAATCAAGTCTTCTGTAATTCCATCAAAAAAGTAGTCCTGGCTTGGGTCATTTACAGCATTAAAAATTGGGAGAACTGCTATGGTTTTTTTTCCACTATTTAAGTTACTTTCCGTTGAAAAAGTGTAAAGAAAATAAGTTAATACTCCTAAAGCCAGAATTAGCAACGAAGCTAGCCCAACATAGCGGTTAAAGAAATTCGGACCTTTTCCCTCTTGTTTTTGTGAAATTGGAGTCTCATGCCCAGTAACTATATCGAAAGCATGAACAGTAGTATTTTTCATTTTCTTTTCGCCGAGGTCTGAAAATGAAAAACTTGTTTTTGTCTTAACTAGCTCATAGATATTTCGTGAAAGGCAGATGCCATTGGGTTTCGCCAAAGCCTCTAACCTTGCAGCTATATTTACTCCCTCCCCATAGAGATTGCCATCCTCTTTCACTACATCTCCCATATTAATACCAACTCGAAATTCCATCTTTTGTTCTTTGGTTACTGAAAGATTTCTTTCTATTAAAAGTTTCTGAAATTCCGATGCACACACCACTGCAGATACTGCACTGGAAAATTCTGCGAGGACGGAGTCCCCAGCTGTGTTAAACACTCTTCCCCCATGTTGGAGAAATAAGTTGTCCAGAATTTTTTTGCTAGCTTTTAAGTTTTTAAGAGTTTGAACCTCATTAGTTTCCATTGAGGTACTATACCCTACCACATCGGTCGCAAAAATAACTGCAATTTTCCTATCAATTTCTGGATCTGCCATTATTCAAGTACCAATCTGATTCATATGTTTAGTTTATCAAAAATTTTAATCACTGAAAAATAAATAATCTGGGATGACTCGAGAAATAATTGTAAAAAATCCTTCTTCGGTCTATCACGCTTTTAATTTCAGGTTTTATTAAATCACTACTACTTAATTTTTTATTTAAAGGATCATTAAGCAACTTTGATAATAATATTTTTTTTACTTCTTTCCTTCTTCTTTTTTTAGAAGATGCTACGTTCTCTTTACCAAAATTCTCATCAGCAAATGCCCACAACAAAAATAGGAAAGCTGCAAAACCATTTCCTGAAAATAGGCAAATAATAATCATTATAATACAAAAAATCTTGATGATAAAACTCCTAGAATAGACAATCAAATATGAATAGCATAATTTCAAGATTTTATTAATCCATCTTATTTGCTATATTGACTATAAATCTTTGAGCAGTAGCACTTGTTAATAATAGGCTATGGGTTTTGGGGTGCCCTCAAGGATATGTCTAAGGGGTGGGTGACATCTCTGACATGTGTGACATCTTTATAGAAAAATCCAAATCGTGCCACTTTTTGTGCCACTTTTTACCCCCTAAACAGGAAAATATAAAATAAAATCCCTTATTTATATGGCTTAAATTAGGTATTTTCCTCATTAGACAAAGTATCGATTAATCTCTGTCTTATCTTCATAGTTTGCTTGTTCTGCAACGAATATGTAAGCCATTTTTTTAAAAAAAATCCTGTAATACCTAAGCCTTCTACCAATTCTGACCTGTTAAAATCATTATATTTTTTTTTGTATTTTAATATATTAGGAAACCGTAATAGCTTTTTATCATATTTAAAACCTTTTTCTTTACTAACCGCTTTTCCTGACTTAGGAGAAATATAAAAAAGATTTTCAGTGGAACCCGATGCTACACATTTGTTTAAATCTAGTCCATAACCAATTGAAGTAAGTAGTTGTAATTCCCAATCAAGATATAAAAATTCCCATTTTTTTTGACTTACTATTTGGTCAAGAAATTTTATAGTCATTTCATAAAATTCTGGCATTGGGTCTCTTTCAGCTAAAGTTGAGATACAAAGAGATGAAAGCGAATTAAATGTATCTAATGCAAGTTTATTTCTAAGTAAGATATCTACTCTGGTTTTTAAAAGGTCTACTTTATAAGTGCCTAAATGTTCTTCCAGTCTACTGGACCAATTTAAATAAAGTTGATTACTAGGTTGAATAGTAGAACTCATTTTCCTAGAAAAGGCATTTTGTATAATACCTGCATGAATTCCTTTGGTTCTTGTTAAGACCTGAATAATTGCAGATTTTTCTCCATGCGGATTTACACTTAATAATAGCCCTTCGTCAGTCCAATTCATTGTTAATAATTATCAAAATCACTAATATAATTTTTGCCTCTAGGATCATCAACTACTAAGACCCATATATCTGGATCAAAATTACATTGATTTTTTATAACCTTATCAATTTTCTCTTCACTACCACTCAAAAGTTTATCCCACTTTTGTCTTCCATTTAAGTCATTTATCCTGTGGTATAATTCAACTTTTTCCTCAAAATCTAACACTTTGATCAAAATTGCACCCGCAGATTTATCACCTGTTTTATAAAAATAAAATGGAATACCTTCTTTTTCTAATTTAGCTCTGTATGCTGAAATCCAAAGATCTGTAGTTACTCTAAAAGCTTTCATATTTTAATTTAATTTACCTTTATTACTTATTCTATCCTTTTTCTTAATTTTTATTTCCAAAAAAAGATCAACTTTTTTTTCAGTAAACACTTCAATACTCTTTCGAGCATGCATAGAAATAAATTTTACGGTTTCTCCCCTTTTACCAATTAAAATACTACGATGCCTTTGGTTTTTAACATAAATAGATTGAAAAATTCTAATTTTTGATTTTGATATGTTTATAATCTGATCGGATAAAACCTCAATATTATAAGGTATCTCATCGTGGATACGTAGTAGAATTATCTCCCTAGTTTTTTTCATTTAACTGCTCATCAAAACTCTGGGCAGAAATAATATTAGGAGAATATAACCATTTTCTATCTGATAAATTTCGACTTAACCAATCCAATAAATCATCTATTCCATCATTTTTGAGGGCTGAAATCATAAATATTTGATCAAACTCAAATTTTTCATTTATTTCTTTTACCTTAATTAATAGTGATTCTTTTTTAACAATATCGATTTTATTTAGTACAAGTACTAATCTTTTTTTAAGTTTATTCTTAGAATTTATTTGTTCAAGTAGTTGGTAAATTTTATTTGAAACAGTTTTACTACTATCGATAACCAAACATATGAAATCAGCCTCAGAAACTGCATTCCAAATCTCACTTAAGAAATTGCGATTTGATTTCCCCTTATTAAAGTATAAACCAGGTGTATCTATAAAAATTAACTGAGAATTTTTATAACTTTTGATACCTTTGATTTGTTTAGTTGTAGTATTTGATTTATGGGTAATTATTGATATATTTTTCTTAACTAGAATATTAAGTAGACTTGATTTACCAACGTTTACTTCACCAATAATTGTAATAATTCCAGATTTTTTTGAGTTATTAGTCATTGTTATTTCTTATCTGAGATAACAATTTCTGAGCAGCATTTTGTTGCGCTTCTCTCTTAGATTTTGCTTTACCAATTGATGTTAAACCATTTTGAAGTTTAACTTCTACATGAAATATGGGGTCGTGGTCTAGTCCCTCTCGTTTAAGATCAGTATAATTTGGTAATCCACATCCTTTACTTTGTATCCATTGTTGTAATGCTGTTTTAGGATCCAATTGAATATCTCCAACATTTTTTAATTTTGAAACCCACAAATTTAAAATTATGTTCTTAACAGTTTTAAAATCTGAATCTAAATAAACTGCGCAAATAAGTGCTTCTAAAGCATCAGCTAAAATAGCTTTTTTTAATCTACCACCATGCATAGACTCTGATTTACCCATAATGAGTGATCCACCTAAACCGATGTGCTCTGCGATCTCGCTACATGATTGTTTACAAATCAATGAATTATAATTTAAAGCAAGATCACCTTCTCTCCATGTTGGATAGTTATTAAATAAATAATCTGATATTACGAATCCGAGAATTCTATCCCCTAAAAATTCCATTCTCTGATTGTTATTTAAACCTTTTGATTTAAGAGAAGAATGAACCAAAGCCTGCTCAAGTAATTTAAAATTTTTGAAGGAATAACCTATATTTTTACATAATTCTTTTTGCTTTGAATTGAGTTTCAATTTACTGCCTTAAAAAAACGATCTTTTCTCCATGACCAAAATGAAATTAACATCTTGCCAGCTGAAGAAAATAATATTCCTTCAGCTCTACCAATAAGGTTTTCAGATTTTACAAAACCAACACCTCCAGCTGCTCTACTAAACCGACTGTCTAGTGAATTATCTCGATTATCACCAATAAAGAAAAAATTATCCTTAGGTACTGTTAAAGATGTAATATTATCACCATATTCATCATCTGAAATATCAAGAACCTTTACTTTTAAGCCTTCTCCAATTTCTTCTAAATATTGTTTTTTCTTACATTCAGCTCCTAATGAAACTGGTGCATTGCTACATCTAGGAATAGATTCCAAAGGACCTTGCTTCTCTTTCTTTTCAATAAAGAAATTAATTTTTTGAGTATCGATTTTTTTTCCATTTAATTTCAAACGACCATTATTGATAGAAATTTCGTCACCTGGTAAACCTATTAACCTTTTGACATAGTCTTTACCGTTTGCAGGATGCCTAAAAACTACAACGTCACCTCTCTTTGGTTCACTATAAAATATTCTTCCTTCAAATGGACATAAGGAGAAAGGACAAGAATATCTTGAGTACCCATAAATAAATTTGTTTACAAAAATATAATCACCGATCAAAAGATTTGGCTTCATCGAACCAGATGGTATCCAAAATGGCTGGAAAAACAAAGTTCGAATTAATCCAGCAATTAATAAAGCAAATATAATCGTTTTAATAAATTCTTTTATGCTTTCAAAGTAGGTTTTTTCTTTTACTCTCATAGTTTTAAAATTCTCAATTTAATTTATATTTATTACTTCTCTTGCTTCTATTATTACAAGTGCATTAACAAAATCTTCTTCATCTGAAATAGATACGTGCAAATAGGAGCTTGTATTTAAAGGTAATATGCTTGTTAAGTATTTTTTCGCATAGCCACTTATTGCTAAGTAAGGTTTTCCATTAGAATTGTTTATAATAGATATATCTCTCCAAAAAACTCCTTTACTAAATCCGATACCAAGTGCTTTTACAAAAGCTTCTTTTGCAGCCCAGCGATTAGAAAGTGTTTTAAAACAGGGTGTACCTCTTTTCCATACCAATTTTCGTTCTTCGGTAGTATAAATTCGTTCTTCAAAACGTTTGCCAAACTTTTGATAAGCTCTCTTAATTCTATTTATAGAGACAATGTCATTTCCAATTCCAAGCAGCATTAATTACCTACACTTTTTTGTGATTTATCTATTTCTTGGCGCATTTTGTAAATTGTTTTTTCTATACCATCAAATACTGCTTCAGAAATTAAAAAATGTCCTATATTAAGTTCTGTCATTTCAGGAATAGATGCTATGTATTTTACACTCTCGTAAGTTAAGCCATGACCCCCATGAATCTCTAAGTCTAACTTCTGGCCAAAATTTGCAGCCTTAGTAAGTTTTTCAAACTCAACTAAATACTTTTCTTTCTCTTTCGCAATTAACAGGTCACAAAAAGTCCCTGTGTTTAATTCTACCACAGTCGCTCCTACTCTTGAAGCTGCTTCAATTTGTTTTAGTTCAGGCGAAACAAATAATGATATGCGGATTTTTTTTTCTGCTAAAGGTTGCAAAAAAGATTTTAATTTTTCTTCTTCACTTATTACATCCAAACCTCCTTCAGTAGTCCTTTCCTCTCTCCTTTCAGGAACTAAACAAACTGCATTAGGAACAAGATCTGTAGCAATATTAAGCATTTCTTCAGTAGCAGCCATCTCTAAATTTACGGGAAGGTTGGTTTCTTTAATAATTCGAATAACATCTTTATCAATTATATGTCTCCTATCTTCTCTAAGATGAAGTGTAATTCCATCAACTCTTAACTTCTCTAAAACTTTCACCATTTTAAGTGGATCAGGATAAAATGTACCTCGAGCGTTTCTAAGTGTTGCTACATGATCAATATTTACACCTAATCGAATTCTAGAAACTTTTGTTATCATAAACATTTCTCCATTAAATTTTTGTATTTATTTTATTACTTTTTCTTTTTCTTTTCTGATAAGAACCAATAAGTGATTTTGATAAAATATAAATAATAAATCCTGTAATAATACCACAAATTATCCCTCCAATAGCATAAGGAATAAATTTATCAAAATAAACTTCTACGAGAAATTTTTCAAAAACTCCTGAACCTTTTATTTCAGAATCAAGTATCAGAGTATCAGCACTATTTCTATCATTTTTAAAATTTAAAAATTGATCCAAAATCAAAATACCTGTCTTAAAACTTATAGCTGCAATAAATGGAAAGGTGATGGGATTTAAAAAAAAAGTTCCTAATATAGAAGCAAATATATTTGCTTTAAAAACATATGCTAATAAAGCTCCCAATACAAAATGAAAGCCAAAAAGAGGGGAAAAAGATGCAAATACACCGAATGAAAGACCTAATGCAATTCTATGTGGGCTATCTTTTAGCCTTTTTATTCTATGGCTTAAATATTCAATGGCTCTCCGCCAACCCCCCTCTGGAAAAAATAATGACTTTAGATTCTTTAGGATAGTTTGTTTTTTTTTTCTTTTAAAAACCATTTTTCTTTTTAAATCGGACTTATCAATAATTATTTAATGTCAGTTCTCTTTGATTACTAGATGGATCAAAAACCTCTCTTGTTCTTGTTACAACTGAAATATCAATATCAGCTTCAATTAATGTCATAATACTGGATAAATGCTTAAGATCTTTTACATGCATTTCTATCACTATGCTGTAAAAATCTGGTTTTCTATCAATAAAGTCTATATTTGTTATGTTTGCTCCTCTTTCACCTATTAACGAGCAAATCCTACCCAACACACCTACACCATTATACATTGAAATAGTCAAACAGGTTGGGTGAGAATTTTGAATATCACCGTCAGGCCAACGCAAATCTAACCAATTTCTTGTGTTATTATCAATATTTTCTAAGTTATCACAATCAATAGCATGTATTATAATACCTTTTTGTTTTTCAGCAATTCCAACAATTCTTTCACCTGGAACAGGCATACAACAGGAGGCGGTATTTGCATATTGATTTGGATCTAAACCAACAAAAGAAATTTTCCTTTGACCTAAATTTGGTATAGAAAGTCCAGTTATTTTTTTTGGATAAAGCGTTTTTATCAATTCGTCACCAGTTAATTCTACTGAGCCAAGAGAAGCTAATAAATCATCCACATTATTAATAACCAGTTTTTTTGCTGCAGTTATTAAAGCCTTTTCTGTAACTTTCTTACCAATTTTCTCAAATGATACACGAGCAATCTCCTTACCAATTTTTATATTTTCTACTCTTTTTTCTTCTCTTAATTTTCTTCTAATTGCAGTTTTTGCTCTGCCTGTATAGACCATTGTTTCCCAACTTGATTGTGGTTTTTGTGCTTCAGATCTAATAATTGAAACAGACTGACCGTTTTTTAATTTTGTCCATAAAGGAACTCTTTGCCCATCAACCATAGAACCCACACAACTATCCCCAATTCTAGTGTGAATTGCATATGCAAAATCGATTGGTGTTGCTCCCCTTGGTAATTTAATTACTTCGCCTTTTGGCGTAAAACAAAATACTTGGTCTTGAAACATTTCTAATTTTACATGTTCAAAGAACTCACTTGGATTATCACTGTTAATAAAGCCATCACTTAATCCTCTTAACCACTTAAAAGGGTCTACAACAAAAGGATTCTTAACACGTTCTCCATCCCTATACGACCAATGAGCAGCAACACCACTTTCCGCTACTTCGTTCATTTCTTCAGTTCTAATTTGAACTTCAACTCTTTTTCCATCTCTTCCAGAGACTGTAGTATGAATTGATCTATAACCATTACTCTTAGGGTGACTAATATAATCTTTAAAATTTCCAGGGACTGCTCTCCATCTCTGATGAACTGAACCCATTGCAATATATGCATCAGTCTCATTTTTAGTAACAATTCTAAAAGCAAAGATGTCAGAAAGTCTTGTAAAACCTTCCTTTTTATATTGCATTTTTCTCCAAATGGAATATGGTTTTTTTTCTCTACCGGTAACTATTGCATTTATATTCTCTTTTTTTAATTGTTGTTTAATGTCATCAATAATTTTAGGAACTAAATCATCAGTTTCTTTTCTTAAAGTTATAAATCTTCTAATAATTGAATTACGAGCTTCAGAATTAAGAACTCGAAAACTAAGATCTTCTAATTCTTCTCTCATAAATTGCATACCCATCCTACCAGCTAATGGTGCAAAAATTTCCATTGTTTCTTTAGATTTCCTAATTTGTTTATCAATAGGTAATGCTTTAATGGTTCTCATATTATGCAATCTGTCTGCAAGCTTAACTAGCAAAACTCTTACATCTTTACTCATAGCCATGAATAGTTTTCTAAAATTTTCTGCGTGTTTTGTTTCTAATGAACTTAGTTCTAAATTCGTAAGTTTTGTCACTCCATCAACTAGTTGAGACACCTCCTTACCAAAAGCAAGCTCTAGTTGTTTTAGGGATCTACTAGTATCTTCAATTGTATCATGAAGAAGGGCTGTTTTTATGGTAGATTCATCAAGCTTTAAGTCGATTAATATCTTAGCCACCTCAACGGGATGGGTAAAATATATTTCTCCTGATGCTCTATACTGCCCTTTATGAGCATTAAAACCATAATTATATGATTTTTTTATTAAATCAAAATCAGCATTAGAATTATACGATTTAATTTGCTTTATAAGCTCTTCAATACTTGTCATTATTGAAGCCACATGTATTACATTTTATTTTTTTTCCTGTGCTTCCATCAAAGCTCTCAATAGATTTTCTTCAGATATCTCCTCGGCAGGATTATCATCATCAGCTTCAGACCCCATAAGAGTAGCCATTTGATCTTCCTCTGGCTCATCAACTTCAATTTGCAACTGTTTACTTTCAATAGCAGACTCACGAATTTGTTCAGCAGTCAAAGTTTCATCTGCGATTTCTCTAAGTGCAACCACAGGATTTTTATCCTTATCCCTGTCAACAGTAAGTTCTGCACCAAGTGATATTTCACGTGCTCTATGTGCTGCTAACAAAACAAGATCAAACCTATTAGGAACTTTATCAATACAATCTTCTACAGTAATTCTAGCCATAATAATCTCCTCGATTATGATCTTATTATGACCATAATCAAAAAAAATCAATACCACATACTAAAATTTTTAATTTTCTATTTTTTTGATGAAATTTTCCTCCCCCCAAACTTTTCTATTAATCAATTCCAAAGGGGTTTTATTAAGCACTGGATGCGTCCAGTATGGGTTGACTTCATTCAAGGGACTCAAAACAAAAAGACGATCTTGAATTCTTGGATGAGGTAAGATTAATTCATCAGGTTGAATTTTGATTTGTTTTTTTAAAGGCATCTTCAACCATTTATTAAATTCAAAGTTATTAGGTAGAATTATTGAACCTGAACCAATAATATCGAGGTCTATTATTCTATTTCCCCATCTGGTTTTATTTTTTCTACCCATTTTTTTTTCAATATTTTTCAATGCATGCAAAATTTGGTAAGGATTTAATTCAGAATGAACTTCCGATACAGCATTTATAAAATCAGGCTGGCTTTTGTTAGGGTATGATTTACTTTCCCAAAAAGAACTTACCTTAATCAAAATTAAGTTTAATTGTGAGAAATATTCTATAGCTTTATTGATAATCTCTACTCTTGATAGATTTTGTGTTTCTAAATTGCTACCAAGGGCAATCAAATATTTCTTCATAGCTTAGTTAAATTTTAAAATTCAATTTTATTAAATTTAATCTTTTTATCAGACATTTTACAATATCATTTTTTATTAATATTGACCAATTTTTATAACAACACTATCCTTAATATATTATTAACTCGGAGGTTTAATGAAACTTTTAGTTGCAGCTCCTAGAGGGTTTTGTGCTGGGGTGGACCGAGCAATAGAAATTGTAGAAAAATGTCTGCAAAAATACGGAAAACCTGTATATGTTCGTCACGAGATAGTACACAATAAATATGTTGTAGAAAGTTTAGAGAAAAAAGGAGCAGTTTTCGTTGAAGAATTGTCAGCATGTCCAAAAGATAGACCAGTAGTTTTTTCCGCACATGGTGTTGCAAAATCAGTTTTTTCGGAAGCAGAGGACCGAAATTTACAATATGTAGACGCCACTTGCCCTCTTGTTACTAAAGTACACATAGAAGCAAAGAGATATCATAAATTAGGATATCAGATGATAATGATAGGTCATAAAAACCATCCTGAAACAACTGGAACCATGGGTCAATTACCTAATGGTGAAGTTTTGCTTGTAGAAAATGTTGCAGATGTTGGTATTATCAAACCTAGAAATGAAAAAAAACTAGCTTATATAACACAAACAACTTTATCAGTAGATGATACATTAGAGATTGCAAATGCATTAGTAAGGAGATTTCCTTCAATTGTTGCTCCACACAAGGAGGATATATGTTATGCTACAACAAATAGGCAGAATGCAGTCAAAAAAATTTCACCAGTAATAGATGGATTATTAGTTGTAGGATCATCAAATTCTTCTAATTCAAAAAGATTAGTGGAAGTAGGAAAAAAGGCTGGATGTCAGTATTCTCAACTTATTGACAGTGTTTATGATATTGATTGGCGATCAATTTCCGGATCAAAATCGATTGGGCTTACTGCAGGTGCTTCTGCTCCTGAAATATTAATAAAACAAGTAATTGAAGAATTTAAAAAAAGATATAAGGCAACAATTGAATTCATAGAGATTACAAAAGAAGATATACATTTTAAAATCCCTAGCTCAATTAGAAACTAATGATTATAATACCTTCTAAAGTAAAATATATAAGTTATGCGGGTATCATCCCAATTCTAATTGGTGTAATTGGATCCTTTGATCTTAGTTTAATGGGTAATAACATTAATAATTGGCTTGTTGAATTAGGAATGCTTTTTAGCGCAATAATCCTTTCATTTTTAGGCGGTTGCTTGTTTATTTTTGAAACCCATTCAAAGTCTGAGATTAATTTTAAAGGTTTAATGGTGTCGATGTGTCCGTCAATTTGGGCAGTATTTTCATTATTACTCCCTATGACATGTTTTTTACTTGCAGTAGGTTTTCTCACTACTCTCGAAAGAGAGCGCTACTTATCTAAGATAATTATTTTACCTAATTGGTGGTTAAAAATGCGCTTTCAATTAACCACATTAATGGTTTTTTTATTAATTATTATGGGCTTTAATGTATAAATTCAAGGCATATACTGATGGAGCTTGCTCTGGTAATCCTGGAATAGGCGGTTGGGGTGCAGTTTTATTAGCAGAAAAAAATAACAAAATAATAAAGAGAAAAGAAATTTCTGGTGGTGTAGTAGATACGACTAACAATCAAATGGAGTTAATAGCTGCTATTGAAACTTTAAAAGCATTAAAGAAATATACTGAAATATGCATTATTACTGACAGTAATTATGTAAAAAAAGGAATTACCGAATGGCTCCCTTCTTGGAAAAAAAATAATTGGAAAACCTCATCTAAAAAAGAAGTGAAAAATAGAAAACTTTGGGAAGAATTAGAGGATTTAGTAAATAGAAACAAAGTAGATTGGCTATGGGTTAAAGGCCATGCTGGAAATATTGAAAATGAGCGTGCAGATTTTTTGGCTAGAGAGGAAATTAATAAAATCAAATAAGTAGGTTAATCTTTACTCAAAACAGATATTCTTTCCTTTATAACCACTTATAAATTCGCTAGCAGAAACTGGTTTTTTTCCTTCTTTTTGAATAATTTCAACCTCCACTGAATCTTCTGAACATGCAATCAAAAGAGAAGCCTTTTTTTCTGAAGATATAATATTGTGGCCTATTTCCCCCCCCAATTTTACATATTTTGATTTTAATATTTTCACTCTTGAACCATTCATCATAGACCATGCGCCAGGTTTTTCGGATAATCCTCTAATAAATCTGTCAACTATTTTACCAGGTAAGTTCCAATTAATTCTGGTTTCACTTTTATGAATTTTAAATGCATATGTGACTCCTTCACTCTCTTGAGGTATTTCAGAAATAAGTTCTAAATTATTAATAACGTCCAATAATTGATTTGCACCAATTATGCTTAATTTTTGTGATAAACTTGAGTTAGTTTCATCCAAATTAATTAAAAACCGTTCTTTCGCTAAAATAGGACCGGCATCAAGCTCCTTAATCATTTTAATTGTACAAACTCCAGTTTCTTTGTCTCCTGCCATCAGAGCTCTTTCAATTGGCGCAGCTCCACGCCACCTTGGTAATAAAGAAGGGTGTAAATTTACAAATCCAAATTTTGGAACTCTAAGTAATTTTGATGATAAAATTTGACCGTAAGCAGAAACAACTGCAATATCTGGTTTCATTTGTTCTAGTTTATTTATCTCAATATCTTTATTAATGTTATCTGGAAATAAAAGTTTTAGATTTAATTCTCTAGACTTTAAGCATACTTCATTTTCTTTTAACTTCATTCCTCTTCCTGAAATACTTGGTGGTTGAGAATAAACTGCACATATCTCGTGTTCAGATTTGTGAAGTTTTTCTAATAAAGGAATAGAAAACTTTGAACTAGCAAAAATTACAATTCGCAAAAAATACCCCAATTATTTTTTAATAATTTCTTTTTTATATTTTTTCATTTTTTTAGTTATAAATGATCTTTTAATAGGTCCTAAATAATCTATAAATAACTTGCCATTGAGATGATCAATTTCGTGCTGAATACAGGTAGCCCATAAACCCTTGAAATAACTCTCTTTTGATATTCCACTAATATCAGTAAATTTAACTTGAACTGAAGATGGTCTTTTAATTTCTTCACGTATGTGAGGAATAGACAAACAACCCTCCTCAAATTTAGAAACCTCTTCAGAAGACCAAACTATCTCTGGATTTATAAGTGTTACAGGACTCTTTTCTCCTTCGTCTGAACAATCCATAACCACCACTCTTTTTAATACACCTACTTGTGGAGCAGCCAGGCCCACACCAGAATGGTTATACATGGTATCTATCATATCTAAACAAAGTTTCTTGATCCTTTCATCAATATTAGTTACTTGAGTAGATATTTTTTTTAGTCGAGGATCAGGATGCAGTAATATACTTAATTCAGTCATTCACATTATTTAGATTAATAAAAACTTTGAAGCAAGATTAACTTAAAAAATATGGTAAAACAGATGGGATATGATTTTGATAATTATTTAGCGGAAATACCAGAAAAGTCTTTAAAACATGACGCTGTTATAGCAACAAATAGTAACGATATAACTGGATTTTTATCAATGGGTGTTGCTGATATGTCTTTCAAACCGCCAATCGAAGTACTGACTACATTAGAAAATGAAATTAAAAGAGGATTTCTGGGTTATTATGGTGGTATTGAGAGCTATAGACGAGAAGTAACTAAGTGGTTAAAAACAAAGCATGACTGGGAACCAAAATCTGAATGGGTTAATACAGCCCACGGACTAGTAGCGGCCATAGGAACAGCTTTAAGAGCTTTCACAAACCAAAGTGATGGAATTATAATTTTTTCACCAGTTTACCATCAATTTCGTAATATAATTAAAGCAAATAATAGAGAATTGATAGAAAGTGAGATGATTAAAAAAGATGGAAGATACTATCTCGACTTAGATAATTTAGAAAATAAAATAAAGGGTAACGAAAAAGTAGTTATATTGTGTTCTCCTCATAATCCTAGTGGTAGAATCTGGACAAAAAATGAACAAATTGAAGTTGCCTATTTTTGTAAAAAACATAACCTCATTTTGATTATTGATGAAATACATAATGATCTTGTTAATCCAGGAAATAAACATATTACATTCCCTAGAATAGGAGAAGACTACTTTCAAAATTTTATTTTAATGACTTCCACTACAAAGACATTCAATATTGCAGGTGGATTGATGGGAAATGTCATCATACCTAATAATTTATTAAGAGATAAATTTCAAAAAGCAAATTTTGCTACTGGAGAAACTCCAAATAGATTTGGTATGATTTTAGGTGAGGTAGCGATGAGATTTGGTCAACAATGGTTAAATGACCTACTTATTTATATTGAGAAAAATAAAAAAATTTTTGATAATGAAATAAACAAATTAAATACTTTAGTCTCAATGAACATTGACGCTACTTACCTAGCCTGGGTAGATTTTACTAAAACAGGAGATACAGAAAATAATAATTTTCAAAAGCTTAAATACGAATCAAAAATTATTTCTAACCGTGGATCCACTTTTGGGTTAGGAGGTTATAACCATTTCAGGTTTAATTTAGCAACCTCTACAGAATTAGTAAAAAAGAGTACTGAAAGGATTAAGTCTTTTTTCAATTAAATAAATTATTTGTATAAATTTAAATTATTTATGTGGAAAAAAAATATTCATCTTATTATAAGTGTGATTTAAATATATAATTAGAATGAAGAATTTGAGTTTTATTTTTATTTAAGATTTTTAAATGCAACATTATTTAGATTTTGAAAAAGAATTAGCAATACTAGATGGAAGAGTTAATGAATTACGTTCAGTTAATTCATCCTTGAATGAAGAGAATTCTAACAATATAGAGATAGAGGAAATTCAAAAAAAATCAAAGTTATTATTAAAAAAAATATATTCTGACTTAACACCTTGGCATAAATGCCTAATAGCTAGACATCCTGAAAGACCTCATTCATCAAAATATATAGAAAAACTAATGACTGAATTTGTACCTTTAGCTGGTGATAAAAAATTTGCTGAAGACAAATCGATTATTGGTGGTTTAGCTCGATTAAATGATACACCAATTGTGATCATTGGACATGAAAAAGGTGATGATACTAAATCACGAATTCAACATAATTTTGGAATGGCAAAACCCGAGGGTTATAGAAAAGCTGTAAGATTGATGGATTTAGCTAATAGATTTAACCTACCAGTAATTACATTTATTGATACACCAGGGGCATATCCAGGAAAAGGAGCAGAAGAGCGAGGCCAAGCCGAAGCAATTGCAAGTTCAATAGCTAAATGTTTGGAAATTAAGGTTCCTTTAATCTCTGTTATAATAGGTGAAGGTGGTTCTGGTGGTGCAGTTGCCTTGGCATCTTCAAATAAAATAATAATGCTGGAACATTCAATTTACTCTGTAATTTCACCAGAAGGTTGTGCTTCTATTTTATGGAAAAATTCTGATAAAATGAAGGAAGCTGCTGAAGCACTAAGACTAACTGCAGTAGATTTATCAAAACTAAGGGTTGTAGACGAAATTATTTCTGAACCAATCGGTGGAGCGCATAGGAATGTGAGTGAAACAATAGCAAGAGTAGGAAAGGCACTAGAAAGATCATTGAAAAAATTTGATAAGTTTACTCCTAACCAAATATTAAATGAAAGAAGGAATAAATTTTTAGACATTGGCAAATTTAAATTATAAATCTACACTAAATCACAATATTAATCTTTCATTAAATAGTTAGAACGATTCTCTATATCTTTTTCAATTTTTTGCATAAAATCATTTATTGGCATACCTGGTTGAATTACTTCAAAAAAATCAATTATTGCTGTTCCTGGTTTTCTTATCCAACTACCTTTAGGCCAGAAAATACCTGTATTTGTTGCAACCAAATGGCATGGTAAATTAAATTTATTATACAATACACCTGCGCCAATTTTATAATCTTTTGATTGGTTTGGTAATACCCTAGTACCTTGAGGGTATATTACTACTTGTTGATTATCTATTTCATCTGATGAGTGATCATAATCTGAAACCATTTTATTTAAAGCTTTTGATCTAGCCCCTCTTTTTACTGACACACAACCAACTCGTAATGCATAAATACCTATAATCGGAGTAAAAACTATTTCCTTTTTCATAACAAAACTAAATCTAGGCAAAAAATACGCAAGCATTAAAATGTCTAAAAAAGACATATGTTTTGAGCAAATTAAAACATCATTTGTTGGTATTTTACCTCTACACTCAACCTTAATATTTGATACTAACCTTAGAATTAAGAAGCAACTCAAACAGTATATTTTTATAAATTTGTAAGCCCATTTCTTCGAAATTATGGAAAAGGGAAGACCAATGATACCTATTACAAACATGGAAAAAAATATTAATATATCATTTATTAATCCGCGAATAATGGATATAATCGAATTCATTTTCAAAACCCAAGACTATTTAAATATTAAGTTATATTAATTTTAAACTTTTAAAAACAATAAAAGAAATGATTAAATTTTGTATAAATTATAGATTTTATATTAATACATTTTATATCTTTTTAATAAAGAGATCTTATGATTATTGAATGCCCATATTGTAAATCAAATTACAAAATTGAAGAAACCCTCATTTCTAAAAATGGTAGAAAAGTAAAGTGTTACAGTTGTGCTAATTTTTGGATCCAATTTCCTGGCAGAAATTTTATAAAGCTAAAATCAGAAGTTTCTTTTTCAACTGAGTTAGCAAAAAGGCAAAATTTAATTAGAAATTCTCTAAGTAAAAAAAATATTGATATTAAAAATATGGAACATGGAAATAATTTGTTAAGTAAAGAACAAGAAAAAGAGCTTTTATCATCTTTAGCTATAGCTGAAATAGAACTAAATCAAATTAATAACGATAATTTAAATTCAATAGAAGAAAAAAATTCAATAAGTAAAATAAGGGTAATAAATAAAAGCTACCTTGGATTTATAACCGTAAGTTTTATTTTTATTATATGTTTTTTATTTTATCAAAAACCCGAATTTTTTGTAGGCAAAAATACGAAATTTGAACAAGAATTATTAATTATTGTGGATTATATAGATATATTATTAAGAAATTTGATATATTTTATAGAAAAACTATTAATTAATTAGAAATACCATATAATTATCTTAACCAATATGGAATTTGATCTCTTTTAATTACATCTTCAATCTTTGGTCTACTTCTTACAACTGAAACTAAATTTTCGTTAACGATTAATTCTGGGATTAATGGTCTTGAATTATACTCTGAAGACATAACAGCTCCGTATGCTCCAGCTGAATAAATTGCCAAAAAATCCCCACTTGTCATTTTTGGCAAAGTTGTGTTTTTTGAAAACACATCAGAACTTTCACATATTGGTCCAACTATATCAGCAACTATTTGATTTTTATTGTTTATCTCATCAATTACAGGTAATATCTCATGTTCAGCATCATAAATAGCCGGCCTTAAAAGATCGTTCATTCCTGCATCAATTATTAAAAAATTTTTATTTGTACCTTCTTTTAAATAAACCACAGATGTTATTAATAAACCAGAGTTTCCTGATATAAACCTTCCTGGCTCAAGTTGTATTTCTAAGTTCATTTTATTAAATGTCTTATCTAACATAGAAGAAAATTTATCAATAGAAATGGGGTCCTTCTCTTTTGTAGAATAGCTAATTCCAAGCCCACCGCCTATATCTACTCTATCGATAACATGACCTTCCTCCCTTAATTTTTTTATAAAATTTGCTATTTTTAAAAATGCAGTTTCAAATGGTAATATATCAGTAATTTGACTACCTATGTGAAGATCAATTCCAACTATTTTGATACTATTTAATTCAGAGGCTATTCTATAGACCTCTAATGCAGAATTAATTGGAATTCCAAATTTATTCTCCAATTTACCTGTCATAATTTTTTCATGAGTTTGAGCATCCACATCCGGATTTACTCTAATTGAAATTGGTGCTTTTTTACCTGTAGTTGCAGCAATTTTATTTATAAGCATAATTTCAGGAATACTTTCAACGTTGAATTGACGTATCCCATTACTTAATGCTAATTTGATCTCATCATAAGTTTTTCCTACCCCTGAAAATACAATTTTATCACCTGGCACTCCCGCTTTTTGAGCCCTAAGGTATTCTCCTCCTGACACAACATCCATTCCTGAACCTAATAAAGATAAAACTCTTAACACAGCAAGATTTGAATTTGATTTTACTGAGAAATATAATGAATGATTAATATTTTTAAGACTTTCAGATAATTGGGTATAACGTCTTCTTAATGATGCAGTAGAATAAATATAAAAAGGAGTATTAATTCTTTTGGAAATATCTATAACTGAGACATCCTCTACAAATAAAATTTTGTTTTTATAAGTGAAAAAATCATTAATTTTTTTCGTGATTATTTTTGACATAAAGATTCATTTCAATATTAAGTGATGATACAATTATTAATTTATTATTATTCATAAAAATTAGTTTCAATTTTAGGTGCCTCAGGATCACCTTTTACACCACAGCTTAATAAAAAAACAGCTATGATTAAACACACAAATTGAAACCCTATTTTAACTTTTTCTTCCATTCTTTAATCCTCTTTTTGACCTCCAAAGGTGACGTTCCTCCATAGGAGGTT
This sequence comes from uncultured Alphaproteobacteria bacterium, assembly GCA_902614945.1. Lineage (GTDB taxonomy): Bacteria > Pseudomonadota > Alphaproteobacteria > Rhodobacterales > Rhodobacteraceae > CACIIZ01. The sequence continues at coordinate 76,057 of CACMNE010000004.1, forward strand.
CTTGTATTAACTGAATTTTGAATTGAAAGTATTTTATAAATATTTTCATCAATATTAGGATCTATTTTTCTAAATTCAGACAATTTTAGATCTTTTAAATCACAATCCAGATTTTCTGCCTTAATTACTAATTTACCAACAATATAATGAGACTTTCTAAAACTATAATTATATTTGCTGACTAGATAGTCTGCTAAATCAGTTGAAGTAATAAATCGAGAGGCAGCAGCTCGTATTAAATTATCTTTTTTAATAATAATTCCTGCCATCATACCATTCATTACATCAAGCATTAGGGATAAATTATCATATGCTCTGAAAACTAACTCTTTATCTTCTTGTAAATCTTTAGAATAGGCTAATGGTAAACCTTTTAAAATTGTAAAAAGTGAAAATAAAGATCCCGTAATATTTGCAACTTTAGCTCTAATTAATTCTGCAGCATCTGGATTTCTTTTTTGTGGCATTATTGATGAACCAGTTGAAAAACCATCTGATATCTCAATAAAATCAAAACCATCACTCGCCCAAATCACTAGCTCTTCCGCAAAGCGACTCAAATGGGTAGCGCAGATTGCAGAGGCAGATAGAAAATCAAGTGCAAAGTCTCTGTCAGAAACAGCATCGATACTATTTGACATTGGTTTATCAAAACCAAGTCTTTCAGATGTAAAAAATCGGTCAATTGGAAATGAAGTTCCAGCTAAAGCGGCAGAACCCAATGGGCATTCATTTAATCTTTTTTTTGCTTCAGTAAACCTTTCTTTATCCCTCTCAAACATTTCTACATAAGCCAGAATATGGTGTCCAAATGTCACAGGCTGAGCTGTTTGTAAATGTGTATATCCTGGCATTATTAAGTTAAAATTATCATTAGCAATATCTAAAAAAGTTTTCATATTTTTTGTTATTTTTGATATTACATCTTGTGTACTATCCCTAATCCACATTTTAAAATCAGTAACTACTTGATCATTCCTGGATCTAGCAGTATGAATATAACCCGCATCATCACCAATAATATCATGAAGTTTTTTTTCTATATTCATATGGATATCTTCAAACTTCCTATCATAAATAAATTTACCTTTGATCACATCATCCTGAATAACTTTAAGACCTTTAATTATATTATTACAAATTTTTGTGGGTATTATTTTTTTAAATTGAAGCATTTTTACATGTACTAACGAGCCTTCAATATCTTGCATAGCCATACGATGATCAATCTCTATCGAAGAATTAATAGTCTCCATAATATTATCCTGCTGACTTGAAAATCTTCCCCCCCACATTAAATTTGTATTATGTGAAGATTTGTCTGACATTATCACCTCTTATTAAGTTTCTATAATTTCTTGTTAATAAATATGCGAATTAAATTTTTCATTTTTGTATACGCTTTCATCATGATTTTTGCAAATACCTCATTTGCAGAAACAAGTGAAGTAAATAAATTCTTATTTTATGAGAATTCCCAGCCTATAGATAGTTTGGAAGTAATTGATATAAACGATAATCAAACTGATATCCTTAATGAAGATTTTAATTTATTATTAATAAATTTTTGGGCTACGTGGTGTAGCCCCTGCACTGAAGAAATGCCGTCCTTAAATGAATTACAATCTAAATTTGAAAAAAATCAATTAAAAATTGTTACTATAGCTACTGGTAGGAACAATCCAAATAAAATTGTAAATTTCTTTGAAGAATATAATCTCTCAAATCTTGAAAACTATAGAGATCCTAAAGGAAAATTAGCATTAGATCTTGGTGTTATAGGTTTACCTTTTTCAATAATTATTTCAAGAGATAAAAAAGATATAGCACGATTGATTGGTCCTATTGACTGGTCAAAAAAAGAGGTTGAAGATTTATTTCTAGAATTAATTAAGAAATAGTTTTAGATATAGACTAAAAGGTAGGTTAAAAATTTGAAAGTATCAGTTTTAGAAACAGGGAAATTACCTGAAAATTTAGAAAAAAAATTTGGGGACTACCCAAAAATGTTTTCAGTTTTGTTTGATGAATTAAATGTATCTTATGAAATGAAAAGTTTTGACCTTATAAATAACGAATTTCCAAAAAATATGGATAATACAGATTTGTGGCTGATTACTGGTTCATCGTTTGGAGTATATGAAAAAATTGGTTGGATTTATAAATTAAAAAACCTTGTACAAAAAATATATAATATGAAAACTCCCCTAATTGGAATATGTTTTGGTCATCAAATCATTGCAGATGCTTTGGGTGGGAAGGTTGAAAAATCCCATAAAGGATGGGGAGTTGGAGTTCACAAATATGAAAGAAAAGTAAACCCTGAATGGTCGGAGACAGTCGGTGATTTTTTTTCAGGATATGTTAGCCATCAAGATCAAGTTATAGTAAAACCTGAAAATGCATATACTATCTATGGCTCTGATTTTTGTCCAAATTCTATTTTATGTTACAATGATATAGAGAACCCAGTTGCTGTATCTATACAAAGCCACCCAGAGTTTAAAAGAGAATGTTTAGAAATGATTATTCAAAGAAGAATAGGACAGACAATTCCTAAAAATATAGGAAACGAAGGGTTGGAAAGTCTCAAAGAAAAAATAGATAATCCTAAAGTTTTTAAACCACTCCTCAAAGCTCTTAAAGTAATTTAATTTTTTTTACAATTTTCTCTTTTATTATTAATTTTTGTTTTTTCAATATTGAAAGTAGTGTCAAATCTGGAAATTGTTTTTTTTGCTCATTATCTACATCAAGAGACAATTTAGCATGTTTTTTCTTTAGCTCGGCAACATAATTTTCCAAAGGCATTTTAACCTCCTCAAATTTTAATCCCCAAAACACTTTATATTTCCATGATATACTAAATAAATGTTGATGCAATAATTTTTAAAAATTTAAACCATAACCATTTCTTAAGATATTATTAATTTCAGAAGTATACTGTTTTTTTTGACCTATTTTTTTTTCATCTTTGTATAAAAAAAGAGGATTCAAAAGTTTTGTATCTCCTTTAGCTGATTTTCTTGCTCTAATTATTATTCGGGATGCACTTTTGGAATTTGAGCTAACAATTGGTAAAATTTTTATATCACCAGCTCCATTTTTTAAAATCGATAAAATATCAGATATTCTAGCAGGCCTATGAATTAATGTTATATAACCATATGGTTTACAACGCTTCAAAGCAAAATTAAGCATCCTTTTTAATATTCCAGGATACTCAATATTAGCAACATCAAGTAATTTATTATCCGTTATCTTATAATTACTAACTGGATAATATGGAGGATTAAAAAAAATTTGGTTAAAATTCGTCTTCTTTAAATTTTCATAAGTAAAGAAATCTCCTAATATTAAATTAGCATTTATTTTATTCCTCTTAGCATTTATTAATGAAAGAGTATGATATTCCTCCATAATTTCAATTCCAGTAGCTTCAAGACCAGATATCCTTTTCATTAAACAAAATAGAACAGTTCCAACTCCAGCTCCAATTTCAAGAACTTTGTCTCCAGACTGTGCATTTACGGATGCTGCTAATAATACTGAGTCCAAACCAGCTCTAAAACCCTTTACAGGTTGAAATATGCTTAATTTACCATTTAAAAAAGAGTTCTCTGTTATATTGGGTAATTGACAATCCATAAGATGTATTAATAGTTTATTTTTTACATTTAATACATATTTATAATATGCAGTTCTTAAATTTCTTACAAAAAAATTTTAATAGTAAATAAAAATGTCATACTTATTTAATTCTTATTATATAATAATAAAAAAAGTTTAATGCTCATGAAATCTACTGATCCTATATCTCAACTCCAGAGGTTGCTTTTTACCAAGCTACAGTTAATGGACGAGCTATTTGCAAAAATGATGGAATCAGAAAATGCACCTAGGATACCTGAAATAACTAAACATATATTAGATTCAGGTGGTAAAAAATTAAGACCACTTTTATGTATAGCATCGGCAGAGGCACTAAACTATAAATCAAACAAACATATACTATTAGCTGCTACTATCGAATTTATTCATACTGCAACATTACTACATGATGACGTAGTTGATGAAAGCTTGACACGTAGAGGAAAAAAAACAGCAAACTTGCTTTGGGATAACAAGTCATCTATTTTAGTTGGCGATTTTTTATTTTCTAGGGCATTCCAATTAATGGTTTCAACAAATTCATTGGAAGTTTTAAAAGTTTTATCAAATACAGCTGCATTTATATCTGAAAGTGAGGTATTACAGCTTACACATATTAGAAATGTTAATATTGGTTTACAAACTTATTTTAAAATAATTGAGGGGAAAACAGCTGCACTTTTTTCTGCTGCATGCGAAACAGGTGCAATGATATCTACGAAAAATTTGAATCATATAAGAAATTTTAAATCATTTGGTAAATCAATTGGAATTTGTTTTCAACTAATCGACGATTATTTAGATTATACAGGTGAGACAAAAATAATGGGAAAATCAGTTGGTGATGATTTTTTTAACTCAAAATTAACTTATCCCGTAATTTTAACTCTTAAAAAAAGTAATAAAGTTGATTCCGATAGGATAAAAACACTTTTCCTAAAATCAGACAAATCACAAAGTGATCTTAGCACTTTATTTGAAATCTTAGATAGATATGATGCTTTAAAAAATACAAAAAAAGAAGCAAAAAAATGGTCGAAATTAGCTAGACTATCACTCCAGGAAATTCCACAAAGTTCTATAAAAAATGTGTTAGAGGAAATATCTAATTATATTATTTCAAGAACATCATGAAAAAATCTTAGCAACTTTTATCCAGGCGTTAGGAAATTTGTTTAAAAGATGTTTTTTAGCTTTTTCAGCCTCATCTTTTTTTTCATATAATCCAAAGCAAGTTGATCCGGAACCAGACATTCTTGCAACAAGACACCCACTTGTTAGATTTAAATTATTTATTAAATCATTTATAATAGGAAAGTTTTTAATAGCAGCTTTTTCCAAATCATTACCTGTTGATTTCAAAAACTTTATTAAAATATTTTTTTCGTTTAATCTAGGAACATTAACTAAACCCGAGAATTCGTTTTGTGTAACACTCTGAAATACAGTACTTGTTGGTACTCTATCACCGTTATTTAATAATACAATCCAAAGTGAATCTGGAGAAACTACAAATGAGTTTTTTTCTCCTATCCCTTGCATTCTTTGTAAGCGCCAATCCATACATACTGGGATGTCTGCACCGAGTAAAACTAACTCATTAATAGGAGGTAATGGAACATTCCAAAGTTTTGATAACAATTTTAAAGTGATGGCAGCATTTGAAGAACCTCCTCCTAAACCTGCAGAAATAGGAGTTTCTTTTATTAAATGAATGTCAGCACCCATTTTTCTATTTTTTAACAATTTTGTGGCTTTTAAAATTAGGTTTTCTTTTTCATCTAATTCTTTTTTTGATTTTCCAGTGATTTTTAGATTAATACTGTTAGATGGAGAAACTGAAATTTCGTCACCTATTTCAGGAAAAGCAACTAAACTATCTAGATTGTGATATCCGTCAGCTCTTTTACCTAAGATATGCAAATAAAGATTTACTTTAACTCGGGAAAGAGCCTGTAATTTTACACTATGCATTTGTGATTATTTAACACTATTATCGTAATCCCAACTTAATTTTTTTTTCAATTTCTAATTTTAGTTCTGGTTTTGGATTGAAAATTAGCGCCTTTTTCCACTGGAAATATGCTTCCCTTTTCCTACCAATTTTCCACAAAATATCTCCTAAGTGATCATTTACTATTGGATCTTCAGGTTCTAACTCGATTGCTTTTTCCATTGGTTCTATCGCTTCAGAATATCTACCTAATTGGTATAATCCCCATGCTAATGAGTCTATTATATATCCACTTTTTGGACTTATTTTTACTGCTTTTCTAATCATCTCTAAGGCTTCATCTAAATTTTCCTTTTGTTCAATTAACATATAACCCAGGTAATTTAGTACTTGTGGCTGATCTGGCATCAAAGAAAGCGCTTGCCTTAAATCTTGTTTAGATCTCTCATAATTTTTTAATTGTTCGAGTGCTATACCTCTGAAAAAATAGAGCACCCATAAGTTTTGATTATCAAATTCAGAATTTTGAGCTAAGTATATTCCTCTTGAATAAGATTTTTCCGCTAATTCAAATTTTTCATTATATCGATAGACATTTCCTAAAAGTTCGTAAATTTCAAAAGTATTATTTTGAGTTTCAATTAGGTTATTTAAAATGTTTATTGCCTCTATCTCAAATGAATTTTCATTGGCTGATTCAGCTAAAATTAACCTTGATTCAATATAAAAAATATCTTCTTTTGAAATAGTAAGTAAAATTTCTTTAGATTCTTTGAATAACTCCGCTTCATTTAGTGCTTTTGCTAGTTCAAGTTTAAATCTAGTATTATTTTTACTTAAGAAATATGCTAATTGACAATAAAAAATTTCAACTAGTTTTTGATTTATTTGCCTACTCTCACCTTGTGCAAAGAGAAGTAGTGTATCAGATATTCCATTTTTTTCATTCTGAAAAATCTGATAATTATATAGATTATCATTCTTAACTTTTCGATACAACTCCTTTAATGTGACATCATTTAAAAAATTTCTTATGGAGTTCTTTAAGGTTTCTTGAACTTTAAAACTTTCTCCACCCATTACCATAATTTCAGATTTTAGTATTTCAAAGTTTTTACCTAATAACTTAAAACTGTTGTTATTTTTATTTATAATTTTTAAAGCTTCTTCATTTTTAGAAAATTTTGAATAAGCAATAGCTGAGTAATATGCTCCAAGATCAAAATTTAAGTCAGCATCACTAAGCTTTTTAAATTCATATAATGAATCCTCTAGTTTACCTTTTTTTAAATGCATCCAACCTCTTATTGAGGCAACTAAAACTGGGGGTAGATCTTTTTCAAACAAATTAACCAGAGAAATACTTTCATTAATTTTTTCTTTACTAATTTTTTCAATTATCATTACTAAACCAAGTGCGGGCGATCTTATGTCTAAATCAAACATTTTTTTTGACAATTTAAATGAAGCATTGAAGTTGCCAGAAGCAACTAAATATAAAAGAGCATCATTATAAAAGGCAGGATCATCAATACCACTTTCTAGGATTTTTAGATTAAAGTCAGCAGATTTTTGGAAGTCATTTATTGATGATGAATATTTTGAAGCAAGTATTGACCCAGAAATAGAATTACCACTTAATGGAGAAACTGTACTGATTAAAAGTATTATTAATAAAAAAAAATAATTGACTATCTGACGAATACTAATCATTTGAATACTTGATTATAATTTTAGTTACATAGTAGAGTAGTTTGGTCCTTCTCCACCTTGCGGAGTTTTCCATGTTATATTTTGACTTGGATCTTTGATATCACATGTTTTACAATGTACGCAATTTTGATAATTTATTTGAAATCTAGGTTCAGATTGTTCTTTGTCAGTTAATATTTCATAAACCCCTGCAGGACAGTATCTCTGAGCTGGTTCATCAAAATTTGGTAAATTAAATTTGGTAGGAATTGTCTTATCATTTAGTTTTAAATGACATTCTTGACCATCACTATGCGAGGTTCCAGAAAAGCTTACGCTTTCTAGACGTTCAAAACTTATTTTACCATCTGCTTTTGGATAATTAATAATTTTAGCTTTTGAAGCTAGATCTAGACTACTATGATCTGGATATTTATGCTTCAAAGTTCCAAACAAGTTTTTTCCAATTATATTTGCACACCACATATCAATTGCACCTAGTATAATACCTAGGAAAAGACCTAACCTAGACCATAATGGTTTAACATTTTTAACTGGATTAAGATCTTTAAAAACATATCCATTTACAATCTTTCTTTCATACTCTTCTAATGAATCGTTAGATCGTCCATTACTCAAAGCTAAGTTGGCAGCTTCAGCAGCTGCAATTCCTGACAAAATTGCATTATGATTACCTTTAATTCTTGGTACATTTACAAAACCTGCAGAACAACCAATCAAAACACCTCCAGGAAAAGATAATTTTGGCACAGATTGTACCCCTCCTTCACTAATCGCACGGGCTCCATACTCAATTCTTTTACCTCCTTTGAGTAAATCGTAAATGAATGGATGATGTTTAAATCTTTGAAATTCTTTATAGGGAAATAAGTGAGGGTTTTTGTAATTCAAATGAACTACAAAGCCTACATATACTTGATTATCACTACCGTGATATAAAAAAGATCCTCCACCAGTTGAATTACCTAAAGGCCACCCCATTGTATGAACAACTTGACCTTCATTATGTTTACCAGATTCGACTTCCCAAACTTCTTTAATCCCAATTCCAAATTTTGGGAAGTCTGAATTTTTTGCTAAGTTGTAATTTGATATAATATTTTTCGCTAATGAACCCCTGACGCCTTCGGCAATAAAAATATATTTACCAAGAACTTCCATACCTGGTTCATACATTGATCCAGGTTCACCATTAGAATTCTTACCAAACTCGCCTGCAATAACACCTTTTAACTCATTGGAATTTCCATAAATCAGCTCAGAACATGCCATTCCTGGGAAAATCTCCACACCTAATTGCTCCGCCTGTGTAGCCAACCATCTACAAACTTTTGACATAGAAACTATATAATTACCATGATTGGACATTAGTGGTGGCATTAAGATATTAGGAATGCGTATACCGCCTGCTGGACCGAGTAAATAAAATTTATCATCTGACACCTTCGTTTTTATAGGTGCACCCATATTTTGCCAGTTAGGAAAAAGCTTATTTAATCCAATTGGGTCAAGAACAGCACCTGAAATAATATGTGAACCAACCTCAGAACCTTTTTCTAAAACCACAACCTGTAAATTAGAATTCAATTGTTTTAGTTTTATTGCTGCAGATAATCCAGCTGGACCAGCACCAACAATAACAACGTCATATTCAATGGACTCCCTTTTTATTTCGGACATCAATATCTCCTAAAAATAGCTTTTCTTGACACATATAATGATTTAGATTTATTTTTTATTATTATAATTGTTAAATGTATTAATTTAAAGAGCCAAGTATTTTTAATGATCTTTTATTTGAAATATGATGGAAATAAAAATGGATAAAGTACCTCTTACATTGAATGGTTTTGAATCTCTTAACGAAGAATTAAAATATCTTAAGTCTAACGAACGCCCCAACATTATAAAAGCAATAGCAGAAGCTAGAGAACATGGGGATCTTTCAGAAAACGCGGAATATCATGCTGCAAGAGAAAAACAGTCATTTGTTGAAGGAAGAATAAAAGAACTTGAAGGTATAATTAGTTTAGCAGAAGTAATAGACCCAAAAAAACTTTCTGGAAGTATAAAGTTTTCTGCAACTGTTAGCATTATCGATGAAGATTCTGAGGAAGAAAAGGTATACCAAATAGTTGGAGAGCCAGAGGCAAACATTGAAAATAACAAATTAAATGTAAAATCCCCTTTAGCGAGAGCCTTGATTGGGAAGGAAATAGGAGACAGTGTTGAAGTAAAATCCCCTGGTGGCACAAAAAATTACGAGATAACCGATATTGAATATATTTAATATTATCTTTAGTTAACGTAAGCTACCTCCTGTTAAATCTGTAACATTTGCTATTATTTTTTGAGACAATTCTTCTATTTCGTTTTCTACCAATGTTCTATCTTTTGATTGTAAAATTACTTCAAATGCTAATGATTTTTTATTCTTACCAATTTGGTCGTAAGCTTTTTGTCCTTCAAAAACATCAAAAAGTTTAATTCCAACAATAAGTTTTTTATCAATTTTTCTGATTATTTTTACAATATTTTGAACCTCTATCTTTTCGTCTACAACAAATGCGAAATCTCTTATAACGGATGGATATGGTGAATTTTCAAATTTAATCTTTTTTACCTTATTATTTTCTTCAATTTCTTCTAAAAATATTGAAAAAATAATTGGACTATTTTTGAACCCGTACCAGTTTGTAAGTTTAGGGTTTAATTCTCCAAATAAACCTAATTTTTTAAATTTGCCTAATTTTATGTATGCTGACTTATTAGGATGGCAATAAGTTGGAACTTCCCTTTCCAAAAACAAACTATTTGGATTAATACCTATATTCTTCAAAGTTTCTTCTACACAAAATTTTGCGTCATAGATATCAAAATTACGCCTATTTTGAAAAGCATTTCTTTCGTTATTATAACCAAAAAAAACACCACTTAATTCTAACTTTTCTTCACCTGGCTCAGATCCATAGAAAGTCTGACCAATTTCAAAAACTGCAATATCATTTAAACCTCGAGCCTGATTTTTTTTTATAATTTCTAGCAAGCCTGGTATTAGAGATGGTCTTAAATGTGTCATTTCTGAACTAATTGAATTTGAAAGCATAACTAAATTATTATTATCACTAAAAATTTCAGCACTTTTTTTATCAATAAAACTGTAGTTTATAGTTTCCTTTAAACCGACAGATGCTAGAAATCTCCTTGTTTTACTTACATTTTTTTGTAATTTGTTTAGGTTACTTCTAGAAACACCTAAATCCTTTTGGGGCAATGGTGTAGAAATCAACTTATTTAGTGAAGTCACTCTTATTATTTCTTCTACTAAATCAATTTCACCAGTTATATCAGGTCGCCAACTTGGTGTACTTACTAAAATTTTTTTATTTTGTTTTTCTACTGTAAAACCAAGTTTTAATAATATATCAAGTTGTTTTTCAATTTTTATTGCTATTCCAGTGACTTTTTCAACTTTATTAATACTCAGTTCAAAAATTTTTGGGTTATGTGGGTTTTCCCCTGCAATAATTAAATCAGAAGGTTCTCCTCCGAATAAATTTAGTGCTAATTGAGTATAATAATCTAAACCACTTTCCGTAAAAGAGGGGTCAATACCTCTTTCAAATCTATACCTAGCATCTGTCATCAAGCCTAATTTTCTACCTGTCTTAGCAGTTGATATAGGGTCAAAGTAAGCTGACTCTATAAATATATTCTTAGTATATTCTGAGCACCCACTTTGTTCTCCACCTATAATTCCTCCAATAGCTTGAACACCTTTAGCGTCAGCAATTACTGTCATAGTATTATCTAGTTTATATATGTTACCATCCAGAGCTTTAAGTTGCTCTCCATTATTTGCTTTTCTCACTATAAGATCACCTTCTAGTTTATCTGCATCAAAAGCATGCAATGGCCTGGCGCTATCAAAAGTCAAAAAATTGGTTAAATCAACTAAACCTGAAATAGGACGGAGGCCAATTTTTTTTAGTCGATCACTAAGCCAACCTGGAGAAGACGAATTATTAATGTCCTTGATATATCTACCAACAAAATAAGGGCAATCTTTGTTTGAAACACTATTATCAAGTGATATACTTATAGAACTCTTTATAGAAGGAGAGATTTTTTTAATCTGTCTAGGAACCAATTTGCCCAAACCTTTTGCATGCAAATCTCTAGCAATACCATAAATACCAAGAGCATCTGGTCTATTAGGAGTTATGGCAATTTCAATAACAGGATCGATTTTGCTAGGGTCATTTAATTTTAACCAATCACTAAAATTTCCACCAATGTTTGGATTACTTAAACTTATAATTCCATCGTGTTCATCTGATAAATTTAATTCCATTTCAGAGCACATCATTCCAAAACTTTCCACGCCACGTATTTTACCCACTGAAATTTTTTTACCCAAACCAGGAATAAAAGTGCCTGGTAATGCAACAACTACACCCATTCCAGTTCTTACATTATTTGCTCCACATACTATAGTTTTGTTATTATTTCCTAATAATACTGTACAAACCTTAAGTTTGTCAGCGTTGGGATGTTTTTCAACATGACTAATTTTTCCAATCACAAAATTGCTATAATTCTTAGTAGGATCCTCAACTTTTTCTACCTCTAAACCAAGGTCATTTAGGTAATCCACTAATACATCTATTTTTTCATTATAATCTAGATAAGTTTTTAACCAACTAATTGAAAATTTCATAATCAAAAATACCCAAAAGTTTTACTTTTAAAACATCAAAGTCCGTTATGAATTGAGGGTTTATTTAAAGGATCAAAGCCATAATGATCCAACCAACGAATATCACTATCAAAAAAAGATCTTAAATCAGGTATGCCGTATTTTAGCATGGCTAGTCTATCTATTCCCATTCCAAAAGCAAATCCTTGATAAATTTCAGGATCAACTTTGCAAGATCTAAGCACATTAGGATGCACCATACCTGATCCCAAAATTTCTAACCAACTATCACCTTGACCTAACTTTAATAACCCATCTTCCCAAGAACACCTTATATCAACTTCAGCACTAGGTTCAGTAAAAGGAAAATGACTTGATCTAAATCTAAGTACGACATCATCAATATCAAAAAAAGTACGGCAAAATTCTTCTAAAGTCCATTTTAAATGACTCATATTTATATCTTTATCAATAGCAAGACCTTCGAGTTGGTTAAACATTGGAGTATGAGTTTGATCATAATCTGAACGAAAAACTTTTCCAGGAACAATAATTCTACAGGGTACTCCGTCTGTCTTTTCCATATGCCTAATTTGGACCGGACTTGTATGAGTTCGAAGAACATTAGGTTCTACTACATTTTTGTTATTATGTTTGACATAAAAGGTATCAAATTCTTGTCTAGCCGGATGCTCTGGAGGAATATTTAAAGCATCAAAATTATACCAATCACTTTCTATTTGAGGACCCTCCGCAATTGAAAAACCTAGATCTGAAAAAATTTCAACTATCTCCTCAGTAACTTGACTTATAGGATGTATTTTTCCTTTATGTGTTGGCCTCACAGGTCTTGATATATCACTCCACTCAGAAGAAATTCTTTTATTTAAAATACCCTCATTTATTATATTTTTCTTATTTTCTAAATTTTCAATAATTTTATCTTTAAGTGCATTAAGTAATGGAGCTTTTATTTTTCGCTCTGTTTCCTCCATTAAACCTATTGATTTCATAAGATTAGAAACTTCGCCCTTTTTACCCAAAGCCCTAATTCTTATACTCTCAAGTTCTTCTAAATTTTTAGATGACGATATTAGTTTTAAAAAAATATCTTCTGTTTTTTTAATTTCACTCATTAAGAGCCTCAATACTTTAAGTTTAAAATATATAAAATTCAAATCATGAACTTATACCTAGTATCTACCCTTAATATTATAAAATGAAAGTTTACGCTATTTTTGATTTTGCAATATCGAATATTTTCTTGAAAGTTTCAGGCTCGTTAACAGCTAGTTCAGATAGTATTTTTCTATCAACAATTACATTTGCTTTAGTCAAACCATTAATAAATTTACTATAATTTAGAGATGGTTCTAATTCCCTAACTGCAGCATTTATTCTTTGGATCCAAAGTGATCTAAAAGTTCTCTTTTTTACTCTTCTGTCTCTGGTAGCATATTGTAAAGCTTTATCTACTGCTTGGGCAGCAGTTTTAAAGGTTCTGCTTCTTGCTCCATAGTAACCTTTTGCTGCCTTAAGAATTTTTTTATGTCTAGCTTTAGTTACTGGACCGGGCCTAACTCGTGACATCTGTTATCCTTTACCTTGCATACGGCATGTAGGTTTTAACAATTCCTTCGTCAGCCTTAGAAAGAGTAGTTGTACCTCGTGCATTTCTGATAAATTTTTTTGAACGCTTAATCATACCATGCCTTTTACCAGCTTGAGCAGCCTTTAACATACCAGAAGCTGTAGGTTTAAACCTCTTCTTTGCACCAGACTTGGTTTTCATTTTTGGCATGTGTTCACCTAATTATTAATTTTTTTTTATTAGTATCTATTAAATAAAATTGCAAGACAAAAAATAGTTGAAATATTACATTCTTATTGAAAACCTCAATTAATTTCTCCTTCAAATATTTTTTTCTCATCAGCTGGAGCAACTCTAAGAATATTAGTTGTTCCTGACACGTTAAAAGGAACACCTGCTATTACAATAATTTTGTCATTATTTTTTGCAAATCCATACATTCGAGCTGCTTTTGCAGCATTAACAACAGCCATTTTGAATCTTGTAAGCTCTTCTGTTATTATACAGTGCAAACCCCAGTTCAGAGTTAGTTTTCTAGCAATTGTAATTTTAGGAGTCAAAGCAATTATAGGTACTTTTGGTCTCTCACGAGAGGTTAGTGAGGCTGTAGTTCCTGTTTCTGTAAAACAACATATGACTTTGATATTAGTTGTTTCAGCAACTTCTCTTGCAGCTACAGTTATTGCATCTGAAACGTCACCTTTAAGGGGGGTTCTAGAAGATTCTATAACTTGACGATATGTTTTTTCTTTTTCAACTTCAGTCGCAATACTGTTCATTGTTTTAACTGCTTCTACTGGATAGTTACCTACTGCACTTTCAGCAGATAACATAACAGCGTCCGCACCTTCATAAATTGCTTGAGCTACATCAGAGACTTCAGCTCTAGTTGGTACAGGTGAATTAATCATACTTTCCATCATTTGAGTAGCTACAATTACTGGTTTTCCAGAATGTCTACATTGTCTTACTAACCTTTTTTGAATTGGCGGAAGAGTCTCAATTGGAAGCTCAACTCCTAAATCCCCACGGGCAACCATAACTGCATCAGTTTCTTCTAAGATCTCTTCAAATGCCTCAACTGCTGATGGTTTTTCTATTTTTGACAAAATTGCCGCTCTTCCACGAACTATTTTTTTTGCTTCTTTAACATCTTTTGCTCTTTGAACAAAAGAAAGGCCCAACCACTCTATCCCAAGATCACAAACAAATTCTAAATCACTTAAGTCTTTTTTAGAAAGTGCAGATAAAGGTAAAACTTGATCAGGAACGTTTATTCCTTTTTTATCAGAAATAACCCCACCCACTAATACTTCTGTTTTTACAAAACTTTTGTTTACTTCTTTAACTTTTAGTCTAATTTTGCCATCATTAACAAGTACTTTTGATCCTCTTTCCAAATTTGTGAAAACTTTAAATTCAGGAAGATAAACTCTATTAGAATCTCCTAGTTTTCTTTCTTTATCAAAAATAAAAGATTGACCAGGTACTAATTCTGCTTCTTTATTTTTGAATTCTCCACATCTTAATTTTGGCCCTTGTAGATCAGCTAGGATACAGATTGGTCTACCAAATTTTTTTTCAACTCTTCTAATAATTTCATGTCTTTTTTTTATTTCACTATGTGATCCGTGACTTAAATTAAGACGAAAAACATCAACTCCTTCTTCAAATAATTTTGAAACCATCTCTTCAGTGCTAGATGCAGGACCTAATGTTGCAACAATTTTAACATTTCTATTTCTTCTTATGCCTTCAGCCATATAATTCTAAACCCATTATTTTAATCAAGTTAATTTTATTTGGACAATAGTAGATATTATTTTTAATTTAAACACTTTCTAATTTATCCCACATAAAGGTTCGTTTTGTGGTAAATTAGCATCTAGAATTTATTTATTTTCGATTAAAAATATTTATAATAAGTTCTAATTCAAATTTTTTTATAAGGTATTAGTCAAAATGAAAAATTTAAATACAGAAGAACTAGAAGCAGCAACCTTTAGAAGGCTACTGAATCACCTCTCTAATAGAACAGATGTCCAGAATTTAGATCTAATGAATTTAGCAGGATTTTGCCGAAATTGTTTATCTAGATGGTACAGTGAAGAAGCAGAAAAAAAAGGTTTTCAAATCGATAAAGATCAAGCTAAAGAATTTATTTATGGAATGCCCTATGAGAAATGGAAAAGTAACTTTCAAATAGAAAGAAACAGAGATGAAGTAGAGAAAGTTATGAATCAAAACAAAAAATAACTCTAAATTAATTCTTTTCTTACATTTTTTATATATAGTTTACGTAGTTCCAAGGTATGCTGTCCAGGAGTACCACTTCCAATTTTGCAGTCGTCAATCTCAACCACTGGCATAATAAAAGTAGTAGAAGAACAGGAAAAAGCTTCTTTTGCGTTCTTTGTATCTTCAATGGTAAATGGTTTTTCTTCAATATTAAAATTAGCTTTCTTTGCATATTCTAATATTGATTTTCTAGTAATACCAGGAAGGATTTTTGTAGATAAGGA
>CACMNE010000005.1:0-80874 GCA_902614945.1 uncultured Alphaproteobacteria bacterium
TAGGAATGAATTAGAATTATCTGAAAAGGCAATAGATAAAAAATCTTCGATGCTTGATAAAACAGAAGATGAAGTTCAGACTTTGAGAGCAGATTTACTTAATTTTGAAGAAAAACTATCTGAAGAAAGAAGTAAATTATTAGCTATTAAATCTGAAATAAAAACTTTAGAAGAATTTTTGAGTGAGCAAGAAATTTTTGAAGATGCCATTATAAATCAAATTGAAATATCAAAAGATTTTGAAATTGTATTTAGTGTTATTTTGAATGACGATTTAAACTATCCGCCACAGTCCTCTGACAGAAAAAGTGGATGGCATTATAGTGAAAATGAAAAACAATCTTATTCATTTCCTGAAGGTGTAAAAGTTTTAGCTGATCTAGTTAAACATCCTTTAGAGTTAAATAAAAGGTTAAAAAATGTTGGTATCGTAAATTCAAAAGATGGTTATTTACTTCACTCGAAGTTAAAAAATGGTCAGTCTTTAGTATCAATGGATGGAGATTTTTGGAGATGGGACGGTTTTTCAACAACATCCGCTGACGTAAATACAAGCAATACACAAAAAGTCAAAAATTTAAATAGATTACAAAATTTAAAATTTTTACAAAAAGAAATTGAAAAAAAAGTATTTATCCAGTCTGATCATAAAACGAATCAAGAACTGGTTATTAAACAAAAAATTGAGGAACGAGATAATTTAAAAAAAGAGTATATTTCCAAGGAAAAAAGATTAAATGAACTAAAAACAAATCTAAGCAAATTGGAAGCAGAATTTGAAATTAATAGTGCTCAAATTGAGAGTTTGGATAATAACTACCTTAATCTTAATGAGGATTACAATAAACTAATTAAAAATATTGAGGAAATTAAAAATTTAGACAATCAAGAGATTGATTATCAAGAAGCAGAAAAAAATATTAATTTAAAGAAAAAAACATTAGAGGATTTTAGGAATAAAAATCTTGACAGAAGGTTGGTTCTTGAAGATTTAACGTCTCAATCTAACTTTTATAAAAATAGATTAGTTCAGCTTGATAAAGAATTAGAAGATTGGTCTATCAGAAAAAAAAGATCAGTTGATCGACAGGATAATATCTTGTCAAGAAAAAATGAACTTGAATTATTTTTAGAAACTGCACAATTAGAGCCAGAAAAAATAGAAAATGACATTTTAAATCTTAATAAAAAAATTACTGAAGCTGAAAAGAAATGTAGCATTTCAACTGATGCGTTGGTAAATGCAGAGAAGAAACTACGAGAAGCATTATTTAAAGAAAAAGAAGCTTTCAAGATTGCCGAGGATTTAAAAGAAAAGTATGTTAGAGCTGAAGTTTCTATTGAGACTACAAAAGATAATCTAAATGAACTTGCCAGACTTTTAGAGACAGAAACTGGACACAGTCCTAAGGATTTTCAAGATAAATATATCGACCAGCTGACTAACAAGCTTTCAATTGATATAATTGAAAAAAATTTGGATCAGCTAACAAGAAAAAGAAATTTTATAGGACCCGTTAATTTAAGAGCTGAAGAAGATGAAAAAGAGATTAATGCTGAATATTCAGAATTACTTAACCAAAAAGAAGATCTTGAGGTCGCCGTAAAAAAACTTAGAAATGCGATCTCCAATTTAAATAAAGAAGGAAGAGAAAAGCTTTTAAAAGCATTTGATGAAGTGAATAAAAATTTTAAAACTTTGTTTAATAATTTATTTGGTGGTGGACAAAGTAATTTATTACTTGTTGAAAGTGATGATCCCTTAGAGGCTGGACTTGAAATCATGTGTCAACCTCCGGGGAAAAAATTATCCAACTTAGCTTTACTTTCGGGTGGAGAGCAAACTCTTGCTGCTATTTCATTAATTTTTGCAGTATTTATGGTAAAACCAAGTCCAATTTGCGTCTTGGATGAAGTAGACGCACCTCTGGATGATGCAAATATTGTTAGATTTTGTAATCTACTAGACAATATGAATTCTAGAACTGACACCAGATTTATAATCATTACTCATAATCCCATTACAATGTCTAAAATGAATCGACTTTATGGTGTAACTATGGCAGAAAAAGGAGTTAGCCAGCTCGTAAGCGTTGATTTAGATAAAGCTGAGAAATTAGTTGTTGCTTAAGATTTGTTAAGATTAATCTGATGAAAAAATATGATTTGTGTTATAATAAGTACTTTGTTTCTACAAATTGGCTGGAGCAAAGATTAAGCGATCCCAGTGTTAGAATTATAGATGCAAGCTGGCATTTACCAAATGTGGATAGGTCAGGGTTGAAGGAGTTTGAAAGCAAACATATTCCTGGTGCGAGTTTTTTTGATTTAGACAATTTTTCTGATGCAAACTCAGATTTACCACATATGGCATTGAACGAAAAAGATTTTTCTAATAAATTTGAAATTTTTGGAATTAAACAAAATCAAAATATTGTTGTTTATGATGGTTTAGGGTTATTTTCTGCTCCAAGATTATTGTGGTTACTACATTTATATGGATTTCATAATGTATTTGTATTAGATGGAGGTTTTCCGAAATGGACTAGTGAAAACAAGCCAACTAACAGAGAGGTTTTAAATTTTAAACCCTGTAAGCTTAATTTTTCTTATGAAAAAAATTTAATAGTATCTATGGAATTTGTGATGAAATATTTGAATTCACAAGATATTCAAATAATAGATGCAAGATCTTCGAGTCGATTTCTAGGAATTGAAAAAGAGCCTAGAAAGGGTCTTAGAAGTGGTCACATACCAAATTCAATAAATCTTTACTATGGTGACGTGTTAAACTCTGATTATACTTTAAAATCAAACGATATACTTAAGAATAAAATAGACGAACTTGGAATTGACTTAACCAAACATTTAATTACATCCTGTGGATCTGGAGTGACTGCATCAATTCTGTATGTTATTTTTAAAGGGCTTGGTGCAAAAAGGGTTTCGGTTTATGATGGATCATGGTGTGAATGGGGCAAATTCAATTAAAAAATCATTAATTTGTAAATTTTAATATAAAATGTACTTTAAAATAAAATATAAAGTTGGTTCAATATGTTTGAAAATTTAAAATTACAATCACAAGACAAAATTATGGCTTTAGTGTCTTTATATAAAGCCGATGAAAGAAAAGAAAAGATAGACTTAGGTGTTGGAGTTTATAAAAATAATAAAGGCCAAACACCTATAATGGATGCAGTACAAAGAGCTTCAAGAATACTCAACAATACGCAAAAAACTAAAAGTTATGTAGGCCTTTCAGGAAATTTAGGATTTATAGATAATATTAGTCAATTAGTTTTAGCAGATGTTGTTCCAAAAAATCAGATTATAGGCGCTCAAGCTCCGGGTGGAACGGGAGCTTTTCATCAGTTATTACTTTTAATAAGGTCTATGGAAAAGGATAAGCGGGTCTGGATTTCATCACCGTCTTGGCCAAATCATGCTGCAATATTAAATCATTTAGGTATTCAATTTAATTATTATAATTACTTCGATTATGATACTTGTGAAGTAAATTTTTCTAGAATGATGTCTGATCTTCAGAAAATCAGTCCTGGAGATGTTTTACTTTTACATGGTTGTTGTCACAATCCAACTGGGGCTAATTTATCCCTAGAAAATTGGACTGAACTTACTCAATTTTGTGAAAAAAAAAATATTCTTCCCTTGATTGATTTGGCCTATCAAGGTTTTGGGGACGGAATAAATGATGATGTTAAAGGTGTCCAATATATGGCTTCTAATTTGCCAGAAGTATGTATTGGGATTTCTTGTTCAAAAAACTTTGGTTTATATAGAGAAAGGGTAGGAGCTGCTTTGATGGTAGTTTCTGATAAAAAGATTCACAAGTTAGTGGAAGAAAATTTAAAATCATTTAATAGAGTAACTTTTTCTTTTCCTCCAGATTATGGAGCATCTCTTGTCGAAATTATATTGGGAGTGAATAACTCTCAAAATAAAGAATTAATACACTTATGGGAAAAAGAATTAAATAGTATGAGAAATGGAATGCTCGAACTTAGAAAGTTATTGTCAGATTCTTTAAGAAGGAGCACTAACTCAACTAGATTTGATTTTATCGAAAGGCATAGAGGCATGTTTTCCCTTATGGGTTTATCGGCTGATCAAGTTGCAAGATTAAGAACAGAATTTGGTATCTACATGGTAGGAGATTCAAGAATTAACATTGCGGGATTAAATAAAGATCAAATTGATTATTTCTCTTCATCTATAGCTTCAGTTATTTGAAAGGCTATGTTTATGAATTATAGTAATATTAAGGTCGAAAAAAAATAAAGAAAGAAAAATACCATGGATGAAAAAATCTATTATCCCGATTCACAAAATTCCAAATCATTTAAAATTGATAAAAAAAAATATAATGAGATGTATAAAGAATCTATCTCAAACCCCGAAAAGTTTTGGGGAAAGATGGGAAATAGAATTGATTGGATCAATCCTTTTACAAAAGTAAAGAACACCTCTTTTTCTCATGATGATGTATCTATAAAATGGTATGAAGATGGAACATTGAATATAAGTTATAACTGTATCGACCGGCATCTTAAAAAAAATAGGGATAAAGTTGCTATAATCTGGGAGTCAGATGAGCCAAGCTTATCAAAAAACATCACCTATGGAGAATTACACGAGCAAGTTTGTCGTCTATCAAATATTTATAAAGAATTAGGTGTGAATAAGGGAGATCGAGTTATTCTTTATATGCCCATGATACCTGAGGCTGCATATGCTATGTTAGCATGTGCTAGAATAGGTGCTATACATTCAGTTGTTTTTGGAGGTTTTTCCCCAGAAGCACTTGCAAGCAGGATAACTGATTGCGGAGCTTGTTTAGTAGTTACAGCAGATGAAGGGCCTAGAGGCGGAAAACCAGTGCCTTTAAAAGAGAATGTAAATAAAGCACTACAAATTTCTGGTGATATAAAAACATTAGTTGTTAAGAGAACAGGAACTAATGTCTACATGAAAGAAAATAGGGATTTTTCATATAATCAAATGAATGACCTCGTAAGTGATAAGAATGTTCCAGAAGAGATGTCTGCCGAAGACCCTCTTTTTATTTTGTATACTTCTGGATCTACTGGAAAACCTAAGGGTGTACAGCATTCTAGTGGTGGTTATATTGTTTATGCTTCTCTAACACATGAGTATATTTTTGATTATCATGATGATGATATTTACTGGTGTACAGCTGATGTTGGTTGGATCACAGGTCATAGTTATATTATATATGGACCATTATCGAATGGCGCAACCACTTTAATGTTTGAAGGGGTACCAACATACCCGGATTGTTCAAGATTTTGGCAAGTATGTGAAAAACATAATGTAAATCAATTTTATACAGCTCCCACAGCTATTAGGGCATTAATGGGACAAGGTGATGATTTTGTAAATAATTGTAATTTATCAAGTCTTAGAATTTTGGGTACAGTTGGTGAACCTATTAACCCTGAAGCATGGGAGTGGTATAACAGGGTAGTAGGAAAAGGTAAGTGCCCAATAGTAGATACTTGGTGGCAAACCGAAACTGGTGGAATACTAATTACTCCTTTGCCTGGAGCGACACCTACCAAACCAGGATCAGCAACCAATCCTTTTTTTGGCATTAAGCCTGTGATTATGGACCCTAAAACAGGTCAAAAATTGTTTGGTAATAATGTTGAAGGTGTATTAGCTTTTGAGGATAGTTGGCCTAGCCAAATGAGGACAGTTTTCGGTGATCATGAAAGATTTGTTAAAACTTATTTTAGTGATTTTAAAGGATATTACTTTTCTGGTGATGGTTGTAAAAGAGATAAAGACGGATATTATTGGATTACTGGAAGAGTGGATGATGTTCTAAATGTTTCTGGTCATAGGATGGGCACTGCTGAAATTGAAAGTGCATTAGTATCCCATCCTTTAGTATCAGAAAGTGCTGTAGTGGGTTATCCACACAAGATCAAAGGACAAGGAATTTATGCTTTTGTAACTCTTATGGTTGGAGAAAATCCAACAGAAGAATTAACCAAAGATCTAGAGGCATGGGTTAGAAAAGAAATTGGTCCTATCGCGAAACCAGACTTAATCCAATGGTCCCCCAATCTTCCAAAAACAAGATCTGGAAAAATTATGAGAAGAATATTAAGAAAAATTGCAGAAAATAAATATGAAGACTTAGGTGATACTTCAACTCTAGCTGATCCAACTGTTGTTAATAACTTAATCGAAAATCGATTAAATAAATAAGTATTGAATTTAGAATTAAATTATAGGAATTATATTTGTTATGAAAAAGTATTTTTATATTTGTTTTTGTTTTTGTTTAATTTCTGCCTGTAATACTACAACACAAGGTGCCTATAATAATTATGACCTTATTCAAGGTGGTCCTGTGCCTTTGAAAGTTGAAACAGAGGAAAGTAAATCAACTTCAACTGGTGAGTGTCTAGCAGACACTCTAAGTTTTCTTATAGGACAACCTGAAACAGCTTTAGCTGCGATGGAATATCCTGCTGACACAAGAGTACTTAACGAATATCAAGATCAAAGCATTGATGAAAATTATAGTTCTCGATTAAATTTAGTAATTGGGTCAGACAGAAGAATAACTAATGTTTTTTGTGGTTGATGCAGTAATTAAATATAACTTATCAGTTTTTAATGATGAATTATTAAATAATTACTCAAGAATTAATTTCTTTTTGAGGCTTTAACTTGTATATCATATAATTATTATATTCTAGAAATGAATTTATTGTTCTAGTGTTTTTAAATAGTCTATTCTCTAAACGTAATCTTTTTCTTTTGCTAATTAAAATTTTGTAGAAAATATTTAAAAACTTTAAAGTAAATGGTCTATTTATTTTTAGACTAGCTATAATTCTATTAATTGAAAAACCCAAAGTATTGTAAAACTTTTGCTCTAATTCTATAGATGGAGCCACTAATTTAGTTATTTCTTTTCTTACAATTACATTAATTTTTTGTATTCTTAATTCCTTTTCCATACTTTTTAACGATGCTCCACCACCAGGCTGACGAAATATTCCTTCTTGTTTTTTTTCAGATCTAAAACAATCTGCAATTAAGATTTCACCATCATTATTTAAAAGTCTACTAGCTTTTTTAAGAGCTATTTTTATGGGAATGTATTGAAAGCTTTCGGCAAAAAGGCACAAATCAAATAGATTTTTTTTTGGTAAATAATCTTCAAATGTTGTAATTAATATCTTGGCTTTATTGTTTGTATTTTTTTTTGCGTGCTCAGCCAAGATTTTACTAGGAACTATTATTGTGACTTTATGTCCTAAAGCAATTAATTTTTTTGCATTCTCACCTGCACCACCTCCAATATCTAAAATTTCTAATTTATTATTTTTTTTTTTATCAGGTAAATATTTAAATAAAAGATCTGTATAAGCTTCCTGTGCTTTCCCTAGGTTATCAAGATTAACGTCTAATTTATCCCACAAACCATAATGTAAATGCTCCTTCCCTGTTACAAAACCACTGACTTTCAGAGCTATATCAAGTCCAACTAATCTAGAGGACTCTTTTTTTTTCTTTTTGGATAAATTAAACATCATTAAGACAAATAAATTATAAATTAAAGGTTAGTTTATAATAAGTAAATATAAAGAAAAGCTGAAGAAAAATTTAATTTTCTTTAAGACGAATTATTATATCTACATTTGTAATTTTTGAATTTTTTGGTGGTTTTGGCAAATTTTTGATTTCTAAAAAATTTCCAGGTGCATCAGTTAATTTTCCTGTTTCCTCCCAAAAGAAATGAGAATGATTATCGAGTCTCGTATCAAAATAACAGCGTGAACCATCAACAATAACTTTATTTAAAAGGCCGGATTCTGAAAAAGAATGTAAGGTATTATAAACTGTTGCTAGTGAAACTTTTAATTTGCATATTTTTGCTTTTTCAAAAAGGTCTTCAGCTGTAAAGTGTTGATTTTTGCCATCTCCCATTAAAAGGTTTGCCAACAATATTCTTTGCTTTGTAGGACGTAAGCCAACTTTATAAAGCCAATTTGTAGCACAAAATTTATTCAGTTTCATCATTGTTACATTATATATTTATACTTTATAATAATATTTAAAATTTTTTTCATCAATATATAATTAAAATTTTTTTGTTATTTATAAACCATATTTAAATATAACAGCTATTATAAGTTTTTGATATATTTCTAGGTATTTCTTGCGCCTATATTAATAACAGTGATAAGAGTAGTTAAATATAAAAAGATTGGTATATAATATGAAAATTAGCAAACAGGAATTATTAAAATGTTCTAGTGGCGAAATGTTTGGCATTGGAAATCCTCAACTGCCTATGCCTCCAATGCTTATGTTTGATAGTATTTGTGACATTTCTAAAGATGGTGGAATAAATAAAATGGGGCATGTGATTGCAGAATTGGTAATTAGTCCAGATTTGTGGTTTTTTGATTGTCATTTTGTTGGTGACCCAGTAATGCCAGGTTGCCTTGGCCTAGATGCTCTGTGGCAATTAACAGGATTTAATCTAGGTTGGAGAGGACTTAAAGGTCGTGGTAGGGCACTTGGAGTTAGTGATGTAAAATTTAAGGGAATGGTAACTCCAAGCACAAAACTAGTTAAATATGAGATTAATTTTTCAAGAGTTTTAGATAGAAAGCTTAAGTTAGGAATATCTGATGGTAAAGTATTCGCTGATGGTGAAGAAATTTTTGTTGCTAAAGGACTAAAAGTTGGATTATTTGAAAATTAACATTTTAAAAGAATTTTATTTTAGTTAATTTCTAGAGGAAAAATTTTATGAAAAGAGTTGTTGTAACAGGTTTAGGTATTGTTTCATCGATTGGGGTAGATGCAACGGAAGTAACAGAATCCTTAAAAAATGGAAAATCTGGTATAACATTTTCTGAAGAATATGCATTCCATGGTTTTAGGTCTCAAGTTCATGGCATGCCAAAAATTAATCTATCTGATAGAATAGATAAAAGACAATTAAGATTCATGGGTGATGGAGCTGCTTTCAACTACATTGCAATGGAACAGGCAATAAAAGATAGTGGTTTAACTGAGATGGAAGTATCGAATGAAAGAACTGGTCTAATAGTTGGATCTGGTGGACCATCTACAAAAAATTTATTTGCCGCTCATCAAATAGTACTAGAAAAAAAGAGTCCTAAAAGGATGGGTCCTTTTATGGTTACAAGAGGAATGTCTTCTACTAATTCGGCATGTTTAGCTACTCCATTTAAAATAAAAGGAGTTAACTATTCAATCTCATCAGCTTGCTCCACATCAGCTCATTGTATTGGAAATGGGCTAGAACAGATTCAATTAGGAAAACAAGACATAATATTTGCAGGGGGTGGTGAAGAATTAGATTGGACATTGTCTTGTCTTTTTGATGCAATGGGTGCCATGTCTAGTAAGTATAATGATGAACCAGAAATTGCGTCTAGAGCTTATGATAAGGATAGAGACGGTTTTGTAATTTCAGGAGGTGCTGGAGTTTTGGTGCTAGAATGTTATGAACATGCTAAGGCTAGGGGTGCAAATATTTATGCAGAAATAACAGGATATGGTGCAACTTCAGACGGTCATGATATGGTAGCTCCTTCAGGTGAAGGTGGTGAAAGATCAATGAAGCTTGCATTGTCTAATATTAAAGATAGAAAAATTACGTATATAAATGCTCACGGTACTTCAACACCTGCTGGAGATGTAGTTGAGGTTGAAGCAATTAGAAGAATTTTTGGAATTGAAAATATGCCACCTATTTCATCCACAAAGTCTCTATCTGGTCATAGTTTAGGAGCAGCTGGTGTTCATGAAGCTATATATTCTATTTTAATGATGAAATCAGGCTTTTTATCGGCAAGTAAAAATGTTTTTAACTTAGATGAATCTGTTAAATCCAATGAAATATTGATCAAATCTAGACAGAATGTTGAGTTTGATACAGTATTATCTAATAGTTTTGGTTTTGGTGGTACTAATGCAACTTTAGCTTTTAGCAAACTGATAGACTAATGCCAATTACAATTGAAAATAAGTGTGGATTAATTCTAGGTGTTGCTAATGAGAGGTCTATTGCTTGGGGTATTTCTAAAGTATTATCTAATTCTGGTGCAGAAATAGCTTTATCTTATCAAAATGAGAATTTATTAAAGAGAGTAGGTCCACTTGCAGAGCGTATAAATGCTAAAATTTGTATGTTAGCAGATGTACAAAATGAAAATTCTTTGGATAACCTTTTTAAAGAGATTAGGGAAAAGTGGGGGAAGTTAGATTTTTTAGTTCATGCATTGGCTTATTCAGATAAAGAAGAGTTAAATGGTAGATTTGTTAATTCTTCAAGAGAGAATTTTTTAAAATCTATAGACATATCTTGCTATAGTTTTGTAAATTTAGCAAAAAGATGTATTCCATTAATGCCTTATGGAGGTTCTTTACTGACAGTTTCTTACATGGGAAGTCAACGGGTTACTCCAAATTATAATGTTATGGGGCCCGTAAAAGCAGCTTTAGAGTCTTCTGTAAGGTATCTTGCAAATGATTTAGGTCCTGATAAAATTAGAGTTAATGCAATTAGTCCAGGCCCTATGAAAACTTTAGCAGGAGCTGCAATTGGAGGAGCAAGGCAAGTATTTCGGGCCACTGAAAAAAATTCTCCACTGAGACAAAATGCAAATCTTGAAGCTGTTGGAAATGCAGCTCTTTATTTGTTAAGTGATAGTAGTTCTTCCACTACTGGTGAAATAATATATGTTGATGGTGGATACCATGTAATGGGTCTTCCACAAATTGAAAATATCTAACTAATATTTCCTTTTTTGGAGTTTTTAAATGAAAAAGGTAGTGATTTTTGATGCTTATGGGACCTTATTTGATGTTAATGCTGCTGCAAGGAATTACTCCAAAGAGACAGCTGATATAAATTTTATAAATACTTGGGAAAAGGTTTCTAAATTATGGCGTGACAAACAGATTGCATATACATGGTATTATACTTCAATTGGTTATAAAACTAATTTTTGGAAAGTAACAGAAGATTCTTTGGATTATGCTTTGGAATTTTATAATTTAAAAGACAACAAAAATATAAGACATAACTTACTAAAACTTTATAGAAAACTTGATACATTCCCAGAAGTTATGGAAGTTTTAAAGTATTTAAAATCAAGGGGTTTTTCTACAGCTATTTTATCAAATGGAACTATTGAAATGCTTAATGATGCAGTTAAGAGCTCAAAAATTGGTGATTATTTAGAAGTCATTTTATCTGCTGAGAAATTGGGTATATTTAAACCAAATAAAAAAGTCTATGAGATCGTAAATGAATATTTTTCTTGTGATAAGAAAGATGTAATTTTCATCTCATCCAATGGTTGGGACGCAGCTGGAGGGTCAGCTTTTGGATTTTCAAGTTTATGGGTAAATAGAAATGATTTACCAGAGGAAAAAGTTCAGTGGAAACCAAATTGGACTAGTTGTGACCTTAAAGCAGTTTTGAATCTGATATAAGAAAGGGACTAACAAATTGTCTAATATAGATCTTATTCTAAAAGCTCGAGATCATGGTAAAAATTTTATTTATGAAACGCCTATTTTATTTAATAAAAAATTTAATGAAATTGTAGGGAAAAATATTTTTATAAAACCTGAATGTCTTCAAGTAACTGGTAGTTTTAAATTTAGGGGGGCCTGGTGTGCAATCTCGCATTTAAGAAAAGAAAATAAAATTTCAAATGGTGTTGTTGCATATTCATCTGGAAATCATGCTCAAGCTGTAGCTTCAGCTTCTCAGACGCACGGTATATCTTCTGTTATTGTAATGCCTAAAGATGCACCTAAACAAAAAATCTCTAATACTTTAGGTTATAATGCTGAAGTAGTATTTTATGATAGATATAATGAAATAAGAGAACAAATTGGAGAAAATATAGCTATTGAAAAAAATTTAACACTTATAAAACCATATGACGAGCATTTAGTTATCGCCGGACAGGGTACATGTGGTTTAGAAATTATAGAACAATCTAAAAAATTAGGACTAGAAAAGGCAGAGGTATTAGTATGTTGCGGTGGTGGAGGATTATCCGCAGGAATCGCTTTAGCGTTGGAAAAATATGCTCCATATTATAAATTAAGAACTTGTGAACCAGAATTTTACGATGATACTGCTAGGTCTTTGAAATCAGGGAAAAGAGAAATTAATGAAACTACTTATCCGTCAATATGTGATGCAATTCTTACGCCTACACCAGGAGAAATAACTTTTCCTATATTAAAAAGAAATGCTAGAGAAGGTCTTGTTGCTAGTGAAACTGAAGTTTTACAAGCTATGAAACTTTTGTATGAGCATTTTAAGATTGTTTCAGAGCCAGGAGGAGCAGTAGCGGCTGCAGCTGCAATTTTTTCAAAAAACAAACTTAAAGAAAAAGATATCATTGTTGTTGTAAGTGGAGGAAACGTTGATAGTGAAGTTTTTTCTAAAGCAATATCAGAAAATTAAATTTATTAAATAATCCTTTATCTATTCTTAAGTTTCAAATTATCTGTATCATAAGGACTATCTTCTACTATTGTGGCAGGCCAGAGTTGATTTAATATTTTTACTTCTAATTTTTCACCGAGATTTGCTAATTCGTTTTTTATATAACCCATCCCAATTGATTTTTTGAAAACAACAGAATATCCACCTGACGTGAGTCTTCCAACAGTTTTACCTTCTTTATAAATAGCTTCTCTTCCCCAAGGGTCACAATCATTTGGACCATCAATCAGTAGTGTTACACATTTTGATTTTATATTACGGTTTTGAAGCCCACTTTTTCCTAAGAACTCTTTATTTAAATTTACAAATTTATCTAATCCTGCTTCAACTAAACCTGCATCTCTACCAAGTTCGTTTCCAAAGGCTCTGTAACTTTTTTCTTGCCTCAGCCAATTTTGAGCTCTTGATCCTACTAATTTAAGGTCAAATTTTTTACCGGCCTTCAAAAGTATATCTAGAAGTTTATTTTGAAATTCTACAGGATAGTGTAATTCCCAACCCAATTCGCCGGTATATGCAACTCTAATGGCAAGTATTGGTATCATATCTAATTCAATATTCTTAGATGATAACCAGGGGAAATTTTTATTAGAAAATAATTCACTTGGTTCTTTATCATTAATCATACTAATTAAAAATTCTTTGGATTTAGGTCCTGCTATTGCAAAAGCTCCAAATTGACTGGTAACATCTTGAATTTCAATATATCCAAATTCCTTTTCTTTATCTTCAGCATTTTTAATCAAATAATCTTTATCATAATCAGTAAGGGCTCCTGCTGAAATAAGGTAAAATTCATTTTGATTCTTTCTCACTATTGTATATTCAGATCTAACTGTACCTGTAGAAGTTAAGGAATATGTTAAACTAATCCTGTTTATTTTTGGTAAATTATTACAAGTAAACCAATCCAAAAATAGAGTAGCACCAGGTCCTTTAACTAAATTTTTAGTGAATGCAGAAATATCGATTAATCCTACTTTTTCTCTTATTGCTTTGGCCTCATTTTTAGTATATTCCCACCATTTACCTCTTCTAAAACTTCTTGAATCAAGATCGTTAAAATCTTTTGTAGCAAAGTAATTAGGTCTTTCCCAACCATTCACCTGACCAAATTGTGCACCATAATTTTTGAGTTTTTCATAACAGGGGAAGGTTCTAAGTGGTCTACAAGCTGGTCTTTCTTCATCGGGGTGGTGAAGAACGTAAACATGTTCATAACATTCTTCATTTTTTCTTGCAGTATACTCTGTTGTAATCCATGAACCATATCTCTTAGGGTCTAAACTAGTCATATCTATTTCAGCTTCTCCGTTAATCATCATTTGAGCCAAATAGTATCCAGCACCTCCTGCGGCTGTTATACCAAAAGAAAACCCTTCCGCTAACCAAAGGTTTCTTAAACCAAGTGCTGGCCCTAGTAGAGGATTTCCATCAGGAGTATAACAAATAGGGCCATTGAAATCATCTTTAATACCTAGAGTTTCAGTACTTGGAATTCGTTTAATGAATGATAAGTATTCTTGCTCTATTCGATCAAGATCTAATGGGAATAAATCTGCTCTGAAATTTTCAGGAACTTTAAACTCAAAACGTGCCGGTGCATTTTTTTCATATGGTCCTAATATCCATCCACCTCTTTCTTCCCTTACATACCATTTTGCGTCCGCATCTCTAAGAACAGGATGCTCATCATTATTTTGTCTGTATTCAATAAGTTTAGGATCTTCTTCAGTAACAATATATTGATGTTCTACAGGTATAGCAGCAATTTTTGCATTTAACAGATTAGCGGTATTTTGCACATGATTTCCTGTTGCAGTAACTACATGCTCAGCAATATATGTTATAGTATCTTCACTAGGAATTAGATTTCCACCCTTTTCAATCATTCTTGAGCATTTAACATGCCAAGCTTTTCCATCCCAAAAAAAAGAATCTGCTTGAGTTTTTCTTTCGATTTTGACGCCACTTGTTCGGGCACTTTTTGCTATGGCTTGAGTTAAATCAGCAGGATTTATATAACCGTCTGTAGGATGATAGATAGCCCCTTTTAGATCTTCAGAATAAACCAAGGGCCATTTTTCTTTTATTTGTTTAGGGCTTTTCCACTCATAAGGAATATTTACTGTATCTGCTGTCGAACTATATAGCATAAATTCGTCCAAGCGTTCTTGTGTTTGAGCCATTCTTAAGTTACCAACCACTTTAAACCCAATATCAGTACCTAGTTCTTTTTCTAAATTTTTATAAAATTTAACTGAATAGTCGTGGATATGACTAGTTGCATACGACATATTAAATAAAGGAAGAAGTCCTGCTGCATGCCATGTAGATCCAGAAGTCAATTCATCTCTTTCTATTAATACTATATTATCCCAACCACCTTTCTGTAAGTGGTAAGCGATGCTGGCTCCTACAACTCCACCGCCAACTACTAGAACTTTTACATGTAATTTCATTTAAAATCCTTACTGAATTTGGTAATTATTATTATTTTATTTATTATAGTGGCTAATTGTTTTGGTAGACAATGATAATATTTACTAATTAAAATTTTCAATTATTTAATGACAATTTTTATGAGTTTTCATCTCTTGATTGCCATTACGTTTTATAATAGATATCTTTACGAAATAAAAATAAATATATCATGAAAAGTAAAATAAAAAAATTATTTCTAAAAACATATGGATGTCAGATGAATGTTTTTGATTCTGAAAGAATTGAAGAATCTTTGATAAACTTTGGAATTAAAAAAGTATATGAAGAACAAAATTCAGATTTAATCATTTTGAACACTTGTCATATTAGGGAAAAAGCAGCAGAAAAAGTTTATTCAGAACTAGGACGGATTCGAAAATTAAAACAAATAAATCCAAAATTAAAAATAGGAGTTATTGGTTGTGTAGCACAAGCTGAAGGACAGGAAATAATTGAAAGATCAAAAATAGTTGATATGGTTCTTGGTCCCCAAGTTTATCATAAATTACCTGAAATTATTAGCAAAATAGAAAGTAATGAAAAAGTAGTAGATACCGATTTTCCACTAGAGGATAAATTTGATAAATTAAATTTAACAAAAAAGGATAAAAGAAATTCAACTGCATTCTTAACAATACAGGAGGGTTGTGATAAGTTTTGCTCTTTTTGTGTTGTTCCTTATACAAGAGGAGCAGAAAGATCTAGATCTCCGGAAATAATAATAAAAGAAGCAAAAGAATTAGTGAATTCAGGCGTTAAAGAAATCACTTTATTGGGGCAAAATGTCAATGCATATAATGGTTTAAATGAAAAAAATAAAAGTATTGATTTTACATCTCTTATAAAAATTTTGTGCAAACTAGATGACTTAAAACGGTTAAGATTTGTAACATCACATCCAAGAGATATGACTGAGAACCTAATAAACCTCTTTGGTCAAGAAGAGAAATTAATGCCTTATCTTCATCTTCCTATTCAATCAGGTAGTAATCAAATACTAAAAAAAATGAATAGAGGTCATACAGTTGAATATTATTTAGATATAATTTCTAAACTAAAAGTAATCAGGCCAGAGATTGCCATTTCAGGGGACTTTATTGTTGGTTTCCCGGGTGAAACGGAAGAAGATTTTCAAAAAACTTTAGAAATTTGTGAAATTATAAAATATTCTCAGGCCTACAGTTTTAAGTATTCTCCTAGGACTGGTACTCCTTCGTTTGAAATGAAAGACATATCAGAAAAGGTTAAAAGTTATCGTCTTTCAAAACTTCAAGAAACTATTTCGATTTATCAGCGCGAATTTCAAAAAAACTTAGTTGGCACAGTTCAAGACGTTCTTATTGAAAAGTTGGGTAAATTAAGTGACCAATATATTGGTAGAACCCCTTACATGAATCCAGTAGTTATTAAATCCAAACATAATCAAATTGGAAAAATTCTTCCTGTAAAAATTTGTGAGACTAATGGACTAAGTTTATCAGGTGAACATGTGATCTAACTGCAATATGTTCATTTATTTCTTAGCACCTATTTTACAAATTCAATTCATGATAGTATTCTTTTTTTTTTAATAGTGTGAATTCAAAATTGTCAAAAATTGATAATCTTATAACAGAAGACTTAAACACACCTTTAGAACTTGAATTTCAAGATAATAGTGTTTTAATTGAGCTCTGCGGAATAAGAGACCAGAATCTAATTTTTTTAGAAGACAAATTAGCTATTCAAATTACAAGGAGAGGGAATAAGCTAAGTTTTTCTGGTAATCTAGAAGATCTACAAAAAGCTGCAGATATATTGAAGAGTATTTATTCATCCTTGGAAGAGGGTCGTTCTTTAGACGGAAATGATATTATTGATTTTATTTTAACAAGTCTTAAAATGACAGATTTTTCATTAAAAGAAAAAAATCATGAAAATTCTTTTAATGACTTTAATCTCAAAACCAAAAAGAAACTTATTAGTCCAAGAAATATTAATCAAAAAGATTTTATTGGAAATCTAATGAATTATGATTTGACATTTGGGATAGGTCCAGCTGGAACAGGGAAAACATATTTAGCAATTGCAGTAGCTGTATCTATGTTTCTCAAAGGTCAGGTAGATAAAGTTATTTTAACCAGGCCAGCCGTAGAAGCAGGTGAAAAACTTGGGTTTTTGCCAGGTGATATTAAAGACAAGATCGACCCTTATATGCAACCATTATATGATGCATTAAATGACTTTCTTCCATTTAAACAGGTATCTAAAATGTTAGAAGATAAAAAAATTGAAATTATACCTTTAGCATTTATGAGAGGGAGAACTTTGTCAAATTCTTTTATAATTTTGGATGAGGGACAAAATACAACTTCAAATCAAATGAAAATGTTTTTAACTAGGCTTGGGAGAAATTCAAAAGCTGCAGTAACTGGGGATCTTACACAAATTGATTTGCCTAAAGGTTTTGTTAGCGGTCTTTATGAAGCCACAAAAATTTTAAACAAATTGAATGACATAGGTTTTGTTTATTTTACATCTAAAGATGTTGTAAGACATAATTTAGTTCAAAAAATTGTTAATGCCTATGATAGTAGATCATGTTAAATAGATAATTTGATGTCAGCTAAAATTAATATTCAAATTCAAGAAAAAAAATGGTCTAAAGTAGATTTGAGAAAATTATCTAAAAAAGCATTTAAGTCTATTTTTAAAATTTTATCATACCCCCAACTTTTTAAATTTCTAGAGGTTTCTATTTTAGCTTGTAATGACAAAAAAATAAAAGAATATAACAAAAACTTTAGGGATAAGGACGAAGCTACTAACGTACTTAGTTGGCCAAGAGTGGAAAAAATAAAATGCAGAGATTTATTGGAAAAAAAAGACATTTCATATTTAATCTCTTTACAAGAAGGAACTTTGGATATTGGTGATATAGCTATTTCTTACGATACTTGTTTGAAAAAAGCAAAAGAGTTAAATTTTACTTTCGAAGATTATACAATACATATGCTAATTCACTCATGTCTTCATTTGTTGGGATTTGACCATAAAAAAAAATCTGATTTTAAACTTATGAAAGAAGTAGAAATTAAATCCTTAAGAGATTGTGGAATTAAAAATCCTTATAATATATATTAAGCTTTATTAAATCTATGGAATTAAAAATGCAAAAAAATCCTAAAAAAGAAAAACAAAGTTCTTTCTGGAATAATGTTTTTAATAACGAAGAAAAAACAAATAACTCTGGCATTGTGGATCAAAATTTGCCAAGTCTTAGTGATATTAGGGTTGAGGATATTGCCATACCCAAAGCTGATATAGTTGCTGCCTCGGATGATATGACTTCTCAGGAACTTTCTGAGATATTTAGGAAATTTAGATTATCTAGAATTCCAATTTTTAAAGACACTTTGGACAATCCATTAGGTCAACTGCATCTTAAAGATTTTGCATTAGGAGATGGTTTTAACAAAGAAATTGTTTTTGAGATTAAAAGTAAAATTAGACCCTTAATTTTTGTTCCGCCATCTATGAATTTAAAGACATTACTACAAAAAATGCAAACAGAAAGAATACACATGGCGTTAGTTATTGATGAGTATGGAGGTGTAGAAGGTTTAGTCACAATTGAAGATTTATTAGAAGAAATTGTAGGTGAGATAATAGATGAACATGATGAAGATGAGGATCAATTATGGATTGAAGAGAAGCCAAATCTTTTTTTAGTAAATGCAAGACTAGAATTAGACATGTTTAAAAATCAGTCAGGTGTTAATTTAAGATATGATAATACTCAAGATGAAGAATATGAAACCATAGGTGGTTTAGTTAATTCTCTTACAAATAGGATACCTGTTAGAGGAGAAGTTATAAAGGATGTGTTTGGGAATGAATTTAGTATAGTTGAAGCTGATGCGAGGCGAATTAAAAGGTTAAGGTTGCAATTATCAAAAAAATTTAAAAGAGAAAATGTGGAAATTAAATAAAAGTTATTATTTCAACATTACATATTTTGATTTATTTATTTCCTTAATTTTAGGCTGTTTATTATCCCTATCCAACCCACCATTTTCCTATCCATATATTATTATACCTATATTCGCGATAATTGGTTATAATTGGCTGAATAAGCATTTCAATTTATTGCGATCCTTTTTTTACGGATTTTTTTTTGGTTTTGGTTATTTTATTTGCTCTTTAGTATGGATAGTAGAACCATTTTTAATTGAATCCAATTTTAAAATTATTTTTGGACCTTTTGCTTTAATATTTTTGTCTTTAATTCTTTCATTTTTTTGGGGTAGCTCTTTTTTTTTAGCAAGTTTTAAAAATGATTTTAAAAATAAAAAAAATTCACTTTTAAAACTAATAATTTTTTTTTCATTAGCTGAATTTCTAAGATCTTTTTTATTTACTGGATTTCCTTGGGTGTTATTAGGATTGGCTTTTATAGATACCCCTATTTCTCAAACACTTTCCATTTTTGGTCCGTATTGGTTAACATTTATAATAGTTTTTTTATGTTTCGTAATCCCAACAGGTTTTATTGGAATAATAATTTCAATAACTGGATTTTTTTTACTTAATTTTTACGGTATGTATCGCTTTGACAAAGTTCAATATGATTTTACAAATAAACAAATAAGGATTATTCAACCAAATATAGCACAAAAAAATAAATGGAAAAAAGAATTAAGCGAGATACATTTTAACAAACTAGTAAAATTAAGTAACAAAGATTCAGAAAATGTAGATATATTGATATGGCCTGAAACAGCAGTTCCATTTTTTTTAGAGTATAAAAAAAATTTCAGTAACACTATGATTGAAAATGTTTCTAAACCAATTATTTTGGGTGCAAGAAGATATAATAAAGCTACTAATGAGTTATATAATTCAGCATATTTTTTAGATGAAAATGGTCAAATAGAACAAATATATGATAAAAAGCATTTAGTTCCATTTGGTGAGTATATTCCTTTTATTGATTTTCTGAATGTGTTTGTTGAAACTGGAACTGACAATAATGGTATTACCGGTTTTAGTATTGGACAAAAACCAAATGAAATTGCTATTGATCATTTTACAACAACTGCAATTTTTATATGTTATGAGTCAATATTTTCAAATGAAATAGACAAGAATATAACCAAATCAGATTTAATAATTCATTTAACAAATGATGCATGGTTTGGAGCTTATAACGGACCTCAACAACATCTTGTTCAAATGAGAGCAAGAGCTATAGAACAGGGGCTTCCGGTTATGCGATCAGCAAATACTGGAATTTCTGCTTTAATTGACCCATATGGAAGAATTATAAAAAAAATACCATTAAATAATGAGGGTTTTTTGGATGTAAATATACCAAAAAAGCTTGATAAAACATTGTATTCAAAAATTGGAGCAGTATATTGGAATTTCTTCCTTATTTGTTTATTTGCACTATTGTTTTTTTTGTGTTTAAAAAGAAAAGTCAAAGGGAACTAAATTTTTTGTGATTAATTGATAATATGACTGATATCTTAAATTATGACTTTACCTCAGAGTCAGTATCTGAAGGTCATCCTGATAAAGTTTGTGATAAAATTTCAGATTCAATTTTAGATGAACTTATAAAACTTGATAAAAAAGCAAGGGCTGGTTGCGAAGTATTTGCCACAACTAATAAAGTTGTAGTTGGTGGAGAGGTAGGACTAGCTAATTCAATAAAAATTGATGACTTATCTGAACTTGTAGTTGAAACTGTTAGGTCAACAGTAAGAAATATAGGTTATGAACAGAAGGGATTTCATTGGAAAGAATTAGAAATATTAAATTTATTGCATCAGCAATCCCCAGACATAGCGCAAGGAGTTGATAGAGAAGGAGCTGGGGATCAAGGAATAATGTTTGGGTATGCAGTAAATGAAACGCCAGAACTAATGCCTGCGCCCCTTCAGTATGCACAAGCTATTCTGAAAAGATTAAGTATAGCTAGAAAAAACGAGCTAAAAGAAATACTTGGTCCCGATTCCAAGTCTCAACTCACTGTAAATTACATCGATGGAATACCCCAAAATGTAAAATCGATTGTTTTATCAACCCAACATTTTGATGAAAAATTATCTTCGGAAGATATAAAAGAAATAATTTCACCATATGTTTTAGAAACTTTACCTGATGGTTGGATAACGGAAAATACTATTTGGCATGTCAACCCCACTGGCAAATTTGTAATAGGTGGTCCAGATGGAGATGCTGGACTTACTGGAAGAAAAATCATTGTTGATACTTATGGTGGAGCTGCACCGCACGGTGGAGGAGCTTTTTCTGGTAAAGATCCAACAAAAGTTGATAGGTCTGCAGCTTATGCAGCGAGATATTTAGCAAAAAATATAGTTTCAGCTGGATTAGCCAAAAAATGTGTTATTCAACTTTCTTATGCAATTGGTGTTTCACAGCCCCTATCAATATATTTAAATACATTTAATTCAAATACAATTTCTGAAGATAAGATAATCAGTAGTATTTTGAAATGTATAGATTTGAGCCCTTCTGGTATAATTAAACACCTTAATTTGCAAAAACCAATATATTCAAAAACGGCTGCCTATGGTCATTTTGGTCAGAATTACAGTGATGACGGTAGTTTTTCATGGGAAAATACAGATTTAACTGAAGTACTAAAAAAAAATATATACTGATATTTGTTTTTTAAAAATTTGAAACTTTATGACAGAGGAAGGTAAACAGTATAAAATTTTTGGAAGAAGAAAGGGGAAAAGCTTAAGCAACTTACAAAAAGAATATTTTAAAAATTATATAAATGATTTTTCAATTTTTAAAACAAATGATGACGGTGCTTTGAACTTAAGAAAAATAAATCCAAAAGACTTATTTGATGGTATTGAAGATATAAGACTTGAAATAGGCTTTGGTATGGGAGATTTTTTATTTGAAAAAGCATTGGCTCATCCAAATGTTGGGTTTGTAGGTTGTGAGGTATTTGAAAATGGTGTAGCTAGCTTATTAGCCAAGATTATAAAATTTAGAATATATAATATTCGAATCCATTTTGGAAATTGTCTAGATTTAATTCATAATTTTAATTGCTTAACGTTAAATAAAATTTATATATTGTTTCCAGATCCCTGGCCAAAAAATAAACATAAAAAAAGAAGATTTTTTAATGAAAATAATTCAACCTATTTATGTTCATTATTAAAAAAAAATGGGACTATTAGCATAGCAACCGATATAGAAGATTATGCGAACCAAATTTTAGGAATTATGCAGAGTAAAGGTAACTTTAATTATGTTGACTCAAATTTTTTTCAAACTGAAAAAAAAATAAAAAAGAACCTTGATACAAAATATCAACAAAAAGCTTTAAAGTTTGGAAGAAAAATAAACTATTTAAATTTTAAAAAAAATGACTGAATGTTTCCAAACAATTTTATCTAAAAGATCTTCGGGTTTGAAAGGTCAAATATATATACCTAGTGATAAGTCCATATCTCATAGAGCACTAATTATGGGAAGCTTGGCTATTGGTAAAACTTCCATTTTTAGACTTTTGGAGTCAGATGATATATTCAAAACAGTAAATGGATTAAAAGCCTTAGGTGTTGATATTTATAAGGAATCAGATAAATGGTGTGTACATGGTGTTGGTGTTGGTGGTTTTTGTGAACCTGAAAATATCATTGATTGCGGAAACTCTGGAACTTCCGTTAGACTATTAATGGGACTAGTATCAACTTGTCCTATAAAAGTTACTTTTACAGGTGACAATAGTCTTAGAAAAAGACCAATGGATAGAGTAATAAAGCCATTATCTGAATTTGGAGCAATATTTTCTTCTAATCATGATTCCAAACTTCCTATAAATGTTATCGGATCTAATGATCCTATTCCAATAAATTACAACCTTCAAATTCCTTCAGCACAAGTAAAATCTGCCATTTTACTTGCTGGGTTAAATGTAAGAGGTAAAACAACAGTATTAGAGAACGAACCTACAAGAGATCATACTGAAAAAATGTTAAAGTTTCTTGGTGCTAAAATTCAAATTGAGAAAAAAGGGTCAAGTAATAATATTTCAGTAAATGGATTTCCAAAATTAAATCCTGGAATTATTAGTGTGCCTGGAGATATTTCTTCTGCCTCCTTTCCAATCGCATTAGCTTGTATGATACCAAATTCTGAATTAATTATTAAAAGTGTAGGTTTGAATCCACTGAGAGATGGTTTTGTTGAAACATTAATAGAAATGGGAGCTAATATAAAAATTCAAAATAAAAAAATTGAAGCAGGAGAATTAGTTGCTGATTTACATGTTTGTTACTCTCCAAATCTTGTAGGAGTAGAGGTACCAGAAAATAGATCTGCTAGAATGATTGATGAGTATCCTATCTTATCAATTTTGGCAGCAACTGCCACAGGTCCTACTATAATGAAAGGTATAGAAGAGTTGAGATTCAAAGAAAGTGATAGAATTGAAGCTATTGCAGATGGTTTGGAAAAAAATGGTGTTTTTATAACAAAAAAAAATGATCAATTAACTGTTTTCGGTAAAGGAAATCAAAAAATCAAGGGTGGAGGTATTATTAATGCCTCAAATGACCATAGAATAGCGATGTCTTTTGCTTCTCTTGGAAGCATAACTGAAAATAGTATAGAGATACGTGGAGCATCATCAATTAAGACAAGCTTTCCAAATTTTATAGATCTTATGAATTGTATTGGATTGAATATAATTGCATTAAAGGATTAGAAGATGATTTTATTTATAAGGAAAATCATAAAGCTGATTTTAACTAGAATTAAATTATGAAATTTGTTGTCGCTATTGATGGTACTGCAGCATCTGGAAAGGGGACACTAG
Organism: uncultured Alphaproteobacteria bacterium; assembly: GCA_902614945.1. Classification (GTDB taxonomy): domain Bacteria; phylum Pseudomonadota; class Alphaproteobacteria; order Rhodobacterales; family Rhodobacteraceae; genus CACIIZ01. The sequence goes on from CACMNE010000005.1 coordinate 23,916, forward strand.
GCAAAAAAATTGCTGAACATTTTGATTTTCATTACTTAGATACAGGTATTTTGTATAGGGTTGTTGCTTATAATTTGAAACATAATTCAGATTTTTCTAAAATTTCAAAGCAAAAAGTCCAAAATTCCTTAAATTTATTAAATAATAAAAATTTTAACATCATTAATTTAAGGAATGAACAAATAACCCTCAGAGCCAGTCAAGTTTCAAATAATAAAATTGTTAGGGATAACCTTTTATTATACCAAAGGAGCTTTGCGTTACAAAATGGTGGAGCAGTATTAGATGGTAGAGATATTGGTACTGTTGTATGCCCTGATGCAGACGTTAAAATATTTGTAAATGCAGACGTCAAGATAAGAGCTAAAAGGCGATATGATCAATTAATTAAAAATAATAAGGATTTAAATCTAAAAAAAATACTTGATGACCTCTCCAAGAGAGATAATTTAGACAAAAACAGGGAGTTTTCACCTATGGTTCCTGCAAAAGATGCCTTTTTGTTAGATACTTCAAATCTAACTGTTGAAGAAGCATTACAAAAAATAATTGTAATTATTTCAAAAAAATTAAAAAAATAACATTGAATAGTTAGATTTATACTATATTAACTTGTCTCATGAAATTTTTTTAGAATCAAATTTATATTAAGGAGAGCTATATGTCAGCACTTGCTACTATGGAAGCTTTTGAAAAATTACTAAATGAGAGTTTGGATAGTTCAACACCCAAAGAAGGTGAAGTAGTAAAGGGATCTGTTATTGCAATTGAAGCTGGCCAGGCTATTATTGATATAGGATATAAAATGGAGGGAAGAGTAGACTTAAGGGAATTCTCTATCCCGGGTCAACCGCCAGAGATATCTATAGGTGATACTGTTGAAGTTTATCTTGAGAAAGTAGAAGGTTCACGTGGAGAAGCACTTCTTAGTAGGGAAAAAGCAAGACGTGAGGAAGCATGGGATCGTTTGGAAAAGGCATCAGGTAAAAATGAAAAAGTAGATGGTGTTATTTTTGGTAGAGTAAAGGGTGGTTTTACTGTTGACCTTGGCGGCGCAATAGCATTTCTTCCTGGAAGTCAAGTTGATGTAAGACCAATAAGAGATACCAATTCTCTTATGAATTTTTCACAACCTTTTCAAATTCTCAAAATGGATAGAAGAAGGGGAAATATTGTTGTTTCAAGACGTGCTATTTTAGAAGAATCCAGAGCTGAGCAAAGAGCTGAGCTAGTGGGAAATCTTGCCGAAGGATCAATAGCAGATGGTGTTGTAAAAAATATTACTGAATATGGTGCTTTTATTGATTTGGGTGGGGTTGATGGTCTTTTACATGTTACTGACATGGCCTGGAGAAGAGTAAATCACCCATCTGAATTGTTAAACATTGGTGATACTATAAAAGTCCAAGTAATTAAAATAAACAAAGATACTCATAGAATAAGTCTTGGTATGAAACAATTACAAGATGATCCTTGGAGTGATGTAGAAAAAAGATATCCTTTAGGATCAAATCATACTGGGAGAGTTACTAATATAACTGATTATGGAGCATTTGTAGAACTTGAGTCCGGAGTGGAAGGTTTAGTTCACGTTTCTGAAATGTCATGGACCAAAAAAAATGTGCATCCAGGAAAGATAGTGTCAACTAGTCAAGAACTCGAAGTAATGGTTCTTGAAATTGATACTGAAAAAAGAAGAGTTAGTTTAGGTTTAAAACAAACGAAAGGAAATCCGTGGGAAAATTTTGCTGTAAGTAATCCAATTGGAAGCGATGTAGAGGGTGAGATTAAAAACATTACAGAATTTGGATTATTTGTTGGTTTGGGGGAAGAAATTGACGGCATGGTCCACTTGACAGATCTTGATTGGAATAAATCAGGTGAGGAAGCACTAGAAATTTATAAAAAAGGTGATTTAGTTAAAGCTAAAGTCACTGATATTGACATAGAAAAAGAAAGAATATCACTGTCAATCAAAGCTTTAGAGAAAGATCCTTATGAAGACACTATTAGTGGTTTAAAAAGAGGTCAGGTTGTTACTGTAACAATTTCAAATTTACAGGAAAATGGTGTTGATGTCGAATATAATGGGTTAAATTCCTTTATTAGAAGATCAGATTTGTCAAGAGATAGATCTGAACAAAGATCTGACAAATTTGTTGTTGGAGACAAAGTTGATGTAAGAATTACAAACATTGACAAAGCAAATCGTAAAGTTAATTTCTCAATTAAGGCTAAAGAAATAGCTGAAGAAAAAGAAGCAGTTCAGCAATATGGTTCTTCCGATTCTGGTGCATCCCTAGGTGATATTTTGAGTGTGGCCTTGAATAAAGAGGATAAAGATTAAAACTTTACATTTGGATAATGTCTCTAGATTGGCAGATTTTAGAAGAAAATAAAAAAAAATCGTTTAGAAAAGGATTATGGCGTGGAATATTTATTTCTATAATTTTAGTTGCTATATTTTTCCTTTTCTCAAATTTTAATAATTTATCATCAAATTTCCCACATATTGCCAGAATTAGCATTAGTGGTATCATTTATGATAATATTAAATTAGTTGAGACTATCAATAATCTTTCAAAAAACGAAAATGTAAAGTCTGTGTTTGTTAAGATCAACAGTCCAGGTGGAACTGTAGTTGGATCAGAGAGTTTGTATGTAGCAATTGATAGATTATCTCATGTAAAACCTGTAATTTCGTTAATGGGTGAAGTTGCAACCTCAGGAGGTTATATTGTTGCTTTAGCCTCAAACCATATTCTTGCAAGACAGAATACGTTGACCGGATCTATTGGTGTTATTATTGAATATCAAAATTTTTCAGAACTTTCTAATAAAATAGGAATTAGTATTGATTCTATAAAATCAGGAAACATTAAAGGGGGTCAAAACCCACTTTCCCCATTTGATCCCTTGGTAAAAAATAATGACCAAAAACTAGTTGACTATAGTTTTGATTGGTTCATTTCTTTAATTAAAAATAACAGGAACATTGACCCAAATGTCATTGATTTAGTATCAGATGGAAGGACATTAACAGGTGGCATGGCCATGGACTTGGGATTGATTGATGGAATTGGATCGGAAAAAGAGGCATTAGAGTATCTTGAAACAAACTATCCTAGTATTAAAGGATTAAAAATAATAGATATTGATATACCATCTTCTAATAATTTCTTTTTTGAAGAATTTTTTAGTAGAATTTCAACTACTGATATCAAGTTTATCTCAGATTTAACAAATAGTTTAAAATTAATCTCTATAGCGCGTTGAAAACTTTTAAAAATAGTACTAATATATCAATTTCGGAGGTTACGATGATCAAATCTGAGCTTGTACAAAAAATAGCTGAAGAAAATCCTCATCTATATCAAAGAGATGTTGAAAGGTTAGTTGAAACTATTTTTGGTGAAATTACATCAGCTTTATCTGAAGGGAGAAGAGCTGAATTGAGAGGTTTTGGTGCTTTTTCTGTTAAACACAGAAATCCTCGTATTGGAAGGAATCCTAGGACTGGAATAAGTGTTGATGTTGACGAAAAATTTGTTCCTTTTTTTAAGCCTGGAAAACTTTTGAGAGATAGATTAAATAAATAAGGTAAGCTTATTGATTTGGATATTTAAATTTGGCATCATTTCAGTATTAACTTTTTCTTTGATATGGTTTGGAATTCTTAATTCTCATGAAGTTGATTTTAATTTAGTACCAAAGCTTTTTGATTTTGATAATTTTTACACCTTTGAATTTCCTTTATATCTAATAATGCTTTTTTCAATTTTTTTTGGGTTTATACTGGGTTGCATTTTAGAAAATAACAGATCTAATAAAATCAGAAAATCTTTAAAGGAAAAAATTAAAGAGTTAAGGAGGAGTGATACTGAACTCAAAAAATTAAAAAAGCGAGTAAATGCGAATAGAGACGATGTTTTATCCCTTCTTGAATAGATATTATGATTGAAATAAAGTTATGCGGTTTAAAAGAACCATCACATATTGAAGCAGCCTTTAGTTTAGGTATAAAATACCTGGGTTTTGTGTTTTTTGAAAAATCTCCTAGGTTTTTAAGAAATGACAGTGCCAAATCATTAATTTCACTTACACCTCCTGGAATAATTAAAGTGGGTTTAGTAGTAAATCCTAGTGATGAATGTTTAAATTCAATTTCAGGCCTTAATCTTGATATGATTCAATTACATGGATCTGAGTCTATAGATCGTGTGAAAGAAATAAAATCAAAATTTAATTTTCCATTAATAAAAGCTATTGGTATAAAAGAAAAAAAGGATTTAGACTTAGTTGAAAGATATTCAGAAGTTGCTGATCATCTTCTAATAGACGCTAAACCAAGTTCAAACGACAGTTTGCCTGGTGGTAATGGTATTAAATTTGATTGGACAATATTAGAAAAAAGGTCGTGGAGTTTTCCATGGTTTTTAGCTGGAGGACTTAATGCAAATAATATTACTGAAGCTCTGCGTATGACAAAAGCCAAAAAAGTAGATTTGTCATCTGGAGTAGAAGATAGTAATGGTAGGAAAAGTATTAATAAAATTACTAGTTTTGTAAAACAAATAAAAAAATATGAGGGTAACATAAATGTTAGATAATAGAATAAATTCCTACAAAGAGGGTCCAGATGAGAATGGAAGGTTCGGGGTTTTTGGTGGTAGGTTTGTCTCTGAAACACTTATGCCTCTAATTCTATCTTTAGAAACTGAATATGAAAAAGTAAAGACTGATAAAAGCTTTTGGAAAGAAATGGATTTTTTTCTAAAAGATTATGTTGGAAGACCAAGCCCACTATATTTTTCAGAGCGGCTAACTGAACATTTTGGAGGAGCTAAAATTTACCTAAAGAGAGATGAGTTAAATCATACTGGTGCACACAAAATTAATAATGTACTTGGTCAAATTTTATTGGCAAAGAGGATGGGAAAAAAGAGAATAATTGCTGAGACGGGAGCAGGTCAGCATGGAGTAGCTACAGCAACAGTTTGTGCCCGATTTGGCTTAAAATGTATCGTTTTTATGGGTAAAACAGATGTCGAGAGACAAGCTCCTAATGTTTTTAGGATGAAGCTCTTAGGTGCTGATGTAGTCTCTGTTACTTCAGGGCGTGGAACTTTAAAAGATGCAATGAATGAAGCCTTAAGGGATTGGGTGACCAATGTTGAAGATACTTTTTATTGTATTGGCACTGTAGCAGGACCACATCCTTATCCTTCAATGGTACGTGATTTTCAATCAATTATTGGTACTGAAACAAAGCAACAAATTCTTGATAAAGAGGGACGTTTACCCGACAGTTTGATCGCTTGTATAGGCGGGGGATCTAATGCTATGGGTCTCTTTTTTCCTTTTTTAGATGATAAAGGGGTGAAGATGTTTGGAGTAGAGGCAGGTGGAAAAGGAGTTAATAATAAGATGGAGCATGCGGCTTCCTTAACTGGTGGTAGGCCTGGTATTCTCCATGGTAATAGAACTTATTTATTACAAGATCAAAATGGTCAAATTATCGAAGGTCATTCTATATCTGCTGGATTAGACTATCCAGGTATTGGCCCAGAACATTCATACTTACATGATATTGGAAGAGTAGAGTATGTATCAATAACAGATGAAGAGTCATTAGATGCATTTAAATTATGTTGTGAAAAGGAGGGTATTATTCCTGCTTTAGAACCAAGTCATGCTTTAGCATATGTAAAAAAAATCGCCCCAAAACTTCCAAAAGATCATATTATGATAATGAATATGTGCGGTCGTGGTGACAAAGACATTTTTACAGTAGCTGAATACTTGGGCTTTGACTTAAAAAATTAGAGAGTTGTTTCTGAAAATAACTTCTTACACTGCTCATTTTGATCTGCAATTAATAGTTTTATACCTTCACAACTTTTTAGGATAATTTTTTTTAATAAAGAGACTTCATTTTCTAAAAAATTATTTAACACATATGATGAAACATCGATTTTTTCTGGTCTACCTATACCTACTCTAATTCTTATAAATTCACTACCTATCATTTTTGCAATTGATTTTAAACCATTATGTCCACCATCTCCGCCTCCATTTTTTAATTTAATTCGACCCAATTCAAGATCTATATCATCGTGTATAATTATAACATTATTTTTATCAATGTTGTAAAAAGTTTTTACTTTTTGTACGGCATTACCTGAAAGATTCATAAAAGTTAGAGGCTTAATAAGAACTATATTTTCTTCATTTGATGATATTTTTTTAAATAAACTATCAAACTTTTTATCCCAGTCTTGAGCTGATAACGTATTTATAAAATTATCCAGGATCATAAAACCAACGTTATGCCTGGTTAACTGGTATCTTTCTCCAGGATTACCAAGCCCAACCAAGAGTTTCATGAAAAAATATAACCAAATAAAAAATTAAAATTATTCTGCTTCTGATTCTTCTTTTGTTTCAAGTTCTTGATCTTCAACATCTTCTTCAGTTGTTTCTTCTTCCGAGGATTTTAATCCTGATGGTGCTTGAATATTAGCAATTACAAAATCTCGTCCTGTAATCGTAGGCTTTGCTCCTTCGGGAAGCTTAATATTTGAAATATTTATAGTATCACCTAATTCAAATTCACTAAGGTCCACGTAGAGCTCACTAGGTATTTCTTTAGCATTTACTATAAGTTCTACCTCAGGTCTTACTACAGTAAGAACACCACCTTTTTTTATACCTGGACAAACATTTTGATTTTGAAATAGGATTGGTATAAATAAATTAATTGATGCATTTTCTGAAAGACGCATAAAATCAACATGTGTGGGTAGATCTTTTACAATGTTTTTTTGAACATTTCTACATATAACTTGCTCTTTATTATTACCTATAACTAAATCAATAAGCGTAGACATAAAACGACCTTTTTTAAGAAGTCTTAAAAGTTCGTTGAATTTAATCTTTATAGCCTGAGGTTCTTGGTCTCCACCATATATTATACCAGGAACAAGATTATTTCTTCTAAGAGCTCGTGATGCTCCTTTTCCTACTTCATTTCTTACCTCTGCGTTTAAGCTAATATTATCAGCCATCTTTTGCTCCTAAGTATCAAATGCAAATGTTTACAAGCCATATATTACAAAATAAAATAAAACAAAAGAGCTTTTTCGATATATTAAACAATAATTATTATATCCAAATTAAAAAATGTTTTTTTACAGGGAGAATTAAAAGTATTTAAAATATTGCAACGGAGCATAACGCAAAAAAAATAGTTTAAATTTCTATAAAAATGTTAGATCAATAATTACAATTCCTAGGTATAAAAGAAATGATGAAAAATTTAGATAGTATTACATGTATAAAGGATTTAAAAAAGTTAGCTAAAAAAAGAACACCCAAAATGTTTTTTGATTATGTGGAATCAGGCTCTTGGACTGAATCCACTTTTAGAGCTAATAGTGAAGATTTCAATAAAATTAAGTTTAAACAAAGAGTAGCTGTTGATATTTCTAATAGGGATACCTCAGTAGAAATTTTTGGATCTAGATTAAAAATGCCTTGCGCAATAGCTCCAGTTGGTTTGCAAGGGATGCAACATCCTGATGGAGAGATCTTAGCTGCTAAAGCAGCTGAAAACTTTGGCATACCTTACACATTATCTACTATGTCAATTTGTTCAATCGAAGATGTTGCAAAGAAAACGAGTAACCCTTTTTGGTTTCAACTTTATGTTATGAAGGACCAAAGTTTTTCAAAAAATCTTATTAAAAGAGCCAAAGATGTGGGTTGTTCTGCCCTTATATTAACTGTTGATTTGCAAATTCTTGGTCAGAGACATAAAGATATTAAAAATGGGTTAAGTACACCACCCAAACTAACAATAAAAAATATATTGGATCTCATTAAATATCCCAAATGGTGCTTTAATATGATGAGTACGCCTAGAAGAACATTTAGAAATATTGTAGGTCATGTTGAAGGAGTATCTGACGTAACTAAACTTTCTTCCTGGGTTTCTGAGCAATTTGACCCAAAACTTAGTTGGGAAGATGTATCTCGTATTAGAGACTGGTGGGGTGGAAAATTTATAATCAAAGGTATACTTGAACCCGAAGATGCTTTAAATGCTCTTAAGGTTGGTGCAGATGCAATTATCGTTTCAAATCATGGTGGTCGCCAATTGGATCAAACTTCAAGTACAATTTCAATGTTACCAAAAATAGTCAATGAAGTCGGAGGTAAGGTATCTGTTTGGTTAGATGGGGGTATACGTTCTGGGCAAGATATATTAAAGGCTATTGCTTTAGGAGCAGATAATACTTTGATAGGTAGGGCAATGAGTTATGGTTTAGGAGCTGGTGGTATTTTAGGTTGCAAAAAGGCTTTAGATATTCTTCATACTGAACTTGATATGACTATGGCATTATGTGGTCATAGAAACTTAAAAAAAATCGATAAAAGTATCTTAAAAATGTAGAAAAAAATTTTCTTTATTTGTCGAGAAATTTAAAGGTAATATTTAACGATATTATAAGCAATAGATAGTGCAGACGTAAGTCCAGGCGATTCTATTCCATAAAAATTTATAAGTCCTGAGATTTTATGGGTATTACTTGTTTGAATTAAAAAATCACTTTCAAAATTTACTTTAGTTTTAATTTTTGGTCTTATACCTGAGTATACGGGTCTAATTTTATTTTCATTGCATTTTGGCCAGTATTTTTTAATCTCATTATATGCATTTTTTACTCTATTATAATTGACTGCATAGTCTTGAGAATCTACCCATTCTGTGTCAGGTCCAAACTGTCCATTATTATTAAGATCTAGGGTGAAATGTATTCCCAAACCGGCTCCACTGGGTATAGGATAAATATGATGATTAAAAGGTAATTTACCTTGATATCCAAAATAGGTACCTTTACAAAAAAGAGTATTACGAATAAATTTTTTTGGAAAACCTTCAATTTTTTGAGCAAAATTGGTAGCATTAAGTCCACAACAGTTAATTAAATTTTTAGTAATAAGTTTTGTTGAATCATCTAATAGTAATTCAAAATGCATTCCTTTAGTAAAAATTTTTTTTAGATTTTGATTATAAATAGTAATTCCATCAGCTCTTTCAAAATCATCTAACATTGCTTTCATAAATTGGTGACTATCAAAAACACCTGTCTTGGGGGACCATATAGCATTTTCTGCAGTAACTTCAGGTTCTATTTTATTTATTTCTTTTGCATTTAATAATCTTAACTCATTACAGCCGTTTTTTTTCCCCGTATCTAATATTTCCAAAAGCTTATTCTGATCTTCAGGATTTGTCTGAACTATTAATTTTCCAGTTTTTTTTATTGGAATATTTTTTTTTGTACAATATTGATAAAGTCTTTCCATACCATCTCTACAAAATTTTGCTTTTAAGGAATCTTTAGGATAATAAATACCTGCATGAATAACCTCACTATTTCTCGAGCTTATTTCTTCTCCAAAACTAGAATTTTTTTCAATAAGTAAAACTGATTTTCTTTTTTTTGCACATGTCATTGCAATTGCAATCCCAATAACACCAGCACCAACAACAATAACATCAAAATTATATATATCGCTCATTATAAATTTACATTAAATCATTTTATTTTTGCTTAAAGAATATTTAAATTAAATTATTAGAAATATTTAATTTATTCATGAACCGCATCTGCAAGCATTTTGATATAATCACAAATTTTATCAATTGGTGTATTTTTTTCAATCAATTCTACAATCGATGATCCAACAACAACACCATCTGCTACAGCGGAAACACTTTTTGCATCCTCGGGTGTTTTGATTCCAAACCCAACACAGACAGGTATATTCGTTTGACTTTTGATAATTTGTACTTGTTTTTCTACTTTTTCTATATCCAAATTCCTAGAACCAGTGATTCCAGTAACTGATACATAATAGATAAAACCTGAAGTATTTTTTAAAACTTTTGGTATTCTTTTGGGACTAGTGGTTGGTGTAGCTAGCCTTATAAAGTCAAGCCCCATTTTTCTTGCCGGTATACAAAATTCTTGGTCTTCTTCTGGGGGAAGATCAACCACTATAAATCCATCAACTCCAGAGCTTTTTGATAGATTTAGAAATTTATTTACTCCCATAGAATAAATAGGATTATAATACCCCATTAGTATTATAGGTATTTTATTATCCTCTTTACGGATTTCTTTTACTAAATCAAAAATATTGTTTAGATTTGTCTCATTACTTAAAGATCTTTGGCCAGCTTTTTGAATTAATATCCCATCAGCCATTGGGTCAGTGAAAGGCATTCCTATTTCTATAATGTCGACACCTAATTTTGGAAGTTTTTTAAATATGGTTTGAGATTCCTTTATGGTGGGATCCCCGGCCATTAAAAAAGTAACAAAGGCAGATTCTTTTTTTGATTTAAGATCTGCAAACTTCGCTTCAATTCTTGACATTAAATGTTTTTCCTTATTTAAGCAATTTAATACACATCATTTATTATTTCATTTATAAACTTTAGGGTAATTTAAAGAACTATAAAAGGAAATATTTAACATTAATTAAAAAATGTGGTGATAAGTAATGGGATTTAAAACTGGTATTATTGGACTTCCTAATGTGGGAAAATCCACTCTTTTTAATGCACTTACAAAAACATCAAGTGCACAAACTGCTAACTTTCCATTTTGTACAATTGATCCAAATACTGGTGAGGTTGCGGTTCCAGACCAAAAGTTAGAGAAATTAGCAAAAATTGCCTCTTCCAAAATTATAATTCCTACTAAAATGACATTTGTTGATATTGCAGGTTTGGTTAAAGGGGCATCAAGAGGTGAGGGGTTAGGAAACAAATTTTTAGCTAATATAAGAGAGTGTGATGCTATTATTCAAGTTTTGAGGTGTTTTAAAGACGATAATATTACACATGTTTCGGGTAAAATTGATCCAGTAAATGATGCTGAAATTATAGAAACAGAGTTATTGCTTTCTGATATCGAAAGTATTGAAAAAAAGATTTTTTCTCTTAAAAAGAAAGCTAACAGTGGCGATGGTATCGCTAAAAAAGAACTTCAAATTTTGGAAAGAATGTTAGCCTATTTAAGCGATGGAATTCCTGCCAGATCAATGGATTTAGACAAAGACGATTATATAATTATCAAGTCTTTGCAATTACTTACTTTAAAGCCTATTTTGTATGTATGTAATGTAGAAGAAAACTCTGCTTCAACCGGAAATATGTATAGTTCCAAAGTAGAAGATTTAGCAAAATCTAAGAATGCAAAATGTCTTATAATTTCAGCAGTAATTGAAGAAGAAATTAGTAAATTAGAAAATCCAAGTGATGCCATATTATTTTTAAATGATTTAGGCTTAGATGAGCCTGGTTTAAATAAAATAATAAAGGTAGGTTATCGGTTACTTAAATTAATTACTTTTTACACTGTTGGTCCAAAGGAAGCGCACGCATGGACTATACCTGAAGGTTCTTCCGCCCCTAAAGCAGCTGGAAAAATACATAGTGATTTTGAAAATGGGTTTATAAGAGCCGAAATTATCTCTTATGATGACTATATAAATTCTGGTGGAGAACAAGCTTCAAAAGAATCAGGTAAAATGAGAGTTGAGGGGAAAACTTATATAGTTAACGATAGTGACATAATTAACGTACTTTTTAATGTATGATACTCCATTTTATTTTTTATTAATAAAATATTTTTTTTAAATAAAGCCCTTCTGGTGGTGCAATAGGACCACATTTTTTTCTATCTTTTTTATCTAAAATAGTTTTTATATAATCTGGCAACCATTTTTTTGATCCTACCTTTTCTAGACTTCCTACTATACTTCTAACTTGATTATGTAAAAAGCTTCTAGCCTGAAAATGGAATTTTATTATTTTTTCATCATCAATTATTTCTTCCTTAATACAAATTTTATCAATTGTTTTTACTGGTGAGCTTGATTGACAAATTGAAGATCTAAAAGTTGTAAAATCATGTGTGCCTACAAGAAAATTTGATGCTTCTATCATTTGTTCTATTTCTAGATTTTTCCAAATATGCCAGTATCTATTTTTTTGGAGCACCAGAGGTGCTTGTCTAATTAAGATTTTATATTCATAAATTCTTGATGTTGCTGAAAATCTCGCATGAAAATTATTATCAACTTCTTTTACTTTTAAAATGGAGATAGGAATTTTCTTTAGAAAAAAATTGAGTGCTCCTGCAAGTTTTGCTGGTATCCAATCTTTTTCAAGATCAACATGAGCAATTTGATAAAAAGCGTGTACACCTGTATCAGTTCTACCAGCACCAATTACATTAACATTTGTTCCAACCAACTTATAGAATGCCAGTTCAATTTCTCCTTGGACTGTTTTACAATCTTTTTGTTTTTGCCATCCATGAAAAGAAGTTCCGTCATACTCAATTATTAGAAGGTATCTATTTATTTTTTGAATTTTATTATTGCCCATGAATTTATTTAGATGTATGAAATTTTCTAGTTATTTAAACGATTATTGCAACATTTTTATTTATAGATTTACTTAAAATTATAAAAGCTTTATAGGCCTAGTGATCAAATAACCATTAAAATTGTGAAATTGAATGAAAGATAAAGAATTTGATTTTAAAAAGACACTATTTTTACCGGATACTAGTTTTCCGATGCGTGCTTCATTACCTACAAGGGAACCAGGTTGGCTTGAACATTGGAATAGGTTAAAAATTTATTATAAATTAAGGGAAAAGAGTGCTAATAGAAAAACTTTTATTCTTCATGACGGCCCCCCGTACGCTAATGGCCATTTACATATTGGTCATGCTCTTAATAAAATCCTGAAGGATTTTATTGTTAGAAGCCAACAAATGCTTGGTTTTGACGCTAGATACGTTCCTGGTTGGGATTGTCATGGTTTACCTATAGAATGGAAAATTGAGGAAAAATTTAGACAAAAGGGTCAAAATAAGGATGAGATTCCAATAAATGAACTTAGAAAACAATGTAGAGTTTTTGCTGCTGAATGGGTTGAGATTCAAAAAAATGAATTTAAAAGGCTTGGTATAATAGGAAATTGGGAAAATCCCTATCTTACTATGGATTTTAAATCTGAAGCAACTATTGCAGCTGAATTTATGAAATTCATTGAGTTAGGAACAATTTATCAGGGTTCAAAACCTGTTATGTGGTCACCAGTTGAAAAAACTGCTCTTGCTGAAGCAGAAATAGAGTACAAAGAACACCAAAGCAAAACCATATGGGTTAAATTTCCATTAATTTCTAATGAATTCAATAATTGTTCAATAGTCATTTGGACTACTACACCATGGACTATACCATCTAATAAGGCAGTTGCTTACAATAAAGATATTTCTTATGGCATTTATGAAGTTATTGAGACTGAAACAGAATGTTGGTTATCTAAGGGTGAGTTACTAATGCTTGCTGACAAACTTGCTTCAGAATGTTTTAAGCAAGCAAGAGTATTGAATGCAAAAAAAATCAAAAAAATAGATTATAAAGATTTAAATACCTTCAAAACTAAGCATCCATTTTCAAATCTAATTGGATCTAATAAGTTTTGGAATTATGAAGTTCCAATCATTAATAGCTCGATAGTTACTGAAGAAACAGGGACTGGTTTTGTACATATGGCACCAAGTCATGGTGCCGAAGATTTTGAGGAGTTTTTGAAAAGAGGTTGGTTGGAGGAATTAACCCATAATGTAAATGAAGATAGTAGCTTTGTAGAAAAAATGCCAATTTTTGGAGGTCTTGAGATCTTCAATAAAAAAGGAAAAGAAGGTAAGGCTAATGAAGAAGTTATTCAAAAATTAATTGAAGTAAATTGTCTAATGGCTCGTGGTAGGTTAAATCATTCATATCCACATAGTTGGAGATCTAAAGCACCACTTATCTTTAGAAATACTAAGCAATGGTTCGTATCAATAGATAAAGAAATTTCTAATACAGATAACTCTAATCAAAAATTATCTTATGGAAATACAATAAGAGAACGCGCATTAAAATCAATTGATGAGTTAGTTAGCTGGTATCCAAAATCAGGTAGAAACAGACTTTTTTCAATGATAGAAACTCGTCCCGATTGGGTTTTATCTAGACAAAGAGTATGGGGTGTGCCACTAGCTTGTTTCGTAAATAAAAATTTAAACATTAATTGTGATAATTATATTCTTTTTGATAAAAAAGTTAATAACCGAATATTAGAAGCTTTTGAAAAAGAGGGTGCAGATGCATGGTTTGCTCCTGATGCGAAACAAAGATTTCTAGGAGGTCTTCATAATCCAGATGATTATGAAAAAATTGATGATATTCTCGATGTGTGGTTTGATTCAGGATCAACTCATGCGTTTGTATTAAGAGATCGTGACGATGGAATTTGGCCGGCTGATTTATATTTGGAGGGTACTGATCAACATAGAGGATGGTTTCACTCCTCTATGTTACAATCGTGTGGTACTGTTGGGAGAGCACCTTATAATGGAGTTTTGACTCACGGTTTTACTTTAGATGAAAACGGCATGAAGATGTCTAAATCATTGGGTAATACAGTAAGCCCTGATGATGTTATTAAACAATATGGGGCGGATATTCTTAGACTTTGGGTATCTCAATCAGACTACACTAGTGATTTAAGAATTGGAAAAGAAATTTTAAAAGGTGTTGCTGATAGTTATAGAAGGTTAAGAAATACAATGCGTTTTATGTTAGGTTCCCTAGGTGACTCTAACGATTTTGAAAAAATTAGGTTACAAGATTTGCCTGATCTTGAAAAATGGGTACTTAGCAAGTTAAAGAAACTTGATATTAATATTCGGGAGGATTACAAAAACTATTCTTTTCAGACAGTTTTTCAACAACTCTTTCAATTTTGTACCGTAGATCTTTCTTCATTTTATTTTGATATAAGAAAAGATGCACTTTATTGCGATCATATTTCCTCTCATGTAAGGAAATCGTGCATATTTACATTAGAAATGATTTTTGAAAGACTAGTAAAATGGTTTGCTCCGATACTTCCATTTACTATGGAGGAAGTTTGGATGCAGAGACAAAAGGAAAATTTAAATACATCCGTTCATTTAGATGACTTTCCTAAAACACCTAATGAATGGATCAATATAGAACTTGAAGAGAAATGGAATAGAATTAGAGATATTAGAAGTTATGTTACTCTAGCTATAGAAAAAGAACGGCAGAATAAAAATATTAGATCAAGTTTAGAAGCTTCTCCTGTTTTAAAAATAAAAGATAAAAATTTATTTAAGATATTGAGTTCAGTTGATTTTAGTGAAGTATGTATTACCTCCTCTATTAAAATTGAGTTAAATGAAGATTTACAATTAGAGGAGAATTTATCATCTGATAAGGGTATAGAGGTAAGTATTGTTAAAGCAGAAGGAGAAAAGTGTAATAGGTGCTGGAAATATACTAACTCATATAATTATTATAAAAATAAAATTATTTGTAAAAGGTGTAATGAAGTTCTAAATAATTCATAATAATAAAATTATTAAGCTTTAGGATGAGTTTCTTTATAAACCTTTATAAGTCTTTTAGGGTCAACACTAGTATAAATTTGAGTTGAAGATAAAGAGGAATGTCCCAATAATTCCTGAATAGTTCTTAAGTCGCCTCCTGCTGATAACAAATGTGTTGCAAATGAATGTCTTAATGCATGAGGGGTTACCGTTTCAGGAAGTCCTAATTGTTTCCTACAATATAAAATTTCTTTTTGTATAATTCTTGGGCTTAATTGGTTTCCTTGGATACCTAAAAATAAAAATTCGTTTTTTTCCATCTTAAATGGACATAAATCTAAATATCTTGCAGCACAGTCTTCAACAAAAGGAACAACTGGTACTACTCTTTCTTTATCACCTTTGCCAGTAATTTTTAAAATTCCTCTAAAAGGATAATCTTTTCTTTTTAGATTTAGTGCTTCAGAAATTCTAAAACCACATCCATATAATAAAGAAACAACACTGATATTTCTTGCAGCTATCCAAGGTTTTTTATTGTTTTTTGCAATTAAAGAAAGAATATCAAGAATATAATTTTCTTCTATAGGTCTAGGAAGTTTGTTATCTTTTTTAGGAATCTTTACATTAAAAATTGATTTATTATTAAGAATTTTTTTTTCGTTTAGCCAATTATAAAAATCCTTAACTGAAGATAAGTACCGTCTTAAGGTTGTAGAGCTCGTACCTAATTTAATTTCATGAGAAAGCCACGCTCTCAAATCTCTAGTTTTTATATTTTCAAGTATAATAATTGAAATTTTACTATTTTCATAATTTTCTATAAAAGATAAGAAAAATTTTATATCTCTAGAATAGGAATAAATTGAGGAATCACTTAATTTTCTAAAATTTTGGGCATTTTTTTTCCAATCTTTAATAAGCTTTTGTCCTGCCTCTGATATTTTATTATATTTATTAATCATTATTTTAACGCGGATATATGATTTCTCAACTGGATAGAAATAACTTTTGCCAAGATATCCAGATAGTCAGTTTTGTTTTTTTCATTAAAAAAATTTTTACTTGATGATCCCAGAATTAAAATTGAATTATAGTCTTCAGAATATGTACACAATGAAAGCATTGCTTCAGAATAGATTTTTGGAGAGCTCTCATTAAGTATTTTTTTCGTGTAAAGTTCTGTTGAATTACTTTTAAGCCGTGTTAGTTTTTTTTTCGTTAATTTAGCAGACCTCATAATTTTTTTTATTTCTTCATTTTTTATATTTATAAAATATGGGTTATTTAAAACTACTTTTTCCTTCCCCGAAAACAATAATATTATCACTGAGCATTGGAGTATTTTTATTATATCTGTAGTAAGAATATCGATTAATTTTTCTAAATTTTTTTGTTCTAATATTTTAATAATGCATCTATGAAGATTGCTAGCACCCAAAAAATTTTCATAAGCAGCAGATATTGTGTGAGTATGTAATTTAGACAGGTCTTCTAGTTGAGACTTTGTTTTCTTTAAAAATATGTCCCTTAAATCCACAATATTTCCATTGGTTTTATTTTTTTCTGATGTTATTAGTTGATCTAATATTTCGAAATCATTTAAAATCCAATGTGGATTTTCAATTAGAGCTTTTTTTAATTTTGAAGAAATTTTTTTTGCGGGTTTGAACAATTTATAAATATTTCTCTAAAGTATTTTTTGACCGGATTTTTTCCAATCAGAATTAAAAATTTCTAGTCCTTGATCAGTAAGGTTATGATTAACTAAAGTATCGAAAACTCTAGGTGGAATTGTGGCAACATCAGCACCAGCAATGGCACTCTGAGATACATGATTTTTTGTACGAATTGAGGCTGCCAATATTTTTGTTTCATAATTAAAATTAGAAAAAATTTGTTTTATTTCTCTTATTAATTGAACTCCGTCTAAATTTGCGTCGTCTAATCTTCCAATAAATGGGCTTATATAAGTTGCTCCAGCTTTTGCAGCTAAAATTGCTTGTGATGTTGAGAAACATAAGGTTACGTTTGTATTAATATTAATTTTAGACAATTCTAAACAGGCTTTTATTCCTTCCCAAGTCATTGGTAATTTTACTACAATGTTTTTTGCCATTTTTGAAAGCCTAACACCTTGATTAATCATCTCACTGCTACTTTCAGCTACTGTTTCAACACTAACTGGTCCCTTTATTTCGCTACAAATATTTTTAATTAGCTTTTCAAAAGGTGTTTTTGCCTTGTAGATTAACGATGGATTTGTTGTTAATCCATCAATTATACCTAAATTATTTAATCTTCTTATTTCTTCAAGATCAGTTGAGTCTAAAAAAAAGTCCATAGAAAATAATCCTTGCATCCTATTTTTACCAATAAATTAATTTTTTATAAAAATTATATATCTTAGTTATAGCAAATATTTTATTTATAGGAATATAATTATTTCATGACAAAGAATGTTTTAAATCAAAATCTCTCTTCATTTAGGAAGGGGGAAACTGTTTCTGTAATTACAGTTTTAAAAGGTAAACAGTTCTTAGATTATCTAGTACCACATAGTGGAGTAGTTATTGGTTCTATAGTAAAAGTACCTATTAAAAATAAATTCACAATTGGGGTAGTTTGGTCTAAAAGTTCAAATGAAAAAAATCTATTTGTAAAAAAAAGCATTTGTGAAGTTTTAAATATTACTCCACTTTGCTCTGAAGTAAGAGAATTTATACTTAATATAAGCAAATATAATATTTTTAGCCTTAATAAAGCTGTAAGGCTTACAATAAACCCTAATTTAAATTTAGAAGTAACAAAAAAAACCTTTTTTTATGAATTAGGAAATTTTAAAGAAATTAAATTAACCTCCGCTAGAGATAGAGTAATAAAAATGATCTCGGCTAATCATAACAAAAAATTAACTGAATTAGATATTATAGCTGAAACAGGAGTTTCAAAAAGTGTTTTAGCTGGTTTGGAAAAATTACAATTAATAAAGAAAACTGAATATAGCCAAGACAATTTACCTTTGCCTAAGATAACATTTAGTAAAACATTAACACGTAAGCAAAAAAGTATTGCTGAAAATTTAATTAAAAAAGTTAGATCTAAAAATTATTCAACTACTTTACTCAAGGGGGTTACCGGCTCTGGAAAAACTGAGATTTATATGGAAGCAATCTCAGAAGCTATTTTATTAAATAAGCAGGTTTTGGTACTTTTTCCTGAGATAAGTTTGAGTTCAAATTTTTATAAAATTTTAAAAAAACGATTTGAGAATGGTTTTGCTGAGTGGCATTCTGGAATTGGAAACAGTCAAAAGAGGTCAATTCTAAAGAACATTTTAAATGGATCATTAAAACTTGTTTTTGGAGCAAGATCAGCGGTTTTTTTACCTTTCAATAATTTAGGTTTGGTTGTAGTAGATGAGGAGCATGATACGTCTTACAAGCAAGAAGAAGGTACGCTTTATAATGGACGAGACATGGCAGTTTTAAAAGGTTATTATTCTAAGGCTTCTGTTATTCTAGTTTCTGCTACTCCAAGTATCGAAACTTGGGTTAATGTAAAGAATTTAAAATATGATTACTTATGTATTAAAGAAAGGTTTGGTAATGCAAACTTACCTTTAATTAGTATAGTAGATTTGAGGAATAATGAATTGCCTAAAAATCGTTGGGTTTCTAAAGAAATTATAGAAAAAATAACTAATTGCTTGTATAAAAAACAACAATCTTTACTTTTCATAAATAGGAGAGGTTATTCCCCTACATTATTATGCAAAAAATGTTATGAAGCAATTAAATGTAATTCATGCGATTGCAATCTTTATGAACACAAATTTTTGAAGGGTTTACTATGTCATTTGTGTGGGACTAAATATCCTTATCCAGATAACTGCCAATTTTGTGGAAGTGCAAATGAATTTATTCAAATTGGACCTGGTGTAGAAAGAATAGAAGAAGAAATCGTATCACTTTTTCCTGATGCTAAGGTACAAACTATTTCATCTGACCATTTTAGGAATATAGGAGAACTAAAACAAATTTTTAATAAAATTATTAAAGGAAAAATAGATATAATTATTGGTACCCAAATTATTTCTAAGGGTCATAATTTCCCCTTATTAAGTTTTGTAGGTGTTCTTGATACTGATATTGCCTTGAAAGGGGGAGATATAAGAGCGACAGAAAGAACTTTTCAGATATTAAGACAAGTAGTTGGTCGTTCAGGAAGATTTAATATACCCGGAGAGGCAATAATTCAAACCTATTTTCCTGAAAACGAAGTTATGCGTGCAATATGCAATGAAAATGATGAGGATTTTCTTAATCTTCAAAGTAAAATGAGAGAAGCAGCTAATGTACCACCCTTTTCAAGGATGATAGCAATTATAATATCAGGATCTAATCACAAACTAGCATTAAACTTTGGAAGGCAGTTAGCTAAGGATATATTTTCTCTAAACATAAGCAATATTGAGATTTATGGACCAGCAGATGCTAAAATTTCTAAAATAAGGAATAAATACAGAATAAGAATCTTGTTAAAAGTAGAAAAAAAAATTGCTATTCAGTCATTACTCAGTCAAATAATAGAGCAAAGAAAATGTCCTTCATTTATAAATGTAAAAATTGATGTTGATCCATTGACCTTTACATGAAATTTTAAAAAATTATATCTATTACTTTGTAACAAATTTATATTTTAATTTATTAAAAAAGGTCCTATAGAGCTTATAAACAATATAATCAAATCTATAATTTATTTATTAAAATAGGTCATTATGCAAAAAAAAGAATTCAAGTTGTTACCTAATCCTGGAATTATGAGTGCCCCAGTTTATATTGGTGGTGAACAACCAAATTTACTTGATTCAAAAATTATAAAATTAAATTCAAATGAAAATCCTTTTGGTCCAAGTAAATTAGCAATGGAAGCTTTGAGGAACTCATTTGATTTAATTAATAATTATCCTTCTTCTAGTCATGAAAAACTAAGGAAAGCGATATCAAAAATTTATAATATAAATTTTGAAAATATTACTTGTGGTGCAGGTTCTGATGAACTTATAAGCTTCATATGTCAGTGTTTCTGTTCTCCTAATGATGAGGTAGTTTATACAGAGCATGGTTTTGCTATGTATAGAATTTCAGCATCATTAAGAGGTGCTATCCCAATCAAAGCAAAAGAAACTAATAGGTTTGCTGATGTAGATAATATACTTAAAAAATGTAATAATAAAACGAAGATTGTTTTTTTAGCTAATCCTAATAACCCAACTGGAACATTTATAGATGTTTGCAAAATAAAATATCTCTTAGACAAATTATCAGATAATATTTTAATGGTAATAGATGGTGCTTATGCTGAATATATTGAAAATTTTGATGCTGGACTTTCTTTAGTCAATGATCATAATAATTTAATAATATTAAGAACTTTTTCCAAGATATATGGTCTTGCAGCATTGAGAGTAGGTTGGAGTTATTCTTCAAGTTGGATTACAAAAATAATAAATCAAGTTAGGGGCCCTTTTAACATTTCTTCACCCGCAATAGCTGCAGCAGTAGCTGCAGTGTTAGATGTCGACTATACTCGAGATTGTTTAGTAGAAAATTTAAAGAATAGAGAATGGTTGTCTAGAGAGTTAAAAGATCTTGGATTGAAAATAACGGATTCAAAAGCTAATTTTTTGTTAGTTGACTTTAATTCTGAGAACCAAGCAAATAAAGTATTTAGTTTTTTGAAAAATCAAAACATATACGTTAGAAAAGTTACTGATTATGGTCTCAGTAAATCACTCAGAATTACAGTAGGTACAAATGATGAGTGTAAATTAGTTAAAAAAAATGTCCAAAAATTCTTGGAGTTAGATAATGGACTTTAATCATATCGCATTAGTGGGGTTGGGATTAATTGCATCTTCAATTGCACTAAATATAAAAAGCAAAAAAAGTAAAATTAAAATAACAGGTTATTCAAGAACAAAAAAAACAAGAGAAGAAGCCAGAAAAATAAATTTTTGTACAGTTTGTGATAATTATGAAGACTGTATCAAAGAAGCCAACTTAGTTATTCTCTGTGTGCCTGTTGGAGCAATGGGTGATACTATGGAAAAAATTGCTCCATATTTATCAAAAAATGCAATTGTAACTGATGTTGGATCTGTAAAAGAAAGTGTTATTTTGGAAGTGCAAAAAAAACTTCCAAAGGGTGTATTTTTTGTTCCAGCTCATCCTTTAGCTGGTACTGAGAATTCTGGTCCTTCAGCTGGTTTTGCCAGCTTATTTGAAAATAGGTGGTGCATCTTAACACCTTCTAAAAATGTGCCGATTGAAATAATTAAAAAAGTAAAATTTTTTTGGGAACAATTAGGCAGCAATGTTGTAGAAATGAATGCAAAGCATCATGACTTAGTGCTGTCAGTTACTTCCCATGCTCCACATTTAATAGCATTTACCATGGTGGGAGTTGCTGATGAGTTTTCTAAAGTTACAAACTCTGAGGTAATTAATTACTCAGCTGCTGGTTTTCGCGATTTTACAAGGTTGGCAGCATCTGACCCAATTATGTGGAGAGACGTCTTTTTAAACAATAAGGATGCAGCACTTGAGATTTTAGGTAGATTTACAGAGGAGTTGTTTACACTTCAAAAAGCTATTAGAAAAAAAGATGGTGAATATTTATTAAAATATTTCGAAAGGACACGAAAAATTAGAAGAAGTATTGTAAGTGCTGGTCAAGATACAGCGGAACCTAATTTTGGACGAAAAGAATGATTCAATTATTTTAATTCTTTGTTAATTTATCAAAGTATTTTGCAATATGTGGAATTTGATTTTCTAAATTTATATTAGTATTGTTTACCTCAATACTTCCATAGTTGTAATTAAAAATTTTGGTAAATAAATCATTTTGACTGATAAGTTGAGGTAGTTCTAGTTTTTTAAAATGATCTAATGAAAACTTATAATTAAAGTTTGGTTTCTCATCGCTATATTCATTATGAAGAATAGGTTTTTGTAATTTTAAAAAAAATTCTTTATTCTTATCTTTCATTTCAGAATGTTTTGTCCTAGTTGCTAGGACTAAATCTTCAACTTTTAAAAATGGTTTGTCATTTAGCATTAGATTTATTTTTACTCCGTGAATAGTCAATTTATGAAAAAAATCATCATTTGACTTTTCTATACTGGCATTCATTACTCCTTCAGTAATTACAAACAAATTATTACCAAAATTAATATTAACTGGAGGTTTAATTGAAATAATATGTTTTTTCTTATTGTAAATTAAAGACATAAACAGAAAACTTTTAATACCAACTAATTCTAAGTTATCGTTAGATATTAATTCTATATTATTGACTGAAGTATCTAGCCTATTTGGATATCCAGTAGTATTTAAAGTATAAATTATCCTATATTTTTCTTCTAAATTATTAGTTATTAAATCTTTTATATAATTTTCTTGAATTTTGGCCATTGATAACCAAATCACAAACGTTAAAATTATAAAAAATAAAAAAAATCCAAAAATTATTTTTGTCATTATTTTAAATCTCTAAAAATCTAGCTATTATTTATTTTTAATTACATTATGATTTAATTATATTAAAATTACTAAATAAACATTTCATAAAAAAATTATGAAGATAAGAAATTTGCAAGAAACAAAAAATTTTGTCTTTAGTCAACCTACCAGACAAACAGGCTTAATGATTTTTATATTAATTTGTGTTTTTTTTATTGCTTATCTTTTATTTCCTGCAGTTGCTCCTATATTTTTGTCTTCACCTTATTTAAATGGAGTAATAATTGGCGTTTTTATACTTGGTGTTTTAGCCTGCTTTTGGCAAGTATTTATATTAGTAAGCAGTGTCTATTGGATAGAAGGCTTTGTTTCAGAACGTCCTGGCCACGAAATTGCAAAACCACCAAGAATATTAGCTCCACTTGAAGCTTTATTAAGAGATAAAAAATCGAGAAAAAATATAAATCCACTTTCTGCAAGATCTATTTTAGACTCTGTTGCAACCAGACTTGATGAAGTTAGAGATATTACAAGATATATTATTAATCTTTTAATTTTTCTTGGTTTATTAGGAACCTTTTATGGTTTAGCTACAACAGTTCCAGCTGTTGTAGAAACTATAAAATCTCTTGCTCCCAAAGAAGGACAATCAGGTTTAGAAGTTTTTGAAGGTCTTATGGTTGGATTAGAATCTCAACTAGGGGGGATGGGTACGGCTTTTGCCTCCTCTTTATTAGGGTTAGCTGGAAGTTTAGTTGTTGGACTTTTGGAATTATTCGCTGGCCATGGCCAAAATCGTTTTTACATGGAATTAGAAGAATGGCTTTCATCCATAAGTAAAATTGGTCAAAATTCCTATGAAATGGATCCTTCTAACAATACAACGCAAAATACTGAATTCAGCAACAGCTATTTTGATAATAAATTAGATCATCTGATTGAACTTTTAGAAAATCAGGGAAACCATTCTATCAATAACCAAAATCAAGTAAATGAACTAATAAAATCTATTGAGAGATTAATTTTGAAGGGGAAAGAAGGTGTTAATTTTTCTTCAAATCATGATGATTACAATGAAACCGATTTAAGTTCTTTAATTAAAAATCAAGATAATTTGGTTAATCTAATTCGTAATTTTGTTGAAGTTGAAAAAAATTCTGAGAGTGAATTTAGGTCAAGAGTTAGGAATATGGATATCCAATTAGCTAAAATTTTTAATGAATTAACAACTGGAAGACAGGATAATTTATCTGAATTAAGAGAAGATTTTACAATTTTGTCAAATGCGATATTGAGATTAGCTAATTCTAACAATGAAAATAAATCAGAGTAAAATATATGGCATTACTTAGACGTTCTGGCAGTCGTTTCACAACTAATATATGGCCAGGTTTTGTAGATGCAATGACAGCCCTTCTTTTAGTCTTAATGTTTGTTTTATCAATTTTTATGATAATTCAATCCGTTTTTCGAGAAAAGATTTCAGGTCAGGAAACAGAACTTTCAAGACTTGAAAATGAAGTTATGAATTTAATCGCAGACTTAAGCTTACAAAAAGAAGAGTATAAAAATTTAAATGCAATAAACTTAGCGATTAATAAAAGTTTGGAGGAGCAAAAAGTTTTAAATGAAAGTAAGTCTTTAGAACTTAATAGTGCTCTCAAGAATTTAGATTTAGCTAATATTAAAATTTCTGATTTTGAAATTAGAGTAGCAAGTTTAATTGCCAGAAGAACTCAGCTCATATCTGAAATTGCTCAAAAGGATAATCGTATTAAAGAAGAAGTTTCTAGGTTTGAAGCCTCTCGATTAGCTTTAGCTTCAGCCAGGCAAGAAATTGATGAGAAAGTCGAATTAGCTCGGTTAGCTGCTGCAAAGAGGGAAGCACTTGAATTATATATAGAAGATCTAAAAAAAAATTTAAATTCAATTTCAAAAAGTAAGAATGAATTAGAATTTAAATTGAGTAGAAGCCAAATAGCATTAGGATTAGCTTATGAAAATCTTGATGAGACAAAATCACTTCTCTCTTCCCAAAAAGAGTTTAACATTATTCTAGAATCTACGATTACTGATCTCAAAGAACAGGTAATTAAAAATTCTGAAGAAAAAGAAAATTTTCAAAAAAATATAACTCAAAAGGAAAAAATAATTTCTGAAAAAGAAAAAGAGATAATTCTATCTAATATACTAATAAAAAGGCTACAAGAAGATTTAAAAATCAATAAAGGAAAATTAAGTGAAACTGAAAAAAATATATTAATTGAAAAACTTGCTTTGAAAAATCTTAGAAAAAAATTAAATGAATCAAGAGAAGAATTAGAATTTGCAACTCTATCATTAGAAGAAGAAAGAAAAAGAGCAATTGATAATTTGAAAATAATTGCAAGTTCAGAAAAAGCTATGGCCATGCTAGAAGAAAAGAATCTAAATCTTTTTAATGAAAATAATGAAATAAGAGAAAAGATAATTGATTTATCAGATCTTTTACGGTTAAGAGAAATTTCACTACAAAACTTGAGGTCCCAACTTTTGAAAAGTGAAAACCAAAAACAAATTTCTTTGGATAAAATTAAATATTTAAATCAAGAAACTTTATCATTAGCATCACAATTAAATGATTTAAAAATATTGTTAAATCAGTTTGAAATAAGAGATAAAGAAACTAATGCTCAAGTTGAAAACCTTGGTTCTAAACTCAATTCAGCTTTGGCACAAGTTGTAATAGAACAAAAAAAGAATGCTGTTTTAGAGGCAGAAAGAATAAAAAAGTTAGAGGATGAAGCTAATGAATTAAAAAATTATCGGTCAGAATTCTTTGGAAATTTGAGACAAATTTTAGGTAATAATAAAGGTATCGAAATTGTAGGAGATAGATTTGTTTTCCCTTCAGAAATTCTTTTTGATTTAGGTTCTGATGAGTTGCAAGAAAAGGGTTTATTTGAGCTTTCTCAAATGGCTAAGGTAATTAGAAAAATAGTTAAAGAAATACCAAAAGAAATAGACTGGATTTTAAGAGTAGATGGACATACTGATAAAACCAAGTTTCTTAATGGAGGAAAATTTACCGATAATTGGGAATTAAGTCAGGCTAGAGCTTTGTCAGTTGTCAAATATTTTATTTCAGAAGAACTATTACCTGCTGAAAGATTTGCAGCTACTGGATTTGGTGAATTTCAACCTATTGATAAAGGTGAAAACGAAAAAGCTTTAGCTAGAAACCGGAGAATAGAAATCAAGTTAACTGAGAGATAAAAATATATTAGTCTATTTTGCTGCTAGTAATGGAGGTTTCTTTTGTGAAATCCTAGGTTTTTCTGGTGGAGAAATTTCTAAGAAAATATTATCATTTTTAACGTAGACTTTAACAACACCCCCTTTTTTTAATTTACCAAAGAGAATATCCTCAGCCAATGGCTTCTTTATTTTTTCCTGAATAAGCCTGGATAATGGTCTTGCGCCCATTTTTTCATCATAACCGTTTTTCGCAAGCCATTCTGATGCTTTTGTTGTTAAATCAAATGTAACATTTTTATCCATTAGTTGAGCTTCTAATTGTAAGACAAACTTTTCTACAACCCTCATGATAACAGGCATTGGTAATGTTGCAAAACTTATTACTGAGTCTAATCTATTTCTAAATTCAGGACTGAATATTTTTTCAATAGCTTTTGTATCTTCCCCATCTCTTCTGTCTCTTCCAAAACCCATAGCAGTTGCTGCCTGTTCTGATGCCCCAGCATTTGAAGTCATAATTAGAACTACATTTCTAAAGTCCACAGTCCTTCCATTATGGTCTGTTAGTTTTCCGTGATCCATAACTTGTAGAAGAATATTAAATATATCTGGGTGTGCCTTTTCTATTTCGTCTAAAAGTAAAATACAATGCGGATGCTGATCTATTTTGTCAGTAAGGATACCACCTTGATCAAACCCTACATATCCAGGAGGTGCTCCAATTAGTCTTGATACGGCATGTTTTTCCATATATTCTGACATATCAAATCTGATTAACTCAACACCAAGACAATCAGCTAATTGTCTAGCTACTTCAGTTTTACCAACACCAGTGGGTCCTGAGAACAAATAATTTCCTATTGGTTTTTCAGGTTCTCTTAAACCAGCTCTAGCCATTTTTATCGCAGAGGTTAAGGAATCTATTGCTTTGTCTTGGCCGAATACTACTCTTTTTAGAGATTTATCTAAATTGCTTAATATTTCTGCATCTGTTTTTGATATACTTTTTGGAGGTATTCTAGCAATTTTTGCAATAACGTTTTCAATTTCCTTAATACCAATAATTTTTTTTCTTTCTTTCTCAGGTAATATCATTTGAGCTGCCCCAGCTTCATCAATTACATCAATAGCCTTATCAGGTAACTTTCTATCATGTATGTGTTTAACTGAAAGATCTATTGAAGCTTGAATTGCTTCACCTGTATATTTAGTATCGTGATGATTTTCAAAATATTGTTTTAAACCGTTTAAAATTTGAACTGCTTGATCTGGGGTTGGTTCCTCTACGTCAATTTTTTGAAATCTTCTTGATAACGCACGATCTTTTTCAAAATGTTGTCTGTATTCCTTATATGTGGTTGAACCCATACATTTCAAATTTCCAGATTGCAGAGAAGGTTTTAATAAATTTGAGGCATCCATAGCTCCACCAGTAGTAGCCCCAGCTCCAATAACAGTATGAATTTCATCAATGAAAAAAATCGAATCTTTATGCTCTTCTAATTCTTTCAGAACATTTTTTAGTCGTTCCTCGAAATCACCCCTGTACCTAGTTCCTGCTAAAAGAGCTCCCATATCAAGTGAAAAAATTGTAGTATTAATTAAAACTTTTGGAATTTCTTTGTTAACAATCTTTCTAGCTAATCCCTCGGCAATAGCAGTTTTTCCGACTCCCGGGTCTCCTACCAATATAGGATTATTTTTTCTCCTTCTACATAAGACTTGTATACATCTTTCTATTTCTGCTTCTCTCCCAATTAAAGGATCTATTCTTTGTGCTTGGGCCTCTTCATTTAAATTTTTACAATATTTTTTTAGTGCAGATTCTTTTTCTCTTTTATTTTCTTCACCAATTTCTTCAAGTTCTTCATTTGAACCAGATATTTTCCTGTCTTCAGCAAAATTAGGATTTTTGGCTACTCCATGAGCAATAAAATTTACTGCATCATAACGTGTCATTTCTTGTTCCTGTAAAAAGAAAGCCGCATGACTTTCTCTTTCAGCAAAAATAGCTACTAATACATTAGCACCAGTAACTTCATTTCTACCAGAACTTTGCACATGGATAGCAGCCCTTTGAATAACTCTCTGAAATCCAGTAGTCGGAACAGACTCAGTACCTTCAACTTGACTAATTAAATTTCCTAGCTCTTTCTTTATAAATTCAGAAACTTTTTTTCTTAAAATTTCTAAATCTACATTGCAAGCTTTCATTACTTTTGCTGCATCAGGTTCGTCAATCAATGCTAACAGAAGATGCTCAAGTGTTGTAAGCTCGTGTTTGTGATCATTCGCTATACCTAAAGAAGTATGTATGCAATTTTCTAATGATTTTGAAAAAGAAGGCATTTTTCACCCATTTTAATAGATAACATTTATTATTTATGCAATAAATAAAATATGTCCAGTTATTCGTAAATTAATTTATTATTTAATTATAATTAAGT
Organism: uncultured Alphaproteobacteria bacterium; assembly: GCA_902614945.1. Classification (GTDB taxonomy): domain Bacteria; phylum Pseudomonadota; class Alphaproteobacteria; order Rhodobacterales; family Rhodobacteraceae; genus CACIIZ01. The sequence goes on from CACMNE010000005.1 coordinate 52,627, forward strand.
TAAGATATTTTCAATTTTTTTATTTACTAGCATATTTGCAGATACAGTGCCAATTTAAAAAAAATATTAATTAATCTAAAACGAATCTCTCCTTCTTCTTAATTCAGCGAATACGTTTTCGTCAGTATCTTTAAGCATATTTAGGGCTGTCTTTATTTCAGTCGTATTTGCCCTTAGAAAGGGATTAATTTTTAATTCATCCCTAATTGTAGATGGAACAGAGGGAAGATTTCTATAAGTTAAATCTTTAATTTGAACATATTTTTTCTGAAGGTCTTTATTCTCTGAATCAATAGAAAGAGCAAATTCTAAATTTTTGATAGCATATTCATGGCCACTATAAATTTTTGTATCAAGAGGTAGATTCTTGAATTGAATTAATGTTTTCCACATCATAGCTGGAGTTCCTTCAAATAGTCTTCCGCAACCAAAAGCCATTAGGGAATCTCCTGTAAAAAGAGCGTTTAACTCGTTGCAATAAAAAGCTAGATGACCTATTGTATGACCTGGTGCATCTATAATTTCAAACCTTAAAATACCGAGTTTCAATATTCCATTAACCTTTAACTTTTCCCCAAGTATTGGAAGTCTATGAGAATCAGTTTCTGAACCTACTAATACTGGTTTGAATTTTTTTACTAAGTCATTAGTTCCCATAATATGATCTGAATGGTGATGGGTAAAAACTATTTTTTTAAGTTTCCATTTATTTTCTTCTATTTTTTTAATAATGGGAAAGGATTCTGGTGCATCTATTAAAAAAGTTTCATTTCTTTTGTGGTTGTGTATTATGTATGCATAGTTATCTTGCAGGCATGGTATTGTATGTATTTCAGTGTGCATGTATAAACCTTTGTAGATGTTGATATTAATGATTATTGTTTCATTTATAAGATTAGACAACGCTTATAATATTGGATATTTAAAAAAATTGATATAATACTGAAATAGGTTTCATTTTGAATTTAGAAATAAACGAATTAAAAAATTTTTATACTAATACATTATTAGGTTCTTTCTGTAGCAAAAATATTAGTAAGCTGATTAAAAAAAAAGAAGCATTCATTGTAAGGGAAAATTTTAATCAAGAGAATATAGTAGGCTATGGTTATCCTATACCGTATTTGGATAGCTTGATTAAAAAAAACTCCAATTACTTATGCTTAATGCCAAAAAATCAAGGTGCTTTAAACTGGCCTTCCAAAAAGAATAAGACTATTATGGTCGAGCAGACCGAATGGCCCTTAGAATCAGAAATTTCTGATATAGCGATGATAGTTCATGGTTTAGAAAATTGTGATAACCCTAATAAGCTTTTAGAAGAAGCGTGGAGAGTACTTGTCCCTGAGGGTCATTTATTCATAGTAGTACCAAATAGAACAGGTTTTTGGGCTAGGTCTGACCTTACCCCTTTTGGTTTTGGAAGACCCTACAGCATTTCTCAACTTTCAAATATTTTGATTGAAAATAAATTCAAAATATTGAATACGAGTGCAACTTTATTAATGCCTCCTACAAAAAAAAAAATGCTCTTCAATTCTTTTAAGTTTATTGATCAAATTACTTTAAAATATGCATCAAAAGTTATGGGAGGAGTTTTTGTAATATTAGCAAAGAAACAAATTCATATAGCCAATACAATTAAAATTTCTGATAGCATTAAAGCACCTCTTGAAATTTTTGACGGTCTGATTAAACCAAAGCCAACACCCCAGTAATAAATTTATCAAAATTTCTAAGAGAAATCTCACATTATTAAATTTCGTATAGCTTTTGTGCGATGATCATTTAATATATTTAAAAAAATCAATTTTATTTACAATACTTTCTTGCATGAAGGTTACAGCTCTGATAACTAATATTGTACTTGCAGAATTTAATGTATTTTGATCTTTTATGGAGACTTGATTTGAGTGAAAATACTTCATTAACAAAAGATGCCTCATTTAGGTATGCAAACGCTCTTTTTAATTTAGCATTGGAAACTAATTCTGCTCATAAATTTGAAAAAGACCTAGATAAAATTCTTAAAATTATAAATGAAGATCCTAATTTTTCTTTATTTATTAAATCTCCATTGTACCCAAGAGAAAACCAATTATCTACAATGAAAGCAATTGGTTTAAAGCTTAAATTACATGCAAATGTTGTCAATACAATTTTAGTCATGACTTCAAAACGTAGGTTATTTGCCTTGAAAGAAATGATCCTCCAGTATAAGGATTTGTGTAGGAATGATAGAAATGAATTGATTGTGGAAGTAGCAAGTGTATCTGAACTAAATCAAAGTGATTTAGAAAAAATAAAAAAATCTATTAACTCAAAAGTTGATGGTAATATTATAATTAAATCTAAATCCGATCCTAATATTTTGGGAGGGTTAATTGTAAAGGTTGGTTCAAAGCTTATTGATACATCAATTAGATCAAAACTAGCTAAATTGAAAAATAATTTGAAAGAGGTAGGATGATGAACATCCAAGCATCAGAAATATCAGCTATTTTAAAAGAACAAATTAAAAAATTTGGGAAAGAATCCGAAGTTGCAGAAGTCGGCACCGTGTTATCAGTAGGTGATGGTATAGCAAGAGTTTTTGGACTTGACAATGTACAAGCTGGTGAAATGGTTGAATTTCCTAATGGAATAAGGGGAATGGCCTTAAACTTAGAAATTGATAATGTTGGTATCGTTATTTTTGGATCTGACAGAGACATCAAAGAAGGGGATCAAGTCAAAAGGACAAAATCTATTGTAGATGTGCCAGTAGGTGATGAACTGTTGGGAAGAGTTGTTGATGGTTTGGGTAATCCACTTGATGGAAAAGGTCCTATTAAAACAAAAAAGAGGTCTGTAGCTGATGTAAAAGCACCTGGAATAATTCCAAGAAAATCAGTTCATGAACCTATGGCAACAGGATTAAAATCAGTAGATTCTTTAATTCCTATTGGACGTGGACAAAGAGAACTTATAATAGGTGATAGACAGACAGGAAAAACCGCTGTTGCTCTTGATACAATACTTAATCAAAAATCATATAACGACGCTGCAGGTAAGGATGAATCAAAAAAACTTTACTGTGTTTATGTTGCTATTGGACAAAAAAGATCAACAGTTGCACAGCTTGTAAAGAAGCTGGAGGAAACAGGTGCTTTAGAGTATTCAATTGTAGTTGCTGCAACTGCATCAGATCCTGCCCCAATGCAGTTTTTGGCTCCATATTCTGCTACTTCTATGGCAGAATATTTTAGAGATAACGGTCGTCATTCACTGATAATTTATGACGATTTATCTAAACAGGCTGTTGCTTACAGGCAAATGTCACTTTTACTTAGACGTCCTCCCGGAAGAGAAGCGTATCCTGGTGATGTTTTTTATTTGCATTCAAGATTGCTAGAGCGATCTGCGAAATTGAATGATGATAATGGCGCGGGATCACTTACTGCGCTACCTATAATCGAAACACAAGGTGGCGACGTTTCAGCTTTTATTCCTACAAATGTAATCTCTATTACTGATGGCCAAATATTTTTAGAAACTGAGTTGTTTAATCAGGGTATAAGACCAGCAGTAAATACTGGTCTTTCGGTTTCAAGGGTAGGTTCTTCTGCACAAACAAAAGCAATGAAATCAGTTGCTGGTTCTGTAAAATTGGAACTTGCTCAATACAGAGAAATGGCTGCATTTGCTCAATTCGGTTCTGATCTAGATGCATCTACACAAGCTTTATTGAATAGAGGTTCACGTTTAACCGAGGTACTTAAACAGGCTCAGTATTCTCCTCTGACAAATGCAGAGCAAGTGGTTATTATTTATTCAGGGACAGGCGGATATTTAGATGATATTGAGGTAAATAGTGTTACACGTTTTGAAAAGGGACTGGTTGATTATCTTAGGAGTGACTGTAAAAAATTGTTAGAGGATCTGACAATTAACGATCGAAAAGTGGATGGGGAACTCGAAGATTCTATAAAAAAAGCTATTGAGGCTTTTAAGGGAAATTTTTCTTGAGAAATTAATCTTCAGGTTTTGGATTATCATTATGCCCAATTTAAAAGATCTTAAAAATAGAATTGAAAGTGTTAAATCAACAAGAAAGATCACGAAAGCTATGCAAATGGTAGCTGCAGCGAAACTTAGGAAAGCTCAAGAAGCAGCAGAACAAGCGAGGCCTTACGCAGAAAAGATGTCTATTGTAATTGAAAAACTCGCGTTCTCAACTAATGCTTCGAGTAATTCACCTCTGTTAGTTGGTAATGGAAAAGATAAAACTCATTTAATAATAGTAGCTACATCTGAACGTGGTTTGTGTGGAGCATTCAATTCTTCAATTGTTAGGTTAGCAAAATATCATATTAATAACTTAATATCTGATGGAAATAATATTAAGATTTTAACCATTGGAAAAAAAGGTCGAGAACAATTAAAAAGAGATTTTGGAGATTATATGATTGAACATGTTGACCTTTCAGAGATCAAAAAAATTTCTTATGATAACGCTTCTAATATATCTGATAATATAATTTCAAAATTCTTTGATAATGAGTTTGATATAGCTACAATCTTTTATAATCAATTCGAATCTGTTATTTCTCAAACACCTCAATCTTCACAACTTATTCCTATTAAATTAAAGTCTGATGAACTTACAAATGACGATAATATATCAAATTTTGTTTATGAACCAGATGAGCAAGAAATTATTGAAGATCTATTGCCTAAAGCAATATCTACAAGGGTATTTACTGCTTTATTAGAAAATGGAGCATCTGAACAAGGTGCACGAATGTCTGCTATGGACAATGCAACTAGGAATGCTGGCGAAATGATTGATAAACTCACTATTCAGTTTAATAGATCAAGGCAGGCAGCTATTACTAATGAATTAATTGAAATTATATCTGGTGCTGAAGCACTGTAAAATAAAAAATGGAGAAAGCGATGTCTAGGCCAAAAGGAAAAATTACTCAAGTAATGGGGGCGGTAGTTGATGTTCAGTTTGATAACCACCTTCCTGAAATTCTCAATGCCCTTGAAACAAAAAATGATGGTCAAAAGTTAATATTAGAGGTTGCTCAACATCTTGGTGAAAATACAGTAAGAACAATTGCTATGGATAGTTCTGAAGGATTAGTTAGAGGAGCAATTGTTGAAGATGCTGGAGCTCCAATTTCTGTTCCAGTAGGAAATCCCACATTGGGAAGAATTTTAAATGTTGTGGGAGAACCAGTTGATGAACAAGGACCCATAAAAGCTAAAGAATTAAGGCCCATACATCAGCCTGCTCCAGAGTTTTCTGAACAATCAACAGATACAGAGCTTTTAACCACTGGAATAAAAGTTATTGATCTATTGGCCCCTTATTCAAAAGGTGGAAAGGTTGGTCTTTTTGGTGGAGCGGGTGTAGGTAAAACAGTTTTAATTATGGAGTTAATTAATAATATTGCCAAAGTTCACTCGGGATTTTCTGTATTTGCAGGAGTTGGAGAGCGAACCAGAGAAGGAAATGATCTCTATCATGAGATGATTGAGTCGGGTGTTATTAATCCAAAAAAATTAGAAGAATCTAAAGTATCTTTAGTTTATGGTCAGATGAATGAACCACCAGGTGCGAGAGCTAGAGTAGGATTAACTGGCTTAACACTAGCAGAGCAATTTAGGGACCAGTCTGGTACAGATGTTTTGTTTTTTGTTGATAATATTTTCAGATTTACACAAGCAGGTTCTGAAGTTTCTGCCCTTTTAGGCCGTATTCCTTCTGCAGTTGGTTACCAGCCTACGCTGGCTACTGATATGGGAGCGTTACAAGAAAGAATAACATCTACAAAGGCGGGATCTATAACTTCAGTCCAAGCTATATATGTACCAGCTGACGATCTAACTGATCCAGCCCCAGCAACTTCTTTTGCTCACCTTGATGCAACTACAGTTTTAAGCAGGGCTATTTCTGAATTAGGAATATATCCAGCTGTTGATCCTTTAGACTCAAATAGTAGGCTTATGGATCCATTAATTGTTGGTGAAGAGCACTACCAAGTAGCAAGAGATGTACAAGGAATTCTGCAAAGGTATAAATCTCTTCAAGACATAATTGCCATTTTGGGCATGGATGAACTGTCAGAAGAGGATAAGTTGACCGTTGCTAGAGCTAGAAAAATTCAAAAGTTTCTTTCACAACCATTTGATGTTGCTAAAGTTTTTACAGGCTCTGATGGAGTTCAAGTACCTTTAGATGTAACTATTGATAGTTTTAAAAGAGTAGTTGCTGGAGAATTTGATCATTTGCCTGAAGCAGCCTTTTACATGGTTGGAGGGATTGACGAGGTTATAGAAAAAGCAGAAAAACTTGAATCTAAGGTAGCTTAAAAACTGATATGTCTAAGGAATTATTTAATTTTGAATTAGTCACACCTGAAAAGGTTATTGTGTCAGGTTCTGTAAGTTCTGTAAGTATTGCTGGGGTCGAAGGTGATATGACAATATTCGCAAATCACTCACCAATTGCAACTGCGATTAGACCTGGTTACATCGATATAAATTCAGACAGCAAATCTGAAAAGTATTTTCTAACTGGAGGATTTGTTCAAATAACTGGTAGTGATGTAGTTGTTCTTGCAGAAAAAGCTTCTTTAGAAAACGAAGTTAATTTGGAGATGATAGAAAAGATAATAAATAGAACTAAAAGTTCTATGGAAAAAGCAACCGATCTTCAAAAGTGTGTTCTTGCTAAGAAATTAAATGATTTAACAATAATTAAAAACCAACTTTAAATTTTGAGACAATCAAAAAAAAAAGAAATTGGTTTTATATTTTTAACTGTTGTATTGGATATAAGTGGCTTAATGGTAATATTCCCAATAATGCCTGATATACTGCAGGCAGTAGGTGAATTTTCAGTATCTGACGCAGCTATTTGGGGAGGTTTTCTTTATGCTTCATATGCTCTAATGCAATTTTTATTTTCCCCCATAATTGGAAATATCTCTGACGCTTTTGGAAGAAGACCTATAATTTTGATATCCCTTTTTTTAATGTTTATTGATTATCTGATTCTAGGTTTTGCTACATCACTATGGATATTTATCATTGGACGTATGATAGGTGGTATTGCTGGCGGTACGGTACCCACAGCTATGGCATATTTAGCTGATATATCAAATTCAGAAGATAAAGCTAAGAACTTTGGACTCATTGGTGCAGCTTTTGGTATTGGTTTCGTACTTGGTCCATTTATTGGAGGAATATTAGGTGAGATAAATTTCAGGCTACCGTTCTTTTTTTCTGCAGCTTTATCTTTGGGAACATTCTTACTATGCTATGTTTTTTTAACTGAATCTCTAGAAGAAAAAAATAAAAGAAAATTTAAATTTACTGATTTGAATCCGTTCATTTCAATTTTTAAAGCTTTTTTAATGAAAGATTTAAGAATATTTTTCATATGTATTTTGCTAATAAGTATTGGACACTGGGTGTATCCTTCCATTTGGAGTTTCTGGAGCAAGGAGGTTTTTGGTTGGGGTCCTGGTTTGATAGGTGTTTCTTTAGCTTGTTACGGTCTTGGTGTCGCATTTGTACAGGGTTTGATTATCAGACTACACTATGTAAGAAATATACAACCACAAAAAATTGTTATTTTCTCCCTAGTAGTTGGGAGTCTTACACTATTTGGCTTTGGAACAATTAAAACTGCATGGTTAGTTTTTGCTTTGATACCAATCGCAGTTTTAACTGAATTAATGAATCCTACATTAGACGGTTTTATTTCTAATAAAGTATCGGATGACACCCAAGGTTTACTACAAGGTATACTTTCTAGCATAAATGCAATCACAACAATTCTAAGTCCCTTACTTATGACTTTACTATTTAAAATTGGAGCATCACAAAAGGATGATTGGTATATTCCAGGATTACCTTTCTATTTTGCTGCTATTTTACTTGTAATTTGTATTATTCCTATTTTAAAGGTTATGAACACTCTTGAACATGCTAAAAAAAGAAAAATAAAATAATTTGCAACTATGCCTTACGTTTTTTTTCAATATGATATTTAGGATAGTAAGGTTTGTATATAGGCCTTAATCTTTCACTGTCAAATAAAGAAGATACAGAATTTCCATTAGCTATATTTAGTAATGCCTGAGCGAATAGAGGCGCTGTTGGAACTATTCTTATTTTATTACTGTTTTTAATTTTTGGAATTATACTTATCGAATCGGTCACAACCAATGAACTCAAGCTTGATTTTTCTATTCTGTCTATTGCAGGGTCAGAAAGTACTCCATGGGAGATATATGCATGCACCTCAATTGCACCTTCATTAATAAGTAAATCAGAAGCTTTAACCAACGTTCCTGCAGTATCACAGATATCATCTACAATTATACATATTTTATTTTTTACTTCACCAATCACTGTCATTGATGCAATTTCACCAGGTTGGTTTCTTCTCTTATCAACAATTGCAAGGTCAGCATTAATTGTTTTAGCTAAACCCCTAGCTCTTGCCACTCCACCAACATCTGGTGAAACAACGGTGAGTAATTCTTGCCTTTCAAAATAATGAGAAATATCAAGTTCAAAAATTGGTGACGCATAAAGATTATCAACTGGTATATCAAAAAAACCCTGAATTTGTGCAGAGTGTAAATCAAGAGTTAGAATCCTTTCAATGCCAGCTCCGCTCAAAAGATTTGCAATTAATTTTGCACTTATGGGAGTTCTTGCTTTAGTTCTCCTATCTTGTCTTGCATAACCAAAATAAGGAATAACAGCGGTTATCCTCTTGGCACTGGATCTTCTCAAGGCATCAGCTATAATTAGTAATTCCATTATATTATCATTAGCTGGATTTGATGTAGATTGGATAATAAACATATCTTCATTTCTTATATTTTCAAAAACTTCCACAAAAATTTCTTGGTCATTGAATTGTTCAACTCTTCCTTCAACAAGATCAATTTGTGATCTGCTAAGAGAACTCGCCCAACTTGCGATTCCTTTAGAAAGGGTTATATTCGAATTACCCGAAATTATTTTAGGGTGTACCAGCTCACTCATTATTCATCCTTTTTGGTGAAATTTTTTTTATATTAGCTAATTGTTCCATTAGTAAGCAAGCTATCTCTAATTAATTATTTGTATCACAATTTTTTTTTTTTTAAATATATAATATAATTTTATTTCTTTTTAATTATTTCAATTATTTTTAGAATTTTTCAAAAATTAAATTTACAATATCTGAACTATCTACATACTCTTCGCTTATTGCAAAATTTTTGACTGAATTTTTTGTATTATGTACATTTTTATTTTTAGGTAGGTTTAAATGATGCCAAGAAGGTAAAGGTTTTTTTTCATAAATTAAACGATATGAGCAAGATGTTGGTAATAGATTAACTATTTTATTTATATTTTTTGGTGATAATATCAAACAATCTTTTCTTTTCTTTTCTCTTTCACTATAAACTTTACAAGAACATTTATTAATATCCAAATATTTGCACGCTACACTTGTATAAATGGGCGCACACTTTTTGTTTTTATTGAACTTGTTTAGGCAACATTTTCCACATCCATCGCAAAGTAACTCCCATTCCTCTGAGCTTAAATCGTTAAGTGGTATGTTTTTCCAGAAATTTTTTCTCATCTTTCAACAATTCATTTTTACTAAGATTATTTATTGCAATCTTACAGTCTTTTTTCATCTGTATTTTAAGTTTTTCTATTGATTCGTATTTAATCTCGTCTCTTTGAAATTTAACTAATGAAACTATTACTTTTTTATTATAAATTGTTTCAGAAAAATCAAATATATGTACTTCACAATTTGCTTCATTTTTTCCAAATGTTGGTTTTGTACCTATTGATGCTACTCCTTTATATATATCCTGAAAATCTGAAGACAGTACTTTGATCATACATGAGTAAATACCATACTTTGGGACAATTATATCTTTTAATTCTAGATTTATTGTTGGAAAACCTAGTTCACGTCCTCTTTTATCTCCCTGAACAACAAGACCATAAATTTTATGATAATAGCCAAGCATCTTATTAGCTATATCTAATTTTCCTTCTGTAAGAGCATTTCTAATTAATGTAGAAGAGATTTTATTTTCTGCAATTTTCTTGAGATCTAAAGAATATACGTTAATATTGTATTTTTTTCCTAAAGTTTTTAGACAATTAACATCACCACTTCTTTTATTACCAAAACAAAAATCATTTCCTACAATGATTTGTTTCACACCTAATTTTTCAAAAATAATAGATTTTACAAATTGTTCAGGAGACAGAATTTCTATATTTTTATCAAACTTTAATTCAATTAAAAAGGTAACATTTAATCTTTCGATCATTTTGTACTTTTGTTCCTTTGAACTAAGTTTAAAAGGAATTTTATTTCTTTTAAAATAGTCTCGGGGGTGTGGATCAAATGTTAAAATACCAAATTTATTTGATGATGCAATTTGTGAACATTTTTTAATTATTTTTTGATGACCCAAATGAACACCATCAAAATTACCAATTATTATAGTCGATAGTTTTGTAAATTTTTCTGCATTATTTAACTCACGTATAATTTTCATTATATTATCTAAAACCTCAATATTTCATATTTTTAATTAAGATAACTTATTGAGACGGTTGGAAGAATTTTATTTTTTTTGAATAATTCTTCCAGTTTTTTTTCGTTAGGTATTTCTAAATTATTTTTCATTCCAAGTTCAGGACTTGATAATCCACCGCAAATAAAGAGAGTATCTAAGTTCTCTTTATTTCCACCTAATATGTCGGTATTTATACCATCTCCTACACATAATATTTTAGGACATTTAATATTATGTTTTTTTAATTTAGAATAGGCTAAATTGTAAATTTGTCTATGAGGTTTACCACAATATATACTATTCCCACCAGCTTTAGTAAATGCTTCTGCAATTCCTCCTGCACACCATACTCTTAAATCTCCCACATCTACAAAAATATCTGGATTTACACAAAGTAAATTAAGATTCTTATCAACTCCATATTTTATTATATCTTTATAATTTTCTGGTGTTTCAGTACGATCATCAAATAGTCCCGTACAAACGATACCTTCAGCTGAAGAAAGTCCAACCCTCTCGATACTATTTTTATTTTTTTTATCATTAGGAAGATCAATAAAAAAGCTTAAGTCTCTTTCTGGTCCTAAGTGAAATACTTTTTTACCGACTTCTCCGGAGAGCATACTATTTTGAGCTGCATCTCCTGAAGTAGTAATATCATTAAAGTGTTCTTCAAAAATTCCAAAAGAAGATAAGTGAGCCTTCACAGCTGATTTTGGTCTTGGAGCATTTGTTAGAAGCATAACAAATCCACCATTCATTTTAAATTCAATTAGGGCCTCTAATGCTTTAGTGTAAGCTTTTTTCCCATTATGAATACACCCCCAAATATCGCAAAATAAAACGTTATAATTCTTAGAGATTTGTTTTAAACTTTTAATAATTTTAACCATTCTTAAGTAGTTCTCTAATTTTAATTAAAAATATAAAGTTGTTATAAAAAAAAAAAAATAGATATAAAAGCTTATTTTTTATATTTTATATTGACTTAATAAAAATTTTACTTAAATAAGTATTGTTGGCACTTAACGACGGCGAGTGCTTTTTTTTTGTCCGTCTTAATTTTTAAAAGGGAGCGTTATAATATGACATTTAAACCATTACATGATCGTGTAGTTGTTCGTCGTGTTGAGAACGATGAAAAGACTTCAGGGGGTCTAATTATTCCTGATTCTGCTCAAGAAAAACCCGCAGAGGGAGAAGTAGTTTCAGTAGGAAATGGAGCTATTGACGAAAAAGGAAATCGTATGCCAATGGACGTAAAAGCTGGAGATAGAATACTTTTTGGCAAATGGTCTGGCACCGAAGTAAAGATTAACGGTGAAGATATGTTAATCATGAAAGAAAGTGACATACTAGGCATAATGGCTTAGTTTTTTTTAATTATATTTAGGAATTTAATTATGGCAGCAAAAGATGTAAAATTTAGTACTGACGCTCGTAACAGAATGATGCATGGAGTAAATGTATTGGCGGACGCAGTAAAAGTTACTTTAGGTCCAAAAGGAAGAAACGTAGTTTTGGATAAATCGTTTGGGGCACCAAGAATTACGAAGGACGGTGTTACTGTAGCTAAAGAAATCGAACTTGAGGACAAATTTGAGAACATGGGTGCTCAAATGGTCAAAGAAGTCGCTTCGAAAACAAATGATACTGCAGGTGATGGTACAACCACTGCAACGATATTAGCCCAATCAATTGTTCGTGAAGGGCTAAAATCAGTGGCAGCTGGAATGAATCCAATGGATTTGAAAAGAGGTATTGATACAGCAGTGTCAGCAGTAGTTGATTCAATTGCAAAACAATCAAGACCAGTAGCAAATAGTGATGAAGTTGCTCAAGTTGGTACAATATCAGCAAATGGAGAATCCGAAATTGGTAAACAAATTTCAGATGCTATGCAAAAAGTTGGAAATGAAGGTGTAATTACTGTTGAAGAAAACAAAGGCTTGGAAACAGAAACAGATGTTGTCGAAGGTATGCAATTTGATAGAGGTTACTTATCACCATACTTCATAACTAATTCAGAAAAAATGACAGCAGATCTTGAAGATTGTTTAATTTTACTCCATGAGAAAAAACTTTCTTCACTCCAACCTATGGTTCCACTTTTAGAATCAGTTATTCAATCTAGTAAACCATTACTTATTATTGCTGAGGATGTAGAAGGTGAGGCTCTAGCAACCTTAGTTGTAAACAAACTCAGAGGTGGATTAAAAATAGCTGGCGTGAAAGCTCCAGGATTTGGTGATCGTAGAAAAGCAATGTTGCAAGATATTGCCATTCTTACAGGTGGTCAGTTAATTTCTGAAGATTTAGGTATGAAGCTTGAAAATGTAACAATGGATATGCTTGGTACAGCAAAGAGGGTTAATATTACTAAGGATGAAACTACCATCGTTGATGGGGCTGGTGAAAAATCAGAGATTGAAGCTAGAGTATCCCAGATTAAGGCTCAAATAGAAGAAACCACATCTGATTATGACAAAGAAAAACTCCAAGAACGTTTAGCTAAGTTAGCTGGAGGTGTTGCAGTTATTCGTGTTGGTGGAGCTACAGAAGTAGAAGTTAAAGAGCGAAAAGATAGAGTAGATGATGCTCTTAATGCAACCAGGGCTGCTGTGCAGGAAGGTATTGTAGTCGGTGGTGGAGTTGCATTAGTTGCTGCTACCAAAAGCCTAAGTAAATTAAAAGGTAATAATCCAGATCAAGAAGCCGGTATTAACATCATAAGAAGAGCTTTAGAAGCTCCACTTAGGCAAATAGCTGAAAATGCTGGAGTTGATGGTGCAGTTGTTGCTGGTAAAATACGTGAAAGTAAAGATGATACTCACGGCTTTAATGCTCAAACAGAAGAGTATGGTGACATGTTCAAATTTGGGGTTATAGATCCTGCAAAAGTAGTACGTACAGCTTTGGAAGATGCTGCCTCTATTGCTGGTTTATTGGTTACAACAGAAGCAATGGTTGGAGACAAACCAGAGCCTAAAGGTGCAGCTGGAGCACCTGCGATGCCTGACATGGGTGGTATGGGTGGTATGGGTGGTATGATGTAAATCATATCCCATAACTCAATATTAAATTATAAAAGGGGCATAACGCCCCTTTTTTTATTTTATTATATTTAGATGTCCCATTTTTCTATTATTTTTTACTTTATCTTTACCATAGATATTTATAGATTTTCCACTTTCATAATTAATATCAAAAATTTGATTTCCTAATATATTTTTCATTAGTACATTTGAGTGTCTTCTACCATCTCCAATTGGTGTTCCAGTGATAGCTCTTATATGTTGTTCAAATTGACTAATTATGCATCCAGTTTGTGTCCAATGACCTGAATTGTGAACTCTTGGGGCCATTTCATTTACTAATATTTTCTTTGCTTTTGTTATAAAAAACTCTATACCCATTACTCCAACATAATTTAAATTTCTTACTATTTTACTTGCTAAAAAAATAGCATCACTACTTGTAGAAAAGCTTATATTTGCAGGTACTTTAGACTCAACTAATATACCATTTTTATGTATATTCTCCGAAGGATCATAAGCAGATATTTTTCCACTCATGTCTCTACATATGATAACAGAAATTTCCAACTCAAACTCAATAAATTTTTCAATGATAACTTGTACATCTATGAATTCAGAAACAATTTTTTCAATTTCTTCTTTTTTATAAATTACTTTTTGGCCTTTCCCATCATATCCAAACCTACTTGTTTTTATTACTACAGGAAGACCTATATTTTCTATAGCTATTTTAATTTCCTCATAAGATGAAGCCATTTCAAATTTAACAGTTTCAACCCCTATACTCTTTAGGAAATTTTTTTCAGTGATTCTATCTTGGCATATGCCCAATGATTTATAATTTGGGTAAACACTGTTTAAATTTTGGCAAAATTTAATTGTTTCTAAAGGAATGTTTTCAAATTCATAAGTTATAACATCAACTTTATTGGCAAAATTTTCTAAATTTTTAAAATCATCATATTCAAATGTACTTGATAAATTAGTTACCTGTTTAGCCGGTGCATTGATATCCGGATCATATATATGAGTTTTAAAACCTAATTGAGAAGCTGATAGTGACAGCATTCTACCTAATTGGCCACCTCCTAAAATTCCAACAATACTGCCAAAAGGTAATTCGTTTTTTTTAGTCATCTTTTGGGACCAATGGAACAGACAAAGTCTTATGTTTATGCCAATTTTTTAATTTTTTTTCTAATTTTTTATTATTAAGTGCTAAGACTGAAATTGCCAAAATGGAAGAATTAACTGCGCCTGGTATACCTATTGCCATTGTTGCTACAGGGCAACCTCTTGGCATTTGTACTATTGAATATAAACTATCTACACCTGAAAGTGCTTCAGATAATATAGGAACACCAATAACTGGTAAAAAAGTCTTTGATGCAACCATTCCAGGCAAATGTGCAGCACCTCCAGCACCAGCAATTATAACTTTTATTTGTCTTTTATGAGCGTTGCTTGCATATTTAAAAAGGCGGTCAGGTGTTCTATGTGCTGAAATAATTTTTTTTTCATATTTAACTTTAAATTCTTCTAAAACATCACAAGCAAATCGCATTGTTTTCCAATCTGATTGACTTCCCATGACTACGCTAATTAAATTTTTTTCCATTTTAATCCTAAAAAATATATAGTGAACAATCAGCTTAAACTTTAATATATGAATTTTTTAAAAATTAATTCAATTGAATTTATTAATATTTTACATATATTATTATCATCAATCGAGGAAATTTAAAATGGCTAGAATATCATTTGCAGCGCATCCTTTTCTATTAGGTTTTGAGCAAATCGATAGGTTGCTGGAAAAAACAATTAAATCAAGTAATGATGGATTTCCCCCTTATAATATAGAGTTATCTGATGATAATAATTACAAAATTACTTTAGCAGTAGCTGGATTTAGTGAAGATGAACTAAATATAACACTAGAGGAGAGGCAACTCATAATTTCAGGAAAGCAAATTGAAAAATCAAATCAAAATACATTTATTTATAGGGGTATAGCAGCTAGACATTTTCAAAAAACATTTGTTTTGGCAGATGGTGTTGAAGTCAATGGGGCTAGTTTAGAGAAAGGTTTGCTAAATGTTTTCTTATTGAGAAAAAATATTGAACCAAAAGTTAAAAAAATAAAAATAGATTCTAATGAGTAATTGGGAACTTTTTTTTTATTTTAGGAATTTATTTAAAATTCTAGCCTATTTTCTCGGCCAAAAATTTTTCTGCTTCCAAAGCAGCCATACAACCCATTCCAGCAGCAGTAACTGCTTGCCTGTATTTAAAATCTGTAATATCCCCAGCGGCGAAAACTCCTGGTATAGAAGTCTCTGTTGAATTTGGTTTCGTAACAACATAACCGCCATTATGTGTTTCAAGTTGATTTATAATTAATTCATTTGATGGGGCGTGGCCAATGGCTATAAAAACACCTTTGCATGAAATTTCTAATTCTTTTTTATCTAGAAGATTTTCAATTTTTATTCCCTCTACACTCAAGGGATTATCTATTCCAATTATTTCTTTTAATTGGCTGTTCCAAATAACCTCTACTTTTGGATTTTTAAATAGTCTTTCTTGGAGTATTTTTTCAGCCCTTAAAGTATCTCTCCTATGAATTAGAATTACTTTTTTTGCAAAATTAGTAAGAAATAGGGCTTCTTCTACAGCAGTATTTCCGCCACCAACCACTGTAATTATTTCGTTTCTAAAGAAAAAACCATCACAAGTTGCACATGCTGATACTCCAAATCCTTTATACTTCTCTTCTGATTTCAAGCCAAGCCATTTTGCTTGGGCCCCAGTTGCAAGTATAATGGATTCTGCTTCATATTGATTCCCACCTTCTGACATTGCAATGAATGGATATTTTTTTAAATTTAATTTGATAATAGTTTCATTAATAATTTTTGTTCCTGCGGACTTAGCATGACTTTCTAAATTAGTCATAAGATCAGGACCCTGTATTTCTTTTACTCCTGGCCAGTTTTCAACTTCAGTTGTAATTGTGAGTTGACCGCCAGGTTGTATACCTTGCAAAAGTATTGGTTCTAGCAAGGCTCTAGAACCATATACAGCAGCAGTATATCCAGCAGGACCAGATCCGATTATTAATAGCTTCGTTTTTTCAGGCATTAAACTTCCTACCTTTTTCAAATTAATTTTTATTTATATCTTTATTGTAGAAATCATCCTTCCACAATCACCAAGTTTATTTTTTTGATTTCGTCGAAAAGAAAAATAATTTTTTTTCTCTGTAAAGGTACACTTATTTAGGGACTGAATATTTCTAATACCCTGTAAGTGAAGTCTAAAAGATATAGATCCAGGTAAATCAAACAATATTTTATTATTCTCTTTTAAAAAAAATTTTTTGTACGTTCCATCTTTTTTGATAAATCTTTCATAGAATTCAATCCCTACCTCATAATTATTTTTTTGAATACAGGGTCCAATTGCTACACAAATATTCTTTATCTTTGCTCCTAATTGCACCATATTTTCTAGAGTGTTCTCAACTATCCCACCATATAAACCCTTCCAACCCGCATGCGCAGCTCCTATAATTTTTTTTTCAAAGTCACCAAAAAGTATAGGAGCGCAATCAGCTGTAAGTATTCCTAAGCATATGCCTTCTTTTGAGGTCACCATTGAGTCCCCTTCAATTTCATCAGGTTCAATTCTTTCTGTAATATTAATTACATCTGAGGAATGCATTTGTTTAAGAGTAATGAGATCAGAATTTTTTATTCCCATTAAATTTGATACAATTGCTCTATTGGAATTTATTTTTGATATAGTGTCAAAGCTACTATACTTACAATTTAAACTGCTAAATTCATTAATTGAAACCCCACCAGTTCTTTTAAAAAAACCGTGTTTAAAATTTTCTATCACATTTGATGTCAAGTATTCTGTCACTTATGTTCTAACCCTACTAATGGCAAAGAATTTCTATTCCTAATTCCAATAACTTTAAATAGTTTTCCCATTTGATTTTTATCTATAAGTCTTTTCAAAGATGAAAGATGCAAAGCAATTTTTTCCTTTTCCATATTTTTTGAAAGAGCCACAAATCGTTCTTGTATTCCTAAAGTGTTTAAAAAGTCTCCTTGATCAACTAAATCTGTAACTACTAAGTTATAATTTTCTGCATAATCCTTTATAGCTCTAAAATTAACCAAGCTAGTTAAATCACTCTCCCCTTGATTTTCAAGGGGATTAGAATATTTATGATTTTTTATAGACTGTAAAGTACTACCTAAATTATTGTTTTTTCCATAGTCAATTATTAAACAAGCACCACGATTTTTTTTTAAGTGTTTAGATAAATATATTATATTTTTTTTAATTTCTGGAGAAACCTCATAGATCTGGTTTTCTTCATTATTTAAGGATGATAATTCTTCTGGTGGCTTAGCTATCTTTTTAAATCCAAAACAAAACTCATTTGAGTTCTTATTTTTAAAATTTTTTAATGAAACTATAATTTCCAGCCATTTAGATTTTTTAAAAATGTACTGCTCTATAGGAAAAGCATCAAAAAACTCATTAGCAATTATTGTTGTTGGGATATTTGGTAATTTATTTAATTTGTTTTTCCAATTTATTTGATAGTTTTTTAGAACTTTTTTTTGTAATTTCTGCAAGGCAGGTGATATTTCTACTAATGTGATTTTTAATGATTTATGAAACTCTGGAATATTTCTGGTCGCTCTTAATATGTCTGCCATCAAAGTTCCATTTCCAGGACCTAGTTCCACTAAAGAAAAGTTAGAAGGCTTACCATGATCCATCCAAACTTTAACAATCCATAATCCGATAAGTTCCCCAAACATTTGAGATATTTCTGGGCTTGTAATAAAATCTCCTTTAAAACCAATAGGATATTTTTTTGTGTAATATCCATACTTTGGATGTGTCATACACATTTTCATATACTCTGAGAGGCTTATTCCATTTTTTTTAATTATTGAATTTTTTATCAATTCAGTGAGATTAATTTTTTTCATAAATTAAGAAATTCTTTTTTTAATATTTTTGAATGATAGTATTATAAAAAAAATTCCAATTATTAACATTGGAAATGAAAGTGTTTGTCCCATTGAAAAGCCAAAGTCTTTTGATATCATAAAAATATATCCATTAGGGTTCTCAGCACTTATATATTGAGGATCAGCTTCTCTAAAAAATTCAACAAAAATTCTAGCTAATCCATAACCAAAGAAAAAAGTCCCCATTATTCTTCCTGGATACTTAAGTAATTTAAAAATATATACTAATACTAATAGTAATATTCCTAAAAGTAGACCTTCTAATAGAGCTTCATATAATTGAGAGGGGTGCCTGATGCAAATTTCTAATTCCCAACTTTTTGGACAAATGTTAGCTGGTGGTTTTGTAAATTCCATTCCTAAAAAATAAGTAGTAGGCTTCCCCCATAGTTCTTGATTTATAAAATTAGCTAAACGACCTAAAAAAAGACCAGGTGGAGTACTTACAGCAATTATATCGCCCATTGGGAGTATAGATTTTCTATTTCGAATAGAGTAATATAAAGCCCCAAATACTACTCCTAAAAAACCACCATGGAATGACATTCCCCCTTCCCATAAATAAAGAATTCGAATAGGTGAATTCAAGTAAAACTCAGGATTATAAAATAATACATATCCCATTCTTCCACCTAAGATTATCCCTAGTATAAGATATGTCATTAAGTCTTCAACGTTTTGTGTTTTTAGTGGACTTTTTTCTGGCCAAAGAGTTTCTTTTTTGGCTAAAGCATATATTATATACCAAGCACAAATAATTCCAAAAATATAAGATAATGAATACCAACTAAGTGCTAAGCTAAAATTAAAAATTTCAAAAGAAAAAACATTGGGTTTTAAAAAGTCTGGGAATCTAAAATACATTAGAAATTTAATCTCTTGTCTTTTAATTATTAATTATTAATTATTATTACAACTATCATAAGCTAGTCGAGAAATATTATTATTATAGGTTCGAAAATGCAAAGCAGAAATCAAATTATTGATGATTTAGCAAAATTAATGACCAATGCTTTTGGATTAGCACAAAATGCAACTGGTGAAATTGAAAATGCAGTAAAAAGTCTTTTAGACAGGTATTTGGCAGATAAAGGTTTGGTAACAAGAGAAGAGTTTGATGTGATGAAAGAAATTCATTCTGAATTGCAAAAAGAATTACTTGATTTAAAAAAAGAAATAAACATGTTGAAACCAAAACCAAGAACTTCAAAAACTGTAATTGCAAAAAAAAATTCAAAAAATTAAAAAGATAATTTTTTAATTATTCCTAAATAATATACTTAACTTATCAACATTTTGTGTTATACTAAATAAATATAACTACAAATTGTTTTTTCCGATAATTTAAAAATCATAAATCATGAATATTCAGGAAGATTTAAAAACATATTTTGAAGCTAATCCAGTCTCTAATTTTAAAAATTTAGCAAAATTAAAAAGTTGGGAGCTAGTAAATGATGGTTTTGATTCTGCTGCTTTTTACGTTGAAGGAGTATGGAAAAATTATTTATTTTCTTTGTTATGGTTAGAAAAAGATCAGCAGCTGAAATTAACATGTGAATATGATTTGAATCCAAAGAAAGATAATATGAGTTCTTTTTATAAAACACTCAATCTTGCAAATGAGAAATGTAGTGAGGGTCATTTTACTTTTTGTGAGAATGAGAAAATTTTAGTTTTTCACAATCAATTTAAGGGATCTGACGCGTTAGAAATTGAAAGCCGACGTACTACAGAAATAATTTCTGAAACTACTTCTGTAATGGATGAACTCTACCCTGTTTTTCAACTAATATCTTGTGGAAAAGAAAGTCCTGACATGGCTTTAAAGTTAGCTAGTCAACATTTGTCTGGATTTGTTTAAATCTTAAAGAATTTAAAAAAAATGAATTTTTTCTTATTATATAACTACTATAAAATAGTGTGAAACCATGAAGAAAGTGTTGATTGTAGGTTCTGGTAACATGGGTGAGGCAATGCTCAGAGGTTGGGTCAAAGTTTCAAATGAATTGACTAAAATTTATGTGCGTGAACCAAATCCTTCTAATTGGCTAAAAAAGATGAATGACAAAAAAAAAATAACTCTTAATCCTTTAGATATAAAGGGTCAGATAAACGTTTGTATTTTTGCTGTAAAACCACAAGTTGCTGAACAAGTGATTAAAGATAATAAAAATGATCTTTCAGATAATTCTTTTATTATAAGTGTAATTGCGGGGAAAGACTTTAGTTTTTTTCATAACATTTTTAAAGTGCCTTGTCCGGTCATTAGAGTTATGCCAAATACACCTGTTTCTATAGAGCAGGGCGTCTCCGCTATAATAGGTAATGAATATTCTTCTTTAGCTCATATTAAATGGACAGAGCACTTCTTCAGTACATTAGGTAAGACTGTAGTTCTTGAAAAAGAAAGTATGATGGACGTAGTTACTGCAATCTCAGGCTCTGGTCCAGCTTACATTTTTAATTTTGCTGAAATACTAATAGGAGTTGGTAATGATTTGGGTATACCTGAAGAAATAACTAAAACAATTGTTTTACAAACTATTGTTGGTGCTGGTCTTCTTGCAATTGATAGTGATAAGAGTCCATCGAGGTTAAGAGAAGATGTAACCAGTCCAAATGGTACAACGCAAGCAGCTTTAAATATTTTGATGGATAAAAAAAATGGTTGGCATGAAATAATCAAAAATGCCGTAGCTGCAGCATATAATAGAAGTAAATCTTTAGCAAAAAATTAAAATGAAATAATAAAGGAATTTATATTGAATTTTATTGATTTTAATACCTTTCAAAATGTTGATATAAGAGTAGGTGAAATTATAAAAGCTGAAAGTTATCCTGAAGCAAGAAAACCTGCTTTAAAATTATGGATAAATTTTGGAAAACATATAGGAGAAAAAAAGTCCTCTGCTCAGATTACAGATCATTATAAACCAAATGACTTAATTGGTAAGAAAATTTTAGCCGTTATAAATCTTAAACCAAGACAAATTGGAAACTTTATTTCTGAAGTTTTAGTTTTGGGAGTTCCTGATATGAAAGAGGAAGGGGTTTTTTTAGTAGTCCCAGACAATGAAACTAAAATTGGGAGTCGTTTATATTAGCATTTTTTATTTCTTCACGCCAATGAAGCCTACATAGTGATATGTAACTTTCATTCCCGCCAATTTGAATTTGCTCTCCTTTAGTTATTACTTTACCGTCTTTATTTAATCGTGCAACCATTGTTGCTTTCTTTCCACAATGACAAATGGTTTTTATTTCTCTCATTTCGTCAGCTATAGACAATAGAACAAGAGAACCAGGAAATAATTCTCCTTGGAAATCAACCCTTAAACCATAGCAAAGAACTGGAATTTGGAGATCATCGACAACTCTTGCAAGTTGCCAAACTTGTTTTTTTGATAGAAATTGAGCTTCATCTAGAAGTATACAATTTAATTTTTTTTCTTTGACCTTTTCTTTTATCATTAAAAATAAGTCATCTTTTGAGTCAAATAGTTGGGCTTTCTCCTCAATTCCAATTCTACTTACAATTTTAGGTTGTCCTGCTCTATTATCTAGTTTGGCCGTAATTAGAAAGGGTTCCATTCCTCTTTCTCTGTAGTTATGACCAGCTTGAAGCAAAATCGTCGATTTACCTGCATTCATCGTAGAATAATAAAAATATAATTTTGCCATTTCAGTATTTTTTTATTTAAAAATCTAAGTTATTTAATTCTTGCAAAGATATAATAGAAAGTTCTTTTTCATTAAGATTTTTCATAGAATGCGCTGCAGCCCAAGCACCTGTAGTGGAAGTATAATAGGGAAGATTTTTTTCTAATGCTAACATTCTTATACCTTTACTATCTTGTATAGACTGGAGGCCTTCAGTTGTGTTTATTACTAAATTAATTTTATTATCAGTTAATAAATCAATAATGTTAGGCCTTCCTTCATAGGCTTTATTTACACCTTTAGCGTTAATATTATTGTTTGAGAGAAATTGTAAAGTTCCAGTTGTAGCTAAAATATTAATTCCTAATTCATCAATTATCTTACAAATTTCTAATAACTTTGGGCTTTTATCTTTTTCTTTAACCGAAACAAATGCAGTACCTTTGTTAGGAAGTTTGATACCAGAAGCAATTTGTGATTTTAAATATGCTTTTGCAAAATTCTTATCAATTCCCATCACTTCACCAGTGGAACGCATTTCTGGTCCTAACAAAATATCTGTCCCAGGAAACTTATTAAAAGGTAATACTACTTCCTTAATTGCAAAGAAATTAATATTAGGTTCATCAATAATATTTTTTGAAATTCCTGCCATTATTAATGCGGCTATTCCAGGGATTGGTTTACCTATAACTTTAGAAACAAAAGGAAGTGTCCTAGAAGCTCTAGGGTTTGCTTCGAGGACATAAATATCCCTACCATTTATTGCAAATTGTATGTTGATTAAACCCACTACCTGCAATTCTTTTGCTAGCAAGATGCTTTGTTTTTTTAATCTATCAATAATTTCATTATCTAAAGAATATGGTGGAATACAACATGCGCTATCACCCGAATGGATGCCTGCTTCCTCTATATGTTGCATTAACCCAACTATGGTTACATTTATACCATCTGAAATTGCATCAACGTCAATTTCTATGGCATTACTGATAAAACTATCAATTAATATTGGATTTTCACCGCTAACTTTTACAGCATGATTAATGTACTTTTTTAAATGATCTTCATTTAAAACTATTTCCATAGCCCTACCTCCTATAACGTAAGAAGGTCTAATTACCACAGGATAATCTATTTTATTTGCTATTTTAATAGCCTCTTTGTCTGATCTGGCAATGCCATTATTAGGTTGTTTAAGACCTAATTTACATAAAAGGGTTTGAAATTTTTCTCTATCTTCAGAAATATCAATGGATTCAAGACTAGTTCCTATAATGGGGATTCCAAAATTTTTTAGGGATTTAGAAAGATTTAATGGTGTTTGTCCACCTAATTGGACAATAACGCCTAATAAATTTCCATTTGAATTTTCTTTAACAATAATTTCCATGACATGTTCAACAGTTAAAGGTTCGAAATAGAGTCTATCGGATGTATCATAATCAGTTGATACTGTTTCGGGATTACAGTTGATCATGACTGTTTCAATCCCATTTTTAGAAAGAGCAAAACAAGCATGGCAACAACAATAATCAAATTCTATTCCTTGTCCTATTCGATTTGGTCCTCCGCCAAGAATTATAATTTTTTTTCTTTCACTTGGATTAGATTCACAATTATTTAATCCTGTTTCATTCATTGGATAAGTGGAATACATATAAGATGTATTAGATTTAAATTCTCCTGCACAGGTATCTACTCTTTTATAAACAGCATTAATATTCTTTGATTTTCTTAATTCGTAAATTTCTACCTCTTTCAGGGATGTTAACTCGCTAAGCCTCATATCTGTAAAACCCAAAGATTTTATGTATAACAATTCCTCCATACTATTTGGTAGGCCATTTTTTTTGATATAATTCTCAAGCTCAATAATTTCTTTTATGCGTTCTAAAAACCAAAAATCTATTTTTGTAATTTTATTTATAAGTGATAATTCCATTCCATGCCGTATAGCTTGTGCAATTTGTATAATGCGTTGAGGGTTTTGTTTCGATAAAGCATTTATCATCCCTTCTTTGTCTTTTGGAATGTAAACTTCACTCAACCCTGATAAACCGATATCTAGTGAAATAAGTGCTTTTTGTAGACTTTCATGAAAAGATCTTCCTATTGACATTACCTCCCCAACAGATTTCATAGAACTTCCTAATTCTGAAGAAGCTCCTGGAAACTTTTCAAATGTAAATCTAGGAATTTTTGTTACTATATAATCAATAGTAGGCTCAAAACTGGCTGGGGTCGAACCCGTTATATCATTTTTTAATTCATTAAGAGTATATCCTACTGCTAGTTTTGCAGCAATTTTGGCAATAGGGAAACCAGTAGCTTTTGATGCAAGGGCAGACGATCTTGATACTCTCGGGTTCATTTCTATAACAACCATTCTTCCGTCATCGGGGTTAACTGCCCATTGAACATTTGACCCACCAGTTTCAACACCAATTTCTTTTAAAATACGTATAGAGTCGGTACGCATTTTTTGATATTCTTTATCAGTTAAAGTAAGCGCTGGCGCCACAGTAATGCTATCCCCCGTATGGACTCCCATGGGATCAACATTTTCAATTGAGCAGATGATTATTGAATTATCCATTTGATCTCTTACAACTTCTAATTCAAATTCTTTCCATCCTAATAAACTTTCGTCTACTAATACCTGATTAACAGGAGAAATTTGTAATCCATTTTTACAAATTTGAAAAAAATCTTTAGTATTATATGCAATTCCACCACCAGCTCCTCCTAGGGTAAATGCTGGTCTTATAATTGCTGGCAAACCAATTTCATTTAATGCTATTTCAGCATCAGCTAATTTTTCTATGATCACAGATTTAGGACATTTTATACCTAATTCTTTCATACAGCTTCTGAATTTTTTTCTATCCTCTGCTTTTTCTATTGCAGATTTTGTAGCACCAATTAATTCTACATTTTCCTTTTTTAATATTCCCTTATCTTCAAGTTCTATAGCAATATTAAGAGCTGTTTGTCCTCCCATTGTTGGTAGTATTGCACATGGTTTTTCTTTTTTTATAATTTTTTCAACTGTAATAGTATTTATAGGTTCAACGTATGTAGAGTCTGCGATTTCGGGATCTGTCATAATTGTTGCTGGATTAGAATTTATTAAAATTACACGATAGCCCTCTTCTGTGAGGGCTTTACATGCTTGTGTTCCAGAATAATCAAACTCACAGGCTTGACCAATGACTATTGGACCAGCCCCTATAATTAGTATTGTTGATATATCATTTCTTTTGGGCATTTTAATTTTTTTATTAATTATTTGTCAGTTTGATATTAATTAGGCAAGTAAAAATTTTAAAAAATCGTTGTTTAATAACAATATGAAACTTAATTAATCATATTAAGGCTTTACCCTTTTATATCTTTCTATTATTTGAGAGGAAGTTTAATTGTAATTGTCTAGAGGCATGTATGGAAGTTTATAGAACTCATAATTGTAATGAACTGACAGTTAAAGATGTTGATAAGAAGGTAACACTTTCTGGGTGGGTTCATAGAATAAGAGATCATGGCGGTGTATTATTTATTGATCTTCGTGACCATTATGGAATTACACAAATAGTAATAGATCCTGATAGCGAAGATTTTGGAATAGCAGAAAATTTTAGATCAGAGTGGTGTATTCAAATTATTGGGAAAGTTAAATCAAGAGATACTGATTTGATAAATAGAAATTTAAGTACTGGTGAAATTGAAGTTTTTATTGAATCTGCCAAAATTATTACAAAATCTTATGACTTACCATTACCGGTATTTGGTGAATTGGAATATCCTGAAGAAACTAGATTAAAGTATAGATTTTTGGACTTAAGGAGAGAAGGTTTACATAAAAACATGGTTCTACGATCTAATGTTATTTCGTCAATAAGAAAAGAAATGTGGGATATTGGGTTTAATGAATTTCAAACACCAATTTTGACAGCTTCTTCCCCCGAAGGTGCCAGAGATTTTTTAGTACCTAGCAGATTAAATAAAGGAAAATTTTATGCACTACCACAGGCTCCTCAACAGTTTAAGCAATTAATAATGATGGGTGGTTTTGATAGATATTTTCAAATAGCACCATGTTTTAGGGATGAGGACCCTAGGTCAGATCGTTCTCCTACAGATTTTTATCAACTTGATATTGAAATGAGTTTTGTTAATCAGGGAGATGTATTAAATACTGTTAAGCCTGTAATCGAAAAAATTTTTCATCAATATGGAGGAGGTAAGAAAGTTTATAAAGAGTGGCCTCTAATTTCATATGAGGATTCAATCCTGTGGTACGGTTCTGATAAGCCTGATTTACGCAACCCCATTAAGATGCAGATTGTAAGTGATATTTTTAGAGATTCAGGATTTGCAGTTTTTTCAAATATTTTAAAGAACAAAGGTACAGAAATTAAGGCAATTCCAGCACCGGGGGGTGGGAGTAGAAATTTTTGTGATAGAATGAATTCTTTTGCTCAAAAAGAAGGATTACCTGGCATGGGGTATATTTTTTGGCGAGAAATAGATGGAAAAATAGATGCTGCAGGTCCATTGGCAAAAAACATAGGTGAAGAAAAATCAGAGCTTATTAGGCAACGGTTAAATTTAAATATTGGTGATTCAGCTTTTTTTCTTGGAGGAAAACCCTCCAATTTTGAAGGATTTTCTGCAAGAGCTAGAAATCATATTGGGAATGAGCTTAAACTTATAAATGAGAATGTTTTCGCATTTGCTTGGATTGTTGATTTTCCTATGTATGAGAAAGATTCTGATAAAGATACTATTGATTTTTCGCATAATCCTTTTTCCATGCCTCAGGGAGGAATTAAATCTCTAATGGGAGACCCGCTTGAAGTTAAAGGTTATCAATATGACCTTGCATGCAATGGTTATGAATTATTATCTGGGGCAATTAGAAATCATGAGCTGGAAACTATGTTTAAGGCCTTTGAGCTAGCAGGGTATTCAAAAGACGAAGTTTCTTCAAAATTTCAAGGAATAATTGAAGGATTAAAGTATGGTCCTCCACCACATGGTGGATGCGCATTAGGTATTGATAGAATGATAATGTTATTAGCTGAGGAAGAAAACATAAGAGAAGTCATAATGTTTCCAATGAATCAAAAAGGTGAGGACTTAATGATGAATGCCCCTACTTCTCCTACAAACGAACAACTTAGAGAGCTAAATCTTAGAGTAATTGAACAAGATACTGAATAACTGGATTTTAACTCATGAATCAAATAAAAAAAGCATCTGAGTTCTTCTCTTCTAGAAGGTCTGTGTCAGTAAGAAACTTAAAATATCCAGGACCTTCAGAAAAACAAATTATGGATATTCTAAAAAGTGCTTTTAGAGTACCAGATCATGGTAAACTTGAACCTTGGAGAATTGTGTTAATTACAGAAGATAATAAAAAAAGTTTTATTTCAATGATTGAAAAAAGAGGTAAAGAAGTAGGTATTGACCCTCATAAAGTTGAAAAAAGTATAGTTAATTTATCAAAAACTCCTTTAATTGTTACAGTGATTTGCTCTCCTATCAATGATACAAAAATTCCAGAAATTGAACAAATTCTTTCATGTGGAGCTTTATGCTTGAATATATTAAATAATTTTCTTGCAAATGGATGGGGTGCAAATTGGTTAACAGGTTGGACGGCTAATGATAAAGAGTTAGGCAGGTTAGCATTCAATACTTCTAAAAATGAGTTTGTTGCAGGATATTTATATGTTGGTAGTTTTGATGAAAGTATCACTGATAGACCAAGGCCTCAGTTAGAGAAAAAAATTTCTTATTTTCAAATAGATTAAAAATTTTAAATTTTATTAAAAAAACACTAACTCAAGAAAATCAAATAAATAAGTAGCA
>CACMNE010000006.1:0-76788 GCA_902614945.1 uncultured Alphaproteobacteria bacterium
ACATAAATTTGTAAGAGTATTTTTTTGTTTGTCATCGAGACAAATTCATCCTCAATTACCTTTAAATTTCCTGCAACAAGAGCAAATAAATAAGATGGCTTTGGCCATGGGTCATTCCATTCTGCCCAACCTTGGCCCTGACTAATCAGATTACCGTTTGATAACAAAAATTTATAATTTCCTTCAATTCTTACTTTAAATTTTGTCATTACATCGGGCCTATCTAGAAAGTAGGTTATCTTTCTAAATCCTTCTGGTTCACATTGGGTGCAATAAATTCCTTCTGATAAGTAAAGACCTTCTAGAGTAGTATTATCTTTAGGGTTAATCTCTGTAATACAATTCAATTTAAATTCAGAATTTGTTATTTTACTAGATAGAATTTCTAACTTATCTTCTCGTAACTTATAACTATTTTTGTCTAATTTAATGCCGTCTATAGCTAGAGAAATTAATTTTAAATTTTTTCCATCTAATATAAGAGATGAATCAATATTAGGAATATTTTTAATACGTTTAAATTTTATTTCTGAAGAGACGATTGTTTTTTCAGGATCAAGATTAAAGCATAAATCTATATTGATGACCTTAAATTCGGGTTTTTTGTAATCTGATAAAAAGATTTCTTGAGGGTTCATTTTTGACCTTTACTTTAAAAAAATATTTATTTTAATTAGATATAACATCATATAATTTTTTAAAAGAGGTAGAATATAAAGTTGTGTCAAAACCAATCGTAGGCATCATAGGAAATAGTTACAAAATTGATAACAAATACCCAGCACAAGGTTCGGGAACAATCAATATAGAGGCTATTGCTGAAGTTTCGGAAGCCTTACCAGTCATTATTCCCAGTTTACCTAATTACTTTACTATTAATGAATTACTTAGTTCTTTTGATGGTTTTCTATTTACTGGAGGAAGACCTAATGTACATCCATCATATTATGGAGAAAAAGCAACGGAAGCGCATGGTGTTTTTGATACAAACAGAGATGAATTAGTTTTACCACTAATAAAAGCTTGTGAAAAAATAGGTAAACCAATTCTAGGTTTATGTAGAGGGTTTCAAGAATTTAATGTTGCGTTTGGTGGAACACTGCATCCAGAAATAAGAGAGCTACCCGGTAGAATGAACCACCGGATGCCTCCAGATGGTACTTTGGAAGAACAATTTGCAATAAGACATGAAGTAAAAATTAACAAAAATAGTGTTTTTGAAGATATTTTTGGTTCAAACAAAGTAATGGTTAATTCTCTTCATGGACAAGGAATTAAAGAACCCGGCGTCAGAGTAATCATAGATGGTTATGCCAATGATGGAACACCTGAAGCTTTATCTATCAAAGATTCCATAGGTTTTTGTTTAGCAGTTCAATGGCATCCAGAGTGGAATGCATCTTGTGATAATGTTTCAAAACCTTTATTTCAAAATTTTGGAAAGAACCTTAGATTACCATCTAATTGATGCTGGAATAAATTCATAGGATTTTTCATGCGCAATTATATGTCCAACTCCTGGGAAGGGGAAATGATACCCTAAATAAGCAATTTTTTCTTTAGTAAGTAAGTCTAAAATTTCATGCCTTGTTTTTTTTGCTTTAACTGGATCCATATCAGTATCTGGAATAAAGTCTGGATTTTTTAAACTTGTATAAGTATTTCTAAAAACATCTCCTCCTATTATTAATTTTGATCCTTCGCTCTCTACAAGTATACTTGAGTGACCAGGACTATGTCCTGATGTATCAAAAGCTGTAATACCAGGAAGAATTGATTTTTCATTTGTAAATAGTGAAATTTCAGGTATTGCGTTTAGTGAGTTTTGTGCCCACAAAACCATTTGTATAAATGTTTCTTCCACCTCATTTACTCTATCCTTTTTTGTCCACCAATTAAATTCTTTTTCAGAAATCATAAATTTAGCATTAGGAAAAATAGTCTCATCAAAATCATCCCTTATACCCAAAATATGGTCAGGATGTGCATGGGTTAAAAAAACATGTGTAATACTATCTGGATCTATATTGGCTTTAGATAAATTATCGAAGAGTTTTCCAGTACTTCCTATAAAACGTGATCCAGAACCAACATCAATTATTAATTTATTTTCTCCAACTTCAATTACTGCAAGATTAGTATTCATATATATATGGTCATCTGGCATATGATATTTTCTAAGGTGTTTTTTTAAACTTTCCTCTGTACTATTTATATCAATTGAAGATATTGGAAGTTGAAATCCTCCATCTGAAACTACAGTTATCTTAATATTTCCAATTGTAAATTTAAAATAATCTAGATGATGAGTATTACCATTAGTATTTATCGCTCCAAATATAGGTGTTGAAATAGCTGCTATTCCTGTACAATTTATGTAATTTAGAAGTTTTCTTCTAGAAAGAAACATGATTTTAGATTATCTAAGATTTAGTTTTAATTTATATAATCTTATTAAAATAAATAAATTTTGCAATATACTTAAACTCTAAAGGCTCAATTATGAATATTTCAAGACTTCTATCGGTGGCACCTATGATGGAAAGAACGGATAGACATTGTAGATATTTTTTTAGGTTATTATCCCAGCAAACTTTATTATATTCCGAAATGATTAATGCTAACGCAATTACCAAAGGAAATAAGACAAGATTACTTAATTTCTCTGAAATAGAGCATCCTTTAGCACTACAAATAGGAGGGAGTGATCCTAAATTGCTAGCAGAGGCTACAAAAATTGGGGTTGATTGGGGATATGATGAAATAAACTTAAATGTAGGTTGTCCCTCCTCTAGAGTGAGTTCAGGTGATTTTGGTGCAGTTTTGATGAAAAGAAAAGATCATGTTGCAAAATGTGTTGATGCTATGGCGCAATTTTCTTCTAATGTTCCAATAAGTGTAAAATGTAGAATAGCAGTTGATGATCAAGATCCCGAGAAAATTCTTCCTAGTTTTATAAAAACTGTTTCAAACTCAGGTGTTTCTATTTTTATTATTCATGCTAGAAAGGCAATCCTAAGTGGGTTAAGTCCTAAAGATAATAGAAAAATTCCTCCAATTGATTATAATTTGGTCAAAAAAATTAAGACACAATTTTCACAACTAGAAATTTGTCTAAATGGAGAGATAAAAGATTTGAGTACGGTTATGAATTTTATAAATGATGGCATTAATGGCTGTATGATAGGAAGAGAAGTTTACAAGAACCCTAGTAAAATTCTTGAAAATGCTGATGAGAAAATTTTTAAAAAAATGGATCTATTTGGAAAATCAAAAAAACGGACACTGTATGAGGCACTTTTAAAAATGATTCCATATTTGGAAAGTCATCTTCAAAAGGGTGGTAAAGCTTCTAGTGTTCTAAGGCATCTCATTAATCCAGTTTCTGGATTGGAAGGGGCAAAATTATTTCGATCAACTCTTTCAGAAAATATGAATAAAAAAAATCAACCAGAGATATTCGAAAAAGCATTAAAATTAGTCAATTTTACAGATAAAAAAACAGATGTAGAAGGTACCCAGTTTGAATCAGGATTGGTCTAATTTAAAAAAAAATGGCTGGATCTTTTTAAATACTGATCACACCCATTATGAATGGATAGTTGAAGCAAAAAAACAATTAGAAACTAAATTTCATCAAAAGTTATTTGATTGTAAAGACTTAAGATGTGGTTCTACATGGTTTGTAGGAACAAATTTTTTAGATAATAGTTCTAATGGAAATATTGGAACAAAATTATTGAGTAGAAAAATTTTTAACAACATTTCAAAAAAATTTGGAAACAACATTAAATATTGGGATAAAGGTCAGGTTTCAATTTGTTGGCCAGGTTATCCTAGAAAAGACGATAAAGAAACAATTAAATCTTTTAATTTTCGAATAAAAAGGTTTGCGTCTCACATTGACGGTATAATCCCTTTTGGCAAAAAAAAACGAAGATTTGCAAAAGAATTTCATGCATTTATTCTAGGGTTTCCATTACAAAATAATTGTTTGGAAAGTGCTCCATTAGTTTTATGGGAGGGGTCTCACAAAATTTTTAGAAACTTTTTTAAAGAAATTTATGAAGGTATTACTTCTGAT
Organism: uncultured Alphaproteobacteria bacterium; assembly: GCA_902614945.1. GTDB lineage: Bacteria > Pseudomonadota > Alphaproteobacteria > Rhodobacterales > Rhodobacteraceae > CACIIZ01. Next base: position 4,085 of record CACMNE010000006.1, read on the forward strand.
AAGATATCTAGTATTGATATTACAGAGTTGTATAGTGAATGTAGAAAGAAAGTTTTTAAAAATTGTGAAGTGAAAAAAATTACTCCTCAATTCAAGCAGCCCTATTTATTAGATAGACATGTACTTCATGGTATTGATGTATGGCCAGAAAAAAAAAATGTAAAATATAATCCCAAAAATAATATGCTATCAAACAATTTATCTGATGGAAGAATTATTATATATTTTAGACCAGTTTTTTTTAATCCTCATGATTGGATTAATATAGAATAGAAAAATTATGAATTTTTTAATCTATCAAGAAATCCTTGTAATATGTAACAGGCTGCAATTTTATCAATAATTTTTGTTCGAGATTTTCTTGAAATATCTGAAGATATAAGACTTTTTTCTGCTGCCAAAGTCGATAATCTCTCATCCCATAGACATATAAAATGATTTGTCATTTGTGACAGTTTTGAAGCAAAGGACCTAGTAGATTGGCATCTTGGTCCTTCAGTTCCATTCATATTTATTGGCAAACCTAAAATTATACCAACAAATGCGTACTTTTTTTCTAAATCTTTAATTTTTTCAAGATCATCCAAAAATTTTTTTCTTTTAATTACAGTAACAGGAGTAGCGATTGTCCTCGAAATATCTGACACTGCTACACCTATAGTTTTAGTTCCTAAATCAAAACCAATAAGAGGCCCATTTGTGTTAACATAATCATCAAATTTTTCTGCGCTTTCTGTAACTAATTTATTCATAATTATTCAATTAATAAAACTTTTAACCAGATTTTCTAACCTTACAATTAAATTTGCACTGTTCTGGAAGATATCTTTAGCCTCATTAAATCTTTCAAGTGCTAATTCATTTTCACCTAAAACTAGGTAAGATCTAATCAGTTTAAACCACTCATCAAAAGTACCACCTTCACTTTTAATGCGTTCGTTTAAATTTGACACCATATCATAAATCATATCTTTTTCATCTTCAGTCATTTCAATGTTTTTTTGAGTTTTTATTAAATTTTCTAACCTAACAATATCTTGTTTTATTAATTGTGACCAAGGACTTTCTTCAGTTTCTTCCTTTAACAAATTCTTCCAGATTTTATAACCTTCCTCTAATTTATTTTTTTGTAACTTAAGAAGTCCATAATAATATCTAGCTCTTTTGTCAGAGCCGTCTAAGTGTAGTGATTTTATTAAATTATTTTCAGCTTCTATTGAAATATAACCATCAGTTGCAGCTATCATTAATTCAGATAGTTTACTATAATCTGACGCACTAACAGTAGGATTTATGTTTTGGATAATATGTTCCATTGCATAATATGCAGTTTTGAAATCCCCAAGTCTAGCTGAATTTTCTACAAGTAAATTATATCCCTTTGAATCATTTGGACGATTTTTAAGTATTTCCTTAAGCTTATTTACAAGTTCTATCAATTGATCATTTTTTTGAAAATTGGTATCCTTATTTTCAATCAGATCTTCAGCATTTATTTGATTTAGTCGGGTTTGATTAAGATTATCTTCAATTAAATTGATATCACTAAAGGGATTATCTTTTAACTTATAGTTACCTATTTGCAAATAAATCAAACCTGTGACCATCGAAATTAGAAGAAAGGATATGAAAAAAAATATTTTATTAAAAAAGATTGGCGAAGTTGATTTACTTGATTTTTTTTCTTCGTTATAACTAAGTTCTTTTAAAATTCTTTTTTCAATTTCAAATTTGGTTGAAATATATTCACTTTCATCAATCTCATTTTTTTCAAATTCAAGAACAAGATTATTCAATTGTAATTTGAGCTCGATAAGCAAAGGATTTTTTTTACTAACAATATTTTTTTTAATTAAGATACTATTTTTTAAGAAAATAAATATCAAAATAATTGATGTGGAAATAATGAATAAATAAAAGAATAGCATACTATTTCTATTATATAATCAAAGGATATGCTTCAATAAAAAACTTATAAAATTTTTCTATTGAATTAAATTGATATATGTAAAATAGTGTCCATTTGAAACAACTCTTACAATCAAAAAAAAATTAAGGTAATACTACTCACTATGAAAAAATACTCAGCATTTTCTTTAATAAAAGAATCATTTAATAACCACTTTGGATGGGAAAAAGCATGGAAGAAAAACAATCTTAAAAAAAAATATAAAGTTGTTATTGTAGGTGCTGGAGGTCATGGATTAGCAACTGCATATTATCTTGGAAAAAATTTTGGGATAAGAGATGTTGCTGTTATTGAAAAAGGTTGGTTGGGTGGTGGTAATACTGGAAGAAATACTACAATTATTAGGTCAAATTATCTACAAGAAGAATCTGCTGCAATTTACGAAAAATCTAGATCTCTATACGAAAAACTCTCCCAAGAACTAAATTATAATGTGATGTTTAGTCCAAGAGGGGTAATGATGCTATGCCAAACCGAGCACGAATTAAGGGCTATGAAAAGAACGTACTATGCAAATCGTTTATTTGGGGTTGATACGGAAATGGTTAGTCCAGCTAGAATGAAGGAAATGATACCTATTATAAACATAAATGGTCCAAGATTTCCAATACTAGGTGGATTATGGCAACCCCGTGGTGGAACAGCAAGACATGATGCAGTAGCCTGGGGATATGCACGAGCTATTTCAAATTGGGGTGTTGATATTATTGAAAACTGTGAGGTAATTGGAGTAAATAAAAATCAAAATAAAATTAATTCGGTTGAAACCACAAAAGGTACTATCAATTGTGAAAAAATGTGTTTTGTAGTTGCAGGAAGTTCAAGTATTTTAGCTGAATTATGTGGTTTCAGACTTCCTGTTGAATCTGTAGCTCTTCAAGCACTTGTCTCTGAACCAATTAAACCAGTCATGCACTGTGTTGTTATGGCCAACACAGTTCATGGGTATATGAGCCAATCAGATAAAGGAGAAATGGTAATTGGAGGTGGGGCAGATGGATATAATAATTATACTCAAAGAGGAAGCTTTCAGCATATTGAAGAAACTGTTAGGGCTCTCATAGAAACTTTTCCTTTTATAAGTCGGTTGCGACAACTAAGGCAGTGGGGTGGTATAGTTGATATGACTGGCGATAGATCACCAATCATTTCAAAAACGCCAATTGAAAATATCTACGTAAATTGTGGTTGGGGTACTGGAGGATTTAAAGCCATACCAGGTTCTGGATGGGCTACCGCTGAACTTATAGCTAATGGTGAGCCTGGGGAATTAGCTGCTCCATTTTCTTTAGAAAGATTTAAAGAGGGTAGAATGATAGATGAAAGTGTTGCAGCGGCAGTAGCACATTAACATGAGGTTAATTATTAATGCTTAAATTTATATGCCCTATTTGCGAAATAGTAACTGACGAAACTGAACTAATACCTGGTGGTGAAGCTCATTTAAAAAGGGTGGGACCAGGTAGCAGTGATCAAAACTTTTATGCGTATCTCTTTGAAAGAAAGAATCCTAGAGGTATTCATTTTGAAAGATGGTTGCACTCCTACGGCTGTGGTAAATGGTTTCATGTTGCAAGATGTACTAAAACTATGGAAGTTTTTGGTACATATAGTGCTCAAGAAATAAAACCACCAAAAAAAATATTGGATGCTATTAAGAAAAAATTACCCAATGGAAAGAATGTAAAATGACTTCGAGATTTTCAAAGGGTGGTATATTAATCAATCGCAAGAAAAAACTTTCATTTAAATTCAATGGCAAAAATCTTTTTGGTTTTTCTGGAGATACATTAGCTTCTGCTTTATTAGCAAATAATCAGGTCCTGATTGGAAGATCATTTAAGTATCATAGACCAAGAGGTTTTGTGTCAAGTGGAGTAGAAGAGCCAAATGCTTTATTAAGTATTGGCAGTGGTGGAAGCTTAGAACCAAATAGGTCAGCTACTACATTAGAATTATTTGATGGTATTGAAGCTATGTCTCAAAATCATTTTGGGTCATTAGAATGGGACATAGGTTCAATAAGTAATCTTTTGTCAAAAATTTTTCCGGCAGGATTTTATTATAAAACTTTCATTAAGCCTAGATTTGCATGGAAGCATATTTTTGAACCAACGATTAGAAGTGCAGCGGGATTAGGTAAGGCTCCTAAGGAACATGATTTATCTTCCTATGATTATTTTTATGCTCATTTGGATGTAGTAATAGTTGGGGGGGGGATATCTGGATTAGTAACCGCAAAAAATTTAGCGAGTTTAGGTTTAAAAATACTTTTAGTTGAGCAAAAACATTTTTTTGGGGGATATGCGCTTTCAGAAGAATTTAAAATTAATAATTTAGATTCATCTGAGTTTATAAAAAATTTAGAAGATGATTTATCAAACAACGAGAATGTTATTTTAAAGAAAAACTTTTCCATTGTAGGAGTTCATGATCATAGTTATTTACTTGGGTTAGAAAATTTTGAAGTTCTTGAAAGTGAGGACCATAGTTCAATAAGGCATCGGCTTTGGCGAATAAGAACTAAACATCTAATTTTAGCAACAGGAGCTATTGAAAGACCCCTTGTTTTTGCTGGAAATGATGTACCTGGAGTAATTTTATCTTCTGCAGCTAATGAGTTTTATAAGCTTTATGGGATATCGCAAGGTGATAGAGTAATACTCATAACAAATAATGATTCTGCATATTCTGCTGTGGTTGAGTTATTCAATGCAGGTGTTAGTATTCCTCTTGTAATTGATGTCAGAGAGAAAAGTGTTGGTGAACTTCCGCTCAAAGTTAAAGATTTAGGAATTAGAGTAGAATTTGGCAAAGCAATTACAAAAGTTTTGGGAAAGAAAAGAGTTAAAGCAGTAGAAATATGCTCGGTAGTGGGCGAAGGATCCGTTTTGGAAACCATAATTTGTGACTCAGTATTAATGTCAGGTGGTTGGACCTCTACACTAAATTTATGGTCACATTGTGGTGGTAAAATAAAATGGGATAATCAACTCAATACATTAGTACCTGACGAAACTAAACAATCTACTAATGAATTAGGTCAAAGTTTTATTTCTGTAGTCGGATCAGCAAGAGGTCAATTTTGGCCATCAGAGTTATTTGATAATATGGAAACAGTGATTAAAAATATTTGTAAAATATTTAATTTAAGAAAGATTAAATATGAGAAATACCAAATCAAAGAAATTATACATGAAAAAACATCTCCTATATCTTGTGTGCCTGAATCTGCTGATGAAAATTTAAAAGGAAAGAGCTTTGTTGACTATCAGAATGATGTAAAACTAACTGATCTAAGAATTGCAACTCAAGAAGGTTATGAAAGTGTTGAACACTTGAAAAGATATACAACTCTTGGAATGGCAACTGACCAAGGAAAATTATCCAACATTAATGGTATAAAAATCTTATCCAACCTAGTTGGGAAGGAAATAAATGAAGTTGGAACGACTACTTTCAGACCACCTTATACTCCTATTTCTTTGGGATCTATCGCTGGTGAAGCAAGAAAAGAACTATTTAAACCAATAAGAAAAACACCTATGCACAAATGGCATCAGGAGAATGGTGCTATTTGGGAACCTGTTGGTGATTGGCAAAGACCATATACTTATTTGAGAAATAATGAAACTAAAGAAGAGGCGGTTTACAGAGAAGTTAAGAATACTAGAAATAGTTTAGGGATGTTGGATGCTTCTACACTCGGAAAAATAATTGTTAGTGGTAATGACGCAGGAGAATTTTTAGATTTAATTTATACTAATATGATGTCTACTTTAAAACCTGGAAGATGTAGATATGGATTAATGTGCAATGAAAATGGGTTTCTCTTTGACGACGGTGTAGTCGCTAGATTAAACGAAAAAACTTTTTTATGTCATACAACTACTGGTGGTTCTGATAAAGTATATTCGTGGATGGAAGAGTGGCACCAAACGGAATGGTGGGATAAAAAAGTATTTATTCAAAATTTAACAGAAGAATATGCCCAAATCACAATAGCAGGACCAAAAGCTAGATTACTTCTTGAGAAATTAGGCGGTTTAGATGTAGAAAGTAAAAAATTTCAGCCTTTAGATTTCATAGAAGGTAAACTAGGAAATTTTGAAGTAAGAGTTTTTAGGATTTCATTTTCTGGAGAATTATCTTTTGAAATTGCCACACCTAGTGCGAACGGTGAAGCTTTATGGCTAAGATGTTTAGAACTTGGAAGTGAATTAGGTATAACATCATATGGAACAGAAGCACTTCATATAATGAGAGCTGAAAAAGGTTTCATAATGATAGGAGATGAAACTGATGGAACTGTAATTCCTCAAGATCTAAATTTGGATTGGGCTGTATCGAAAAAAAAGAAGGATTTTATTGGTAAAAGAGCGCATGAACGTATACATATGCAAGATCCAAATAGAAAAACTTTGGTTGGATTATCTCTTAAGGATAGTATACAGAAAATACCAGATGGAGCATATGCTTTGAAATCTGGTGGCAGTAGTTCAGAAGATGTATTGGGTCATATAACTTCAACATATTTTTCTCCCTCTTTAGATAAACCTATTGCTATGGCATTGCTCAAAAATGGGAAATCATTAAAAGGGCAAGAAGTTGATATACCTTTAGGAAGTGGCAATAAATTAAGAGCAATTGTAGTCGATCCTCAATTTTATGACATTGAGGGGAAGAGGCAAAATGTCTGATAAATTAGAATTCTCTAACAATTTATTCACTATTAAAGATCTTTATTTGCCTGGAATGGTTTCTATAAGGACTCTTCTCGATGATAAGAAATTTCAAAAAATTATTAAAGATGTTTTTAAAATTAATGTGCCTAACAAATTAAAATTTACATCTAACAAAAATCTTTATTTAGCATGGATGTCCCCAAATGAATTATTATTATTTTCAAAAAATTTAAATGAAACTATAAAACTAATAACAATTATTGAGAATTCACTGAAGGGAATAGAATCACTTGTGTTAGACGTATCAAGTTCAAGAACTGTTTTTTCAATTAAAGGGTCATTGTGGAGGGAGTTACTAGCTAAAGGAACTCCTATAAATTTATGTCCAAATAAATTTACGTCCACTTCATTTAGAAGAACAAGATTAGGACAGATTAGTACCGCTTTTTGGATGGTAAAAACTGATCAGATCTACATTGTGTGCGGAAGGTCATTTAAAGAATTCTTTTTTAAATGGTTATGTAACGCGGCTAACGAAAAATCAATTACCAAATTTTTTTAGAATGATTTAATTGCTTTATTTTACAAATGACCAATCTTTGGCATTTTTTTTTATTTCTGCAATACGTTCTTTTGAGCTTGGATGACTTTTCAGCCAACTTAAATTATCATTGTTTACAGTTAATTTATCTAGTTTTTCAAATAAAGTGATTAATGGTTCTATTCCAATTCCCACTTTAATCATTAAAGCAGAGGCATATTTGTCAGCTTCGTATTCATCTAATCTAGAAAGTTTAGCGGTTAACAAGCTAGTAATGAAAGAAGATATATATATCCCAATAAAAGGTATAAACCTAGATATTAAATATCCTAAGCCCATTTGAAGAGCATTTTGCAAACTGTAAGTCACCATTCTTTTTTTTGTATGTCCTAGAGCTAAATGACCAAGTTCGTGGGAGATAACTCCTATTAATTCTTCAGCTGAAATAATTCCTGAATAATATTTGTTTAAAAAACCTTTGGTTAAAAATACCTTTCCATCGTTAGAGGCCAAGCCATTGATATTTAAATCTTCTAAAATATAAACTTCCAATTGAGGAAGATTTAGTGAAAAGCTTAACTTTTTTAAAAGAGAGTTAATTATAGGATCTTTAAGAATAAGAGAATTTCTCTCCAAATATTTTGACATTTTTTTTGAAGACATTTTGTATCCAATAATCCCTAAAAATATTGGAAATAATATAGAAATTATTTTTATCATTTTTAATTAAGTAATTTCATCCCTTCGTCTAAACCATTAAGAGTTAAGGGAACCATCCTACTTTCAAATATATCTTGAAGAATTTCTGTAGATTGGGTGTATTTCCAATAATCTTCTTGGGCTGGGTTTATCCAAATATTATTAGGCCATTGATTTCTTGCTCTTTGCAGCCATATTCTTCCAGTTTCATTATTATAATGTTCATTTGCCCCTCCAACCATTTCAATTTCATAAGGACTCATCGCTGCATCACCTACAAAAATGCATTTATAATCTTTATTGTATTTATGTAATAAATCATAAGTGGGTATTTGTTCTTCCCATCGTCTATCATTATTTTCCCAAACCCCTTCATATAAACAATTATGAAAATAATAGTATTTTACATGCTTAAAAGCAGATCTGGCAGCTGAAAATAATTCTTGAACTTTTGAAACATACATATCCATTGAGCCACCTACATCAAAGAAAATAAGTAATTTAACTGCGTTCTCCCTTTCAGGTCTTGTTTTAATATTAAGAAAACCTGAACGTGCAGTTGATGTAATGGTGTTATCAAGATCTAATTCCTCATCAAGACCATTCCTTGCCCAAATTCGGAGTCTTTTTAAAGCAATTTTCATACTTCTAGATCCAATCTCTGTATTTTCATCTAGATTTTTAAAAACTCTTTTATCCCAGACTTTCACTGCTTTCTGATGTCTGCTTTCTTGTTGTCCTATCCTAACCCCTTCAGGATTAAAGCCATATGCACCAAAAGGTGAAGTTCCAGCTGTGCCAATCCATTTATTTCCACCTTGGTGACGTTTTTTCTGTTCCTCCAACCTTTTTTTGAGAGTTTCCATCAATTTTTCAAAATTTCCCAGTGATTTGATTTGTTTCATTTCTTCTTTGCTAAGGAACTTTTCAGCTAATTTTTCTAACCACTCAGAGGGAAGGTCCATTTTATCAAGAAATTTTTCTAAATCTATTTTTTCAAGTCCATTAAAATTTGAACTAAATATTTGGTCGAATGTATCAAAATACTTTTCATGTTTTACCAGAGAAGTTTTTGCTAAAAAATAAAATTTTTCAATTTCAAATTCAGTAAGGTTTGTTTGCAAGCAATTTAAAAAATTTAAAAATTCCTGAATAGATACAGGAACACCAAATTTTTTTAAGTCTAAAAAAAAATTTGTATACATCAAAAAATACCAGATCTCATTATAATAATTTGAATAATCATAGAAATTAATAAGAAAATAATTCCAAATACAGCAATATATTGCAGTTTATCTAAAAACTTCCCATTTCTTTTTTTTGCCAAATAATATCCTAAAATGGAACCAAGCATCATAATTATAAATATTAATAACATATCTTAAGGGTTATACTTAATTTTGATTAAAAAAAATACTTTATACATTCATTGATTCCTATTGATAAAAGCAAGTTTTTCAAAAAGCTGAACATCTTGTTCATTTTTTAAAAGGGCCCCATAAAGAATAGGGAGCATATCTTTTGGTTCTTTTTTCAAGTCAGTAACAGAAATATCCTCTACTAAGAGTAATTTTATCCAATCTAAAATCTCTGAAGTAGAAGGTTTTTTCTTCAATCCTGGGACTTCTCTTATATCAAAAAAAATTTCCAATGCTGACTGAAGAAGGTTTTTTTTGATATCTGGAAAATGCACATTTATTATTTTTTTTAAAGTTTCATGATCTGGAAATTGGATATAATGGAAAAAACATCTTCTTAAAAAAGCGTCAGGTAATTCTTTTTCATTATTAGAAGTAATAATAACAATTGGACGTTTATTAGCAGATATAACTTCACCAGTTTCATATACTAGAAACTTCATTTTGTCTAGTTCATGCAGCAAGTCATTTGGAAATTCAATATCAGCTTTGTCTATTTCATCAATTAGAAGTACTGCCTTTTCTTCAGATGAAAATGCTGACCAAATTGTTCCTTTCTTAATATAATTTTTAATATCATTAACCTTTTTATCACCAAGTTGGCTATCTCTTAGCCTGCTAACTGCATCATATTCGTATAAACCTTGATGTGCTTTGGTTGTAGATTTAATATTCCACTCAAACAATGTTAATCCAAGTTTTATTGCAACTTGTTTCGCTAATTCTGTTTTTCCAGTACCAGGTTCACCCTTAACTAATAATGGTTTTTCCAAATTGATAGCAGCATTTACCGCCATCTCAAGATCTTCAGTTGTTATATAATTCTCAGTATTTTTAAACTGCATTATTTTCTCCAAATTTTATAAAATTTTTTAGTGACAAACTATTTGATTCCATTTAAAACTCAATTATTAATTATTGAACTTGTAGTAAACTGTCTAGACATAGAGTGGGGGGTCAAAAAGATGGTAGTATATCAAAAAAATAATTTTAAGCATTCTTCTTTACCTGATGAGGAGTTCATGAACCCTGAACAAATTGATTATTTTCGAAGCAAATTAATTGCTTGGAAAGAATCTATCCTAAAAGAAAGTAAAGAAACTATTGAAGATATGCAAACTGATACTAGAAATATTCCTGATTTTACCGATAGAGCATCTGAAGAGACTGATAGAGCACTAGAATTAAGAACGCGTGATAGGCAGAGAAAACTTATTTCTAAAATTGATTCTGCATTAAGAAGGATAGAAGATGGAACTTATGGTTTTTGTGAAGAAACAGGCGATCCAATTTCTTTTAAAAGACTTGATGCAAGACCAATTGCAACATTAAGTATTGAAGCGCAGGAAAGGCATGAGAGAAGAGAGAGAGTACATCGAGACGACTAGTTGTAATACTTTATTTATTACCAAGTTAAATTTAAATATTATTTGAAGTGTTTAATATAGGTATTGTAGGAGCTGGTATAGGAGGTCTTTCTGCTGGATTAATGTTGAAAAGATATGGTCATCAAGTTACAATATTTGAAAAAAAACCAGCATCATTTTCATCAGGGGTAGGAATACAAGTTAGTTCTAATGCTATTAGAATTCTTAGACAGTTTGAATTAGAAGATGACATAATTAAATGCAGTAATTTTCCTCTAATGGTTGATTGTATCAATGGCCACAGTGCAAAAAAAATTACTTCTATACCACTCGGAGATTATGCCAAAAAAAAATTTAATGCTGGATTTTATCAGCTTCACAGAAATGACTTAATATCAATTTTAAAAAATAAAGCCGATGATATTGGTATAAAGATACATTATAATAGTGCAATAATAGATTTATTACAAAACTCATCTAAGGTAACACTTAGATTTGAAGCAGGTCAATTTGATTGTGATTTTGTAATAGGAGCTGATGGTATTAATTCGTTAGTCAGAAAAAAAATTTTCTTTGATAAACCACCAAATTTTTTAAAACAAGTTGCTTACAGAACTTTAATTCCATCTAAAAAATTACCTCAGTTTTTCTCTCAGGATAAAACTCTTCTTTTTTTTGGTTCAGGTAAACATGTTGTTTCATATCCTATTAAAGATAAATCTTTAGTAAATTTTGTTTTTTGTATGGATTCCCATAGTTATTATGATAACAGTTGGACCAAGCAGGTGCCACCATTGGAGTTAAGTAAAAACTTCTCTGATTTTCTCGTGTTAAAGGATGTATTTCAAGAAATCAAATCTTTAAAAAAATGGGGATTGTTTGATTATCCTATTTTGAAAAAATGGTCTAAAAACAGAGTACTTCTTTTAGGTGACGCTTGTCACCCCATACTACCTTATTTAGCTCAAGGTGCTTCTCAGGCAATTGAAGATTCTTATGTTTTATATCAATGTATGAAAAATAATTGCTATGAAGATTATTCAACGGATTTCCTAAAAGAATATTCTGATAAAAGATATATGAGAGTCAATAAGATAAAAAAAGCTTCAAAACAAAATGCGTTCCTATATCACTTAAGAAATCCAATTTTAAGATTGCTCTTTCACCTTTTACTAAAAACAGCAGGTTATTTTCCAAATCTTATTTTACAAAGATTTAATTGGATTTATTCAGGTGGACCTCTATAACTTAAAATTTATTTATCTATGACAATCCATATTGGTATATGGTCTGATGGTCGGTCCTTAGACCTCATATACTTATCTAATCCAAATGATATTAATTTATCAACTGCTAGTGGGTTTAATAAAAAATGATCTATTCTGACTCCCTCATTTTGTTGCCAAGCACCTGCTTGATAATCCCATTGTGTATAAATATTGGACTGAGAAGTTTTAAGTCTTAAAGCATCATAAAAGCCTAGGTTCAAAATCTTAAAAAAAATTGATCGGACTTGTTTATCAAACAAAGCATCATTTTTCCATTTTTGAGGTGATTTACAATCAATTTCCTGAGGAATTACATTGAAATCTCCCATAATTACGATAGGTTTTCCTAGTGATTTCAATTCTCTGATATAATTATATAAAAGTTTCATCCAATTTATTTTATATTGAAATTTTTCAGTTCCTAGTGGATTACCATTTGGGAGATAAAGGTTGCAAAATAATATTCCATTAATTTCAGCACTTATCCATCTTTTTTGTGGATCATGTTCATTTCCTGGGAAAAAAAATGAAGTATTTTTAGTATCGTATTTGGAAAGAATCCCACAACCATTGTAAGATTTCTGCCCATTATATATAAAACTATAACCTAAATCAGCAAACATATTCTTTTCTAATTTGTCATTATCCGCTTTAAGCTCTTGTAAACCAATCACATCTGGTTTTTCTCTTTCCAACCACTCTCTTAGCAATAACAGTCTTGCTTTAATACCATTAATATTGAAGCTAGCGATTTTCATTTTTTTATTAGTAAACAAATTATTTTTTATATTGAAAAACTAGTTCCGCAACCACATGAAGAGGTTGCATTTGGATTTTCTATAACAAATTTAGATCCAATTAATTCCTCTTTAAAATCAATTATAGCTCCAGATAAAAACTCAAGTGAAATTGGATCAATTACAACTCTACATTCATTTTCTGACAAAATAAGGTCATTTTCTTTAATATCACTATCCATTGATATTTCATATTGAAACCCAGAACACCCACCTCCTTCAACAGCAACCCTAAGACATTTTTTTCCTCCAATGGACATGATCTTATTAAAGGCACTAGCCGTTACTTTAGGTGGAATTTTAACTTTCATTGATTTCTCTAGATATAGTAATTAATGATTAATGTAGTACTAAGGCATATTAGTTACAAGGAGTTTTTAATTAATGGAAAGTTATGCAATATTACCAGCACATTCTAAAGGAAGAGAATATCCAGAAGAACCTTCTAATTACCGATCAGTTTTTCAAAGAGATATGGACAGAATTTTGCATTGTGGCTCCTTCAGAAAACTACAATTTAAGACACAGGTTTTTTTGGAAAATAAAGGAGATTACTACAGAACGCGATTAACACATACATTAGAAGTTGCACAAATTGCCAGAACAGTATCAAAAGCATTAGGTGTAAATTCAGAATTAGCAGAGGCTATTGCTTTGGCTCATGATTTAGGTCACCCGCCTTTTGGTCATACTGGGGAGGAAGAATTAAATAAATTGCTCATAAATGATGGTGGATTTGATCACAATATTCAGACACTAAAAATTGTAACTAAGTTAGAACAAATGTATGCATCACATCCAGGATTAAATCTAACAATTGAAACGTTAGATGGAATAATAAAACATAATGGACCTTTGAACATAATTAATAAATATATAGTTGAAGAAATAAAAGACTTAAAGAAATTCAACTTTAAAAAATCTCCTAGTATTGAGGCTCAGATCGCTGCAATATCTGATGATATTGCTTATAATAGTCATGACTTAGAAGATGGATTACGAGCCGGTTTTTTTAGTATATCGGATATAAAATCACTGCCTATAGTTAGAGAAGCATTACAAGAAGTAGAAATCAAATATAAATCTATTAATTATAAAACGAAATGTTATGAAATCATTCGATACTTTTTTAATAACTTGGTAAATAATGTTATTGATGAAAGTTCAAAAAGATTGAATTTAATAAAAGGTAAAAATTTGGAAACTTTAAAAAATGAGGAATTGAAATTAATCGATTTTAATAAGAATACTAAGCAGAATTTGGAAATTATTAGAAAATATCTTTTTGAAAATATGTATCGAAGCAAAGAAGTTATTTTTGAAAGGGAAAAATGTTCTAAAGTTATAATTGATCTTTTTAATTTGTATAATAATAATTTAAATTTATTACCTAGTGATTGGCAAAAAAAAATTAAATATTCTAAATCAGAATCTCCAAAAAGGATTATTGGTGATTATATCTCTGGTATGACGGATAGGTTTGCGATAAACCAGCATAAAGTATTAGTCAATTAATTAAGAAGTTTTATTTTTTATGGTGGATATAAACTATGGAAATTTTAAGTATTTTAAAAAGTAAAGTTATATCAGCAGTTGAAATATTAGAAAAACAAAAAATATTACCTTCTGGTCTAAATAAATCTTTAATCACAATCGAAAAACCAAAAGATGAAAGTTTTGGTGAACTTTCCACAAATGTATCTATGGTTTTAGCAAAAGATGCAGGAATTCGACCAAGAGATTTGGCTGTAAAAATAGTGCATATATTAAAAGAAGACGAAATGATTAGCAGTGCTGATATAGCAGGACCTGGATTTATCAACTTTAGACTTTACAAAAAAATCTGGATTAAATTAGTAAAAAAAATTCTAGAAGACGGTGAAAAATTTGGTTTGAAAAATATTGGTGAAAATAAAAAGGTTAATATTGAGTTTGTATCAGCAAATCCAACTGGTCCGCTACATGTGGGTCATACAAGAGGAGCAATATTTGGTGACGTATTGGCAAATTTATTAAATAATGTGGGGTTTGTTGTAACTAGAGAATATTACATTAATGATGCTGGCACTCAGATAGACTCACTAGCCAGATCTGCACACTCTAGATACCAAGAAGCTTTGGGAAAAGAATATAATTCAAATGAAAATGAATATCCCGGAGATTATTTAAAAACTGTGGGTCAGAAGTTAAAGGAAGAATTTGGTGAAAAACTTATATCTATTAGTGATAATAATAATTTAGAAAAAATCAAAGAATATACCGTAAAAATTATGATTGATGAAATTAAAAAAGATTTGTCGGATCTAGGTGTTTTTATGGATAGTTTTGTTTCTGAAAGCTCACTCTATAAAGATGGGAAAGTTCAGGAAGCAATTGATCATCTCACTAGATTAGGTTTAATTTATAAAGGGGTACTTGAAAAACCTAAAGGAAGTGAAGATCCTGACTGGGTAGAAAGAGAACAAGATTTGTTTAAATCCACTTTGTTCGGAGATGATATAGATCGTCCTATAAAAAAAATAGATGGTAGTTGGACTTATTTTGCTCCAGATATTGCATATCACTTTGACAAAATTAAAAGGGACTATGATGAAATAATAGACATCTTTGGAGCTGACCATAGCGGATATACTGCAAGAATGAAAGCCATTGTTAAAGCACTTTCTGAAGGTAAAAAAGATTTAAAAATTAAACTTTGTCAGCTTGTAAAATTATATAAAGACGGTAAACCAGTAAAGATGTCGAAAAGAGCTGGTACTTACATCACTCTTGGCGATTTGCTGAATGAGGTGGGCAAAGATTCCGTTAGGTTTCTATTTCTAATGCGTAAAAATGATGCACCTTTAGATTTCGATTTCACTAAAGCTATAGAACAAACAAAAGATAATCCTGTGTTTTATGTTCAATATGCTAATGCTAGGATATGTTCAATATTAAAAAGAGCAAAGTCTTTGAACATTGAAATTAATGATAAAGTTTTATCTACTTCTGATTTAAATAAATTATCAACTGAAAGTGAAGTATCAATTATGAGAAAACTTTCCGAATGGCCCAATGTAATATTTTTTTCGGTATCTAAATATGAGCCTCATCGTATAGCTTTCTATTTAAATGAGTTAGCTCAACATTTTCATAGCTTGCAAAGTCTTGGAAAAATAGATCATAGTATGAAGTTTTTAATTGAGGGAAATATTCAATTAACTATTGCGAGGATTGCCTTAATTAGGTCAATTCAGATAATTATAATTTCAGGATTAAAAATATTGGGAGTTAAACCAATAGATGAAATGTTGTAAAATTATAAAATTTATATTAAAATACAATAAAGAATAATAAAAGTTATTTAGAGCAGTATAAATTTTGAGGAATATTTTGGTTGACCAATACTTACAGGTAAGTCCGAAAAAAAATAAGCATTTTATAATTAAATTTATTGGTTTTTGTATATCTACAGCGATTACCTATTTTATGGTTATATGGACTATAGAATTGAGCAAAGTAGAAATAGAAGATTTACCAGTGATTTCAGTTTTGAAGGATAATTTTAAAATATCAGCAAAAAACTCACATTCTGACATACAAAATTTAGATTTATCTATCAATTTATTAAAAGAGGGTAAATTTAAAGAGGATTATAAAGATTTTAGACTTCAAAATACAATAGAACCAAATTTATTAGAAGAAGAAAAAGCAGTTACATTAGATATGGAAGAAGCTCTTCAAAATTCTATTTCTCAAGCACTAAAAAGTTTAGAAAATCAAGAAGTTATCTTGTCAGAAAAATCTTTTTATTTATATTTAGGATCTTTTGACAATCAAAATAGTGCTAACAAAAAACTATCAGAAATTAATAAAATTGATCAAATTAATTTGATTACAAATTTTTTAGTAATAAAAAAAATTACAAAAGATAATGAAAATAGTTACAGTGTAGTATCTAGTAATAATTTCTTTCATGAAAAAGCTTTAGATTATTGTAATGATATTTCTTCTCATAATTTAGAATGTAAAATTATATCGGATTTATAACTAAATGCTTCAGCAAAATATTAAACAGGACAAATTTATTGTTGATCTTAATGGATTTGACGGTCCTCTTGAACTTTTATTGTCCCTTGCACAAAAACAAAAAGTTGATCTTAAAGAGATTTCAATAACAGAATTAGTTGATCAATATTTATCTTTTGTTAAAAATGCTAGTAAATTAAAATTAGAATTAGCAGCAGAGTACTTGATGATGGCTTCTTTTTTAACTTACTTAAAAAGTAGAATTTTATTACCTAAGGATAGTTTGGAGGACGAATTAACTGCCTCTGAGATGGAAAAGAATCTTGCTTATAAATTAAAAAGGCTATCAGAAATTAAAAATTGTACAGAAGAACTTTTTTTGAAACCAAAATTGGGTATAGATTTTTTTAAAAGGGGTTTTTATGAAAAAACTGATAAAAAGGTTATTAAGAAGTTAGATTCTTCTTTGATTGAGATATTGCGCGCTTTTGCAAAAATAAATAGTAAAAGGATTTTCTCTCCTTTGAAATTTATTAGGGAATCTGTTTTTAAAATTGACGAGGCACTTAAGTCTATCGTTGGATTAGTTTCTAGAAGTAAAAATTGGGTGCTTTTACAAGAAATAATTCCTAGGGATTGGAAAGGTAGTAAAGTTAAAGTAAGATCCGCAATGGCTACTACTTTTGCTGCGTCGTTGGAATTAGTAAAATCAGGTGATT
This sequence comes from uncultured Alphaproteobacteria bacterium, assembly GCA_902614945.1. Taxonomy (GTDB): domain Bacteria; phylum Pseudomonadota; class Alphaproteobacteria; order Rhodobacterales; family Rhodobacteraceae; genus CACIIZ01. Next base: position 21,556 of record CACMNE010000006.1, read on the forward strand.
GTATTTTAGAACAGAACTCCCCGTTCCAATCTTTAAAAATTAAAAGCAAAGAAAGAGAGGATAAAAAATGAATTTTATTCATAAAAATGAAAATAAAAATTTTTCAAGCTCTCAAGATAATTTATCTAACTTAAAAAATGAATTTAAGTTCGAGGATGAGAAAATTCTTGAAGCTATTATATTCGCTTCTAAAGAACCTGTAAGTATTAATGAACTAAAAAAATCATGTCCATTTATTGAGGATATAAATGAATCACTTAAGAATTTAACTGATATTTACAGTAATCGTGCTGTAAATCTAGTTAAAATAAGAAATACTTATGCGTTTAGAACACTACCTTATTACAGTAATTATATAACTCAGACAATTGAAAAAAAAGTAAAACTATCGAAAGCAGCTAAGGAAACTTTAGCTGTCATTGCTTATCATCAACCAGTTACTAGAACTGAAATTGAAGATATTAGAGGTGTAAGTTTATATAAAGGTTTAATGGATACTTTATTAGAAACTAAATGGGTTAATATTGGCAGAAGAAGAGATACTCCGGGAATGCCAGTTACATATGTTACAACTAATGATTTTCTTGATCATTTTGGATTACATACAGTAAAGGATCTACCTAATTTTAAAGAACTAAGAGAGTCTGGTTTCTTAACTGATTTTCAAGATGAAGAATTTGAAATTTGAAATCGTAAAACTATACTAAGTCTTGAAGTGTTTTGATAATTTCAATCCTTGTCCTTGGTAATTTGATTTTAATGTTTTGCCATATATGAGGTCGGGCTCCTCTAGCATGTTTTCAAATATTAATTGTCCCATGTTTTGTCCATGTTCCAAAATAAAAGGGGTATCATGACATCTTACTTCTAAAACTGCCCTAGATTTTTGCGTATTGTCAGAACTATAACCAAATCCTGGATCAAAAAATCCTGCATAGTGGACCCTAAATTCACCAATTAATGGTAGATATGGTGCCATTTCAGCTGCTTGGTTTGGTGCTATACTTACAAATTCTCTGCTGCTTAATATATAGAAAGCACCTGGATCCAATACTATTTGGTAATTATTTGGTATGATTTTTTCCCAATAATCTTCGATTTTGTAATAATTTATCTTACTTAAATCAATTAAATCAGTATGCGGTTTTGCTCGATATCCTATAATGTAATTATTATTGCATTTTAAGTTGATAGAAAAATTCTTTGGTTTAAACGAGCTTTTATTTAATTTGTTTTGATTAATAATCTGAGAATGGTCTAATTTGAATCTTATTTGATTTAATTTAATATTTTCTTTTGCAAATACTGAAAACGAGTTTGGTGCAATTTCAGCATACAGTGGGCCTTTATAACCTTTTATTACTCTATCAAATTCAGTACAGTAATCACTTATCAATCTAGTAAATAGGTCTAATCTACCAGTAGAGCTTTTAGCATTAGCAAATCCTTCTATATTATCTGGTAGATTTAAAGACTCCTTTAGCTCTATTAAATAAACGGAACCTTTTTCTAAAATATAACCATTTGATAAATCTATCTCTTGCATTGCAAATTCTGATATACAAGTATTAACAGTTCTTTTTATCCCTGGTAGGAATGAGGCCCGCATACGCCATGCCTTTGGTCCTAAACGAAGATCCATGCTTGATGGTTGTACTTGTTCATTTTCAAATTTTGTATCAGAGATTATTTGTTGATTTAGTAACAGCTTTCTTATTTTTTGAGATGGAAGTACTGATTTATAAGATGAATGTTCGTTTGAACACATATTTTTTTCCTTACAAAATGGTCGGGCTAGCGAGATTCGAACTCACGACCTCTCGTCCCCCAGACGAACGCGCTACCAGACTGCGCTATAGCCCGTAATTTATTTTTTTATTATTTTTTCATAAATCATTTAATATTCTACTTTCAATTTTTGACTTTAAAATGTCTAATTGATTAATAAATCCATTTATTTTTTCTTTGTCAATTTTAGATTTTAGAATATTAATTTTTAAAATATTTTCTTTTTTTTGTAAATTTGAATTATTATCTTTAACATTTTTGCCAATATTGATAATAAAATTAATACCATTTTCTTTGATTAATCTTTTGACTCCAATAATTGTCAAACCATCAATATGTAAAAGTTTTTTAATCCCAAGAATAAATAGTATATCGTTTGGTCTATAAAATCTTCTCCCTCCGGCTCTTTTTAAGGGTTTGATTTGATTGAATTTACTTTCCCAAAATCTTAATACATGAGAAGGTAAAGATAGTATTTCAGATGCTTCTGAAATTGTTCTAAAAGCCTCAGGTGATTTTTTTATAATCAAATAAAATAACCAAATTAGTTGTTTTGGTTCCCTTTGTTAATTTTTTCTTTCATTATTTGAGAGGGTTTAAATGTAACCACTTTTCTTGCTGTTATAGGAGCTTCAATACCAGTTTTAGGATTTCTACCAACTCTTTCTTTTTTTTGTTTACACGAAAATGTTCCAAAAGATGATATCTTAACATTTTCACCATCGGCCAAAGCACCTGATACATGGTCTAAGACTTCATCAACTAATTGCATAGATTCGTGTCTAGATAGTCCTACTTCACGAACTACTGCATCAGAAAGCTCTAATCTTGTTAAACTATTATTACTCATATAATACCTCGTTATAAAATAATATTTTAAATAATAACTTAGTGTCAATATTTATATTGATTGGGATATAATATAAATTTTTAATAAAAGAATTTAAAACTAAAAATTTTGCAAATTATTTATTTGAAAAACTTTACTTTCAAGATTTTTTTGAAAATTGTTTTTTGTTAGTTGGCTTGCAAGAGTTATAGCAGCGCTTATACCTATAGCATCTGCTCCACCATGTGATTTTACGATAGTTCCATTCAATCCTAAAAACACACCGCCATTAACCCGTCGAGGATCGATTCTTTTTCTTAGGTTTTTGAGAGAATTGAAAGCAATTAAAGAAGCAATTTTTGCCATTAATGATTTATTAAACGTTTCTTTAAAAAGTGCTCTAACTAAGGTTGCAGTCCCTTCACCAGTTTTTAAAGCTATATTTCCTGTAAAACCATCAGTTACAATTACATCAATTTTTGATGATGGTATATCATCTCCTTCTACATAACCTATGAATTTAAAACCAAGTATTGATGATAAATTATTAATAATATCTGCAGCTTTCAGTAATTCTGAGCTCCCTTTATGCTCTTCTGTTCCAATATTTAAAATTCCAACCTTTGGATTTTTTATATTGAATCCACTTTTAGCATACGATACCCCCATCAACGCATATTGACATAAGTCTTGCGCATTAGCTTTAATATCAGCTCCTGCATCCAATAAAATATTAAATCCTCTAATGTTAGTTGATGGCCAAAGTACAGCAATTGCAGGTCTGTTTATTCCATTTATTTTTTTTAGTTTCATCATCGACATTGCCATTAATGCTCCGGTATTTCCACAAGATATTGCTACCTCTGCCTCTCCATTAGAAACACTAGTTAATGCGTTCCACATTGTAGTATTTCTTGCTTTTCTTAATGCTTGTGAAGGTTTATCGCTCATACTTACTATGTTACCTGCCTCAACATATCTGTACGCGTCAAACAATGATTTTTGTTTGAAAAGTAATTGTGGGAGTTTTTTTCCCGCACCATGAATAATAAAAAATAAGGAATTATTTTCTTTATATGCTTTTATAATTCCTTTGAGTACTTCTTGTTCCCCTAAATCTCCACCCATACAATCTATGGATATAACAGTTTTATATTTGTTTTCAGACATAACTTAGCACAACATAAGAATAGAACTCTTATATTTTATGCAGCATCGTCATCAACATCTACGTCTTCAACGATTGGTAAAATTTCTTTGTCACCATAATAGCCACAAGCTCTACATATATGGTGAATAATTTTCTGCTCACCACAATTTGGACATTCAACTACGTTGATTGCCTTTAAAGAATCATGAGCTCTTCTCATCCCTCTTTTAGATCTAGTAATTTTACTCTTTGGAACGGCCATATTTATACCCTCATAATTTATTAAGTTAGTCAGTACTAAATAAACAAATGATTATTTTCAATCCTAAATTTCGTTAATTTATGATATTTTTTTATAACTACAATAATACAAAGTTTCAAATCTTAAGGTTTTCAAGTTTTTTAAAAGGGTTTAATTCTGAGGTTTCTTCAGTAATTAGTATATTTTTTAGCTTAACTCCATTCTTTTTAGGATATTTTGGTAAAGCAAGATAAATTTCTTCACTTACGATATCTCCTAAATCAATATTTTCAGTTAATGGATCTATGTCATAATTAATATTCTCATAATTTATAAATTTATAGCTTTGTAGATTATGATTTGATGATAAGTATCTTTTAATTGGTATTTTTAATTTAAAATTTAAATCTTCAAGACTTATTACACATTGTAGAGTACAATTAATAGATACTTCACCTTTTACTTCCCACTTGTCTTTTAAATAGACTAAATTTATGATGCATTTAAATAAATTTATTGATCGTATATCCAAAAATTTAACCAGAGATATAGTTTCTTTCTTAAATAAATTTATAATGAATTGATTATTTTTTTTTACATTTAAATCTGATATTTTTATAACCCTAGAAAATGGAGGAGTAGTCCATTTGTTATTGTTTAAATTATCTTTATTCTTTTTTGGCATCTTGATAAAATTTTTTTAACCAAATGATTGAAACAAAATTGAGATTAGGTTAATTTAATTAAAACAGGTTCTATCATCATTTAATACTTTTTTGCAAATATATAAAATGAATGAAAAAAAAAAAATTAATTTTAAAGCATTAGTAATTTTATTGTTATTTTTTACCCCATTCGGATGTAGCAAGATAGTTGAACAAAATGGAGTTCCAACAAATGATGAAATACTCCAACAATTAAATATTGGAAAAACAACTAAAAGCAAAGTTAAAAAAATTCTTGGTGAGCCTCTAATGATTGATAATCAATCAGTAGAGACTTGGATTTATTTTAGTCAAAAAATTGAAAAATTTGCTTTTTTTGAGCCTAAACTATCATCTAGGAATGTAATTTTATTATCATTTAAAAATAACATACTCATTAAAAAGGAAACCTTTTCTCAGAAAGATTCTAAGATTATTGAAATAAGTTCTAAAAAAGTAATTTCAGGAGGAAGAAAACTTACTGTTTTACAACAGATTTTTGGAAACATTGGTAACTTTTCATCACAAAACTTTCAGCAAGATTAAAAACAACTTACTTTTTCCCATCTATTGCAACACCATTGATACAATATCTCAGACCAGTTGGTTCAGGTCCATCTTCAAAAACATGTCCCAAGTGAGCATTACACTTTCTACATTTTACTTCAGTCCTAATCATACCATAACTTTTATCACTGTGTTCTGTAACTACTTCAGAGGAATAGGGAGAAGAAAAACTTGGCCAACCTGAACCACTTTCAAATTTATTTTCAATTTTAAATAGTTTAGATCCACAACAAACACAGACAAAAACTCTAGCATCTTTTTCAAAACCTTTATGTGAAAATGGTGGTTCAGTTGCTCCTTCCTGAGTTACTTTATATTGTAGTAGACTCAAGTTACTCTTAAATTTATTTTTGGAAATTTTATCCATAAAACCTCTTTTAAATTTTATTATTATGATTTTTTGACCATTTTTCAGGTGCAATTAAGAATTTTTCTATTTGAATTATGGTTTCCTTATCTATAATAGACTTATCTTCTTTGCAATAATTCAAAATATCCCACCAACATGCTAAATAATTAAGATTTATTCCAGATTTCTTTAACTTATCTGGAACATCATCAAAGATATTGTAGTAAAATAATACTATTGTTTCTTCAACTATAGCACCAGCTTTTCTAATTGAATTACAAAATTTGATTTTACTTCCGCCATCAGTGGTCAAATCTTCTACAAGTATTACTCTTTTTCCTTTAATATTATTTCCCTCAATATAATTATTTACACCAAATCCTTTTGGTTTTTTTCTTACATAATGCATTGGTAACTCAAGTTTGCTGGCCAAAAATGATGCAAATGGAATACCTGCAGTCTCACCTCCTACTAAGCTTTCAACTTTATCTAAACCAATTTTATTTACAACTATATCACTACAAAAATTTATGAGAACGTTTCTAGCTTTAGGATAGGAGATAAGTTTTCTACAATCGATGTAAACTGGACTTTTTAACCCAGATGTAAGAGTAAAGGGGGATACTGAATTAAAATGAATAGCATTTATTTCTAGAAGAAACTTAGCTGTTGTTCTTGCAATTTTATCATCTAATTTCTTCAAATTTCATCCTTAATAAAATTTTTTTAATTTAAAATTTCATTTTTCCAATATAGTGGATAACCAGGGTTGAAAACAGTTATTAATCCTTTCCCAACTTTTATTTTGTTTGGATATTCTATAGCATCTTTGAATTTTGTAAACTTAGAAAGAGTTGAATTTAAAGACAAATTATAAAATTTTGCTCCATTAATTGAAATAAAATTTTCAAGATTATTTAGTGCAGAATCCTCCTCAAAAATTTGTGCAATATAGCCTAAGGCATTAGGAGCGGAAAAAATTCCAGCACAACCACAAGAGCTTTCTTTATTATGGTCGAAATGTGGTGCGGAATCAGTTCCTAAAAAAAATTTTGAATTTCCTGAAGTTGCTGCTTTCCTTACCGCTATTCTATGTTTTTCTCTTTTAGCAATAGGACGACAAAAATAATGTGGTCTTAAACCTTCATCAAATAGGTTGTTTCTATTTAGAATGAGGTGGTGTGCAGTAATAGTTGCGGCTGTATTTATATTATTTTCTAAAATAAAATCGACACTATCTTTGGTAGTAATATGCTCTAATACAATTTTTAATTCTGGAATATTGTTCCTAAGCTTGTAAACTGTCTCTTCTAGGAAATACGCTTCCCTATCGTAAATATCAACTTTGGTGTTTGCAGTTTCTCCGTGAATTAATAATGGAATATTAAGATCTGGTAGTTTTTCTAATAAATTATACATCTTGGATATATCTTTTATTCCCCCGTAAGAATTAGTTGTAACTCCTTCGGGATAAAATTTAATAGCTTTTAAGATGCCACTTTTAGCACCTTCATAAATATCTATTGCTCTAGTTTCTTCACTCAAAAAAAGTGTCATTAACGGTTCAAATTTATATCCCGTGGTTATTAAAGATTTTATTTTCTTATAATATTCCATAGCTTGAGAAAATTTAATTATAGGATTTTCTAAATTGGGCATAATTATGGCCTTTCCATAGTTACTAAATGAATATGGAAAAATGCTTTCAATTATGGGACTCTCTCTTAAATGTAGATGCCAATCGTCGGGTGTTATGATTTCAATTGATTTAATTTCTTCTTGCATTTTTATGATAAATTATTTTTTGTTGTTTCTTATTTGATTTAACTCACGTCTCTGAATTAATTTTAATGAATTTGTATTACTATATATGTTGCACCTTTAGTTTATGTGATCTATAGTTAAATTTAAAATTTTATAGGATAATAAATCTTTAGGTTATTTTTATCAAACTTTATCAGTAAATCTAGGTTAAATTCATTGGCGAATTTACATTTAAAAAGTGTTATTGCTTAGGAGAATAATAATGGGTGTTCACGACTTTTCTATTAACCCAAAAATGGAAGATTTAAAAAATTTAGAAAAACCTTCAGAAAGTGAAGTGCTTGAAGCAGTAAAAACACTTTTGAGATGGACAGGAGATAATCCTGATAGGGATGGTCTAAAAGATACTCCAAAAAGAGTTTTAAAAGCTTATGGTGAATGGTTTAAAGGCTATGAAGAAAACCCAACAGAACTTTTAAGTAAAACTTTTGAAGAAGTTCAAGGATATAATGATTGGGTTGTTTTAGACTCTATAAGGGTTGAGAGTTACTGTGAACACCATCTTGCTCCAATAATAGGAGTCGCCAAGGTAGGTTATCTTCCAGATGGATTAGTAGTAGGAATTTCAAAATTAGTTAGAGTGGTTAATGCATACTCTAAAAGACTTCAAATTCAAGAGAGGCTTACAAGAGAGATAGGTTTAGCAATCCATAAGACTTTAAATCCAAAAGGTGTGGCAGTTGCTATAAAGGCTGAACATCATTGCATGTGTACTAGAGGTGTGAATAAACCTGGAACCAAAATGCTTACTAGTTCATTTATAGGTGAAGCGGAAAAAAATCTTGAATTTAGAAGATCATTCTTAGAATTTGATTAGTTTTTAAATAAAAATTTTATAGAAAGATAAAAATTACATTTATAGTTATATGAATCTGATGTATTCATTAGTTTAATAAATGTTAATTTAATTAGAAAGCATCTTTTGTGCCTGATTCATTTCAAGACATTATTCATAAATTAAATGATTACTGGTCTTCAATAGGTTGTGTAATTTTACAACCTTATGATTTAGAAGTTGGTGCTGGTACTTTTCATCCTGCAACTACTCTAAGAGCTTTAGGCAAAAAACATTGGCAAGCAGCTTATGTTCAACCTTCAAGAAGACCAACTGATGGTAGATATGGTGAAAATCCAAATCGTTTGCAGCATTTTTATCAATTTCAAGTAATCCTAAAACCTTCGCCTTATGAGATTCAAGAACTATATCTAGATAGCTTAAGAACTATTGGAATTAATTTTAAAAATCATGATATTAGATTTGTTGAAGATGATTGGGAAAGTCCAACATTAGGTGCTTGGGGTTTGGGATGGGAGGTTTGGTGTGATGGAATGGAAGTAAGCCAATTTACATATTTTCAACAAGTAGGTGGAATTGATTGCAACCCTGTTTCAGGAGAACTTACTTATGGATTAGAAAGAATAGCGATGTTTGTTTTAGGTGTTGATAATGTGATGGAGCTACCATTTAATAATCCTAATTCTTTATATCCTAAAAAGTATGGAGATGTCTTCCAAAAAGCAGAAAGAGAATATAGTCGTTGGAATTTTGATGTAGCAAACCAAGAATTGTTATTACAGCATTTTAATGACTATGAAGAAGAATGTAATAGAATTTTATCTCAACCAAAAATTGATCCACAAAATGGTAACATTATAATTATGGTTCAGCCAGCATATGATTATTGTATAAAAGCAAGTCATGTATTTAATTTGCTTGATTCTAGGGGAGTAATTTCACCTACTGAAAGACAAAATTTTATTTCTAGAGTCAGAAATTTAGCCAAAAGTTGTGCTAAAGCTTACATCAAGTCTGAAGAGGGTTAGCGTTAAATAGAGATGACAGGTAAAATTACAGTAATTTTATTAATTGTGATAACTCTAATATTTGGAATAGTATTTTTCTATTTTCAAACTTATGCATACTATTCAAAAGTTGATGCTAAAGAGAAAATAATAGTAAATAAAATACAAATCAAAGTTCAAGATTACATAGGAATAAGATCAGAAGTATCTAAATTAAAATTAAGGGGTTGTTTTAAAATAGATCCTTCTGCTTTTGAGTTTTTTGTAACAAGTATTAAAGCTTCACCTTTATCAGCACCATTTTGGTTTGAGTGTTTTGATTATAAAGAAATTCAGTCTGATATTGATAACGGTACACTAAAAGCCTATCTCGCAGAAGAAAATGAGTATCCTGGAATTGATAGATATGTAGCTATTTCTATAAATGGTATTGGCTACGAATGGCGTCAGCTAAATGAAAAATATGAGAAATAAAAAATGTCTGATTTAATATTAGAATTTTATTCAGAAGAAATTCCTTCCAGAATGCAAAAAAAGGCCTCTATTGATTTGAAAGATATTTTTACAAATGGTTTGGATTTAGCGGGTTTAGATTACTCCAAAACCTATACCTTTGTTACGCCTAGAAGATTAACATTAATTGTAAAAGGCCTTTCAAACAGTTCTAATTCATATTACGAAGAAAAAAGGGGCCCTAGAGTTGGATCTCCAGAAAAAGCTATAGAAGGTTTTACTCGTTCACTAAATATCGATAAATCTTCCTTATTCATTAAAAAGGAAAAAAAGGGGGAATTTTATTTCTATAAATTCCATCAAAAAGGAAATTCTGCAAAAGAAATTATATCTAAGATTTCTTTAGACATTATTACAAATTTTCCCTGGAAAAAATCAATGAGATGGGGAGAAGGAAATTTAAGGTGGGTAAGGCCACTAAAATTTGTTTACTGTGCATTGTTTGAAAATAATACAAGTGGTGAAATTATTGATTTGAAATTAAAAGAAATTTCTTCAGTAAATTTTACTCTAGGTCATTATATGGTTTCTTCTAAAAAAATCTTTCCAAAAAATGTAAGTGATTATTTAAAAAAACTAAACGAAAATAAAGTTATTTTAGATAGAGATGAAAGGAAGAAAATTATAGTTAATTCATATACTAAATTGTTAAAAGATGAAAACTCATGTGTGATATATGATGAAGATCTTGTTGAAGAAATAATAGGTTTGGTAGAATGGCCTGTAGTTTTTTTAGGATATATTGATGAAGAGTTTTTATCTTTACCAAAAGAGATTTTGCAAGTTACCATGAAAGATCATCAAAAGTTTTTATCAGTAATTAACAAAGAAACTGAAATAATTGATAAATTTATAGTAGTTGCAAATATGCTTGCAGAGGATGGAGGAAAATCCATTATGAAGGGAAACTCTAGAGTTTTGCGATCTAGATTAAAAGATGCAAAATTCTTTTTTGAAAATGATATCAAAGTTATTGAAAAGAAAGGTTTATCAAGTCTTACAAAGAATTTAAATAAAGTAACTTTTCATAATAGGATTGGAAGTCAATTGGATAGAGTTAATAATATTGAAAAAATTTCCCAAAATATATCAAAATTAATGGGTGTAGACAATTCAAAATGTAAGATTGCTGCCAGATTATGCAAAACTGATTTAGTTACTCATGTTGTATCAGAATTCCCAGAACTACAGGGAGTAGTTGGTAAGATTTATGCAGATTACGAAGGTTTTGATCAAATGATTTCTAATTCAATTGCTGAACATTACTTACCTATAAAGCTTAATGATAAAGTACCTACTCAAGAAATTTCGATTGTTATTGCTATGTCAGATAAAATTAATTCTCTGATTAGCTTTTGGAAAATTAAAGAAAAACCTACTGGATCAAAAGATCCATTCGCATTGAGAAGGTCTGCAATAGGCTTAATTAGGATACTTTTAGAAAATAAATTAGATATAAATATTGGTGAATTAATTTTTAAAGCTTTGGAAATAAGTGATGCTAATGATTTGATTAAATTCTTAGAAGAAAGATTTAGAATTTACTTATTAGAAAAAGATTTTGATCATGATTTATTAGAATCTTGTTTGAAATTCTGCAATTTTAATAATCCTTATTTAGTTTATATAAAAATAGAAAGCATAAAAGAATTTAAAAAATCCAATTATTTTAAAAAGTTAATGAATTCTTACAAAAGGCCTATAAATATCTTAAATTCAGAGGAAAAGAAAAATAATTTTATTCTTTCTGACGAGCCATCAAAAGAACTTTTTGAAAACAAATACGAAAAAGTACTTTTTGAGAGGTTAAATGAAGTCGAAATTAGGGTAAGTGAGTTAATTAAAAAAAAGAATTTCACATTAGCATTAACATCTTTATCAACTTTTGATGATGAAATTGAAAATTTTTTTGAAAATGTTGTTATTAATGTCGATAAAGTTGATATAAAAATTAATAGGTTAAAGTTGTGTAATAAAATAAGAAAACTTATGCACTCAGTAGCATATTTTGGTCAACTAAATTTCTGATGTTATTTTAAGTATGTAAATGAAAGAAAGCCATAAATCATTAGTATCTACTTTTTCAAAACTTGATATATCTCAAAAAAAATTTGGTGATAGATCTTCAATTTTGTCCAATTTGAGCAAGATTGGTTATCCTATTGTAGAAGGTTTTTTCTTTTCCTATGATATGATGAAACAAATAGAGATTGGACAACAAACTCCACAAATTCCTAATAAATTTTTACAATGTGGCCCCTTTTGTTTAAGATCTAGTACAAATAAGACTGAAATAGCAGGACTTGAACCTTTTCTTTACTTAGGACTAAACAAAGAAAAAATTGATGAGTTATCCATTACATTTGGAAAAAAAAAATTAAGTCAAATTTATTTAAATCATATAAAAAATTTTGGAATTAGAGTTTTTGACCTTGAAACAGATTTTTTTGAACACAGTATCTTAAAAACCTTAAAGCAAAAAAAAATAAATTCAGTAAATAATCTAGATATAAAAACTTTGAATTATTTAATAAGTGAATTTGAGGAATTCTATAGGAGTAGTTTGGGTTTTGATTTTCCAGAAGACCCGTCTGATCAAATACATTATGCTTTAAAAGCTATTATGAAGGAATGGCAAAGTCCAACATCTAAAATATTAAGAAATTCTCTTGGTATGCTTAATGAAGATCATATAGGTGTTATAATACAAAAAATGATTTTTAAGAACTTGAATTCTCATATAGTAGATTTAGAAATTCAATTTATTGATAGTAATACTGGTGAGGAAAAAATTAATGGTCGATACAAAAAAGTTGGACAGAATTATACTACTGCAAAACCTTTTGAAGGTACTAATTATAAAAAATTGTTATCGAAAAATATTGAGATTGGTCGACCTAAATTTAATTTATTTTCAAATCCATTTTTTAAGAAAATCAAAGAGTTAGATAAGAAAACTTCAACGATTTACAATAAAAAATTTAGTTACAGGTTCATAGTAGGTGCTGAGGACCTTTTTTTAGTTGATGCTAAGAAAGTTAATTTACAAACGTCTGCAATTTTAAAAATGCATATGGATTGTGTTAAAAAGGGCATATTAAGTAAAGATCAGATTATTTCAAAAGTAGAACCTGATATGTTTGTTCAATCATTACATCCCCAAATAAGTCAAAATTCAGGACTTAATATTATTGGGGTAGGATTACCAGCCAGTCCAGGTGGAGTTTCAGGAAAAGTAGCATTTAGAGCTGAAGAAGCAATTAGAATGAGTTCAAAGGGAATGACTGTAATTTTGGTAAGAAGTGAAACAAGTTCAGAAGATATACGCGGAATGCATGCATCCGCTGGAGTTCTGACATTAAGAGGAGGAATGAGCAGTCATGCTGCTGTGGTGGCGCGTGGTCTTGGTAAACCTTGTGTTGTAGGTGTAAGAAATCTTAGTATTAATAGTAGTTTGAATTCAATAATTACTTCAGAGGGAGAAGTTCTTAAATCTGGTGATGTTGTTACAATAGATGGATCAAATGGCCATGTTTTAAAAGGTAACGCTAACATGGTCAAACCAAAACTACCAAAATATTTTTTCGAAATATTAGATTGGGCCAGTGACCGTGGAAAAATATGTATAAAAGCTAATGCAGACACCACTAAGGAAGTTCAGCAAGCTAAAGGATTTAAAGTTGATGGAATTGGATTATGTAGAACAGAGCATATGTTTTTTGAAAAAAAATCACTGCAAATTATGCAAAAAATTCTTCTTTCTCCTAGTGACAATGATAAGATGAATGCTATTACAATCCTTTCCAAAATACAGGAATTAGAATTTAAAAAAATATTTAAAATTATGCGTGGTAAAACAGTAACCACTAGGTTACTTGATTTACCAGTTCATGAATTTTTACCAAATAGTATTAATGAATTAGAAATTTTAGCAGATGAACTTAAAATGACATTCTTACAAGTTTCGGAAAGATGCAAACAAATGGCAGAGATTAACCCCATGTTGGGGAAAAGAGGGGTTAGATTAGGAATTTTATTACCTGAATTATATAAAATGCAAGTAAAAGCAATAATTAAAGCAAGCATAAGTGTTTATGGAAAAAATCAAAAAGAATTTCCCCCAGAGATTATGCTACCTATGGTTTCTTCTTTCAAAGAAGTTAACCTCCTAAAAAAACTTATAGATGACGTAGTTGCTGAGATAACTAAGGAATTTAATTTTCCTATAAGTTACAAGTTAGGAGTAATGGTTGAAACACCTAGAGCTGCATTAAAAGCAGGTGAATTGGCAGTTATAAGTTCTTTTTTAAGTTTTGGAACAAACGATTTAACTCAAATGACCTATGGATTAAGTCGGGATGATTCTGGCACATTTATGAGGGATTACTTAGAAAAAGGTATATTTCCAGTTGATCCATTTCGTTCGTTAGATTTAGATGGTGTTGGAGAATTATTAAAGATAGCGTCAAAAAAAAGTAGAACTGCTAATCCGTCTATTAAAATTGGCATTTGTGGTGAACATGGTGGAGATCCAGAGTCCATAGATTTTTGTAAAAAAATTGGTTTAGATTTTGTTTCATGTTCTCCATTTCGTGTTCCAATCGCAAGGATAGCAGCTGCTCAATAAATTTTATTATTTTAATTTTTTTATACTCAATTTTTTTTATATTTTACTTGCATGATTGCAATAGTAGCTTTAAGAGCTATTCACTGTGTGGTTATTAAGATAAAAGACATATTTTACATGAAAATATATTTTTTAATTTTTTTTAAAATCTTTTTCATATTATTTTTTAATACGTTATCATCAGAAGAATTAAAAAATAGTATTGATGAAAGAAAAACTGATACTTATGCATTTTTAAAAGATTTTATTAACTCTGATCTGATTTTTATATCTTCCTTAGGCCAAAATTCTTTAAAAAATTTTTCAGGTTTTTCTGATTTGGATGAAGGAAAGTTTTCTTTTGAGACAATCGATAATTTTCCTAAACCTAGACCAACTTCTGAGATGAAATGTTTAGCAGAAGCTATTTATTTTGAAGCCAGAGGTGAAACTATTGAAGGACAGTATGCTGTTGGAGAAGTAATTATCAATAGAGTATTATCAAAAGATTTTCCAAGCAGTGTGTGTGGAGTAATCTCAGAAGGAGCTAATAGACTAAATGCTTGTCAGTTTTCTTATAATTGTGATGGTAAGCTAGAGACCATAACAGAGAAAAAAATTTATGAAAGGATTTTGAAGTTATCCCAAATTCTATTGGAGCCTTCTGCTAGGTTTCTGACCAGTGGAGCAACCTTTTATCATTCTAAGTTAGTGAGCCCTAGTTGGTCAAAGAAATTCATAAAAACTAATGAAATTGGAAATCATGTTTTTTATAAATTGCCATAAATTCAAATTAATTACTACATTCTAGAAAAATTAAATTAATATTTCATATTGGAGGTGCTGATTGGATCAGATTTTTGTTAAGGATTTTGTTCATGAAACTGAAATAGGTGTTTATCAATCTGAATTTGGAAAAAAACAAAGATTAAGGTTTAATGTGTTTTTGACAATCGACTATGATAAAAAAAATAAAAATGATGATATAGAAAATGTTATTACTTATGAGATTATTTTGCGTGCTATTGAAAAGCATACCTCTGAAGCAAGATTATATCTTTTGGAAACACTAGCTAATAAGATTTCAGATACTTGTTTCAGTGACTCTAGAGTTAAGACAATCGATATTCAAATTGAAAAATTAGATAGAATAAAGGGTTCTTTAGGAATTAGAATGATTAATAAGAATGGTTAAAGTGAGACAAAAATATAATATTATTTTTGATCTTGACGGGACATTGGTGCATACAGCGCCTGCTTTAGCCAATGCAGCTAATTATCTACTTAGAGAATTAAATTTACCTGAAATAAGTACAGATGTTTATTCATCCTTCATTGGTGGTGGTATTAAAAAACAAGTTCAAAGGTTACTAAACCATTTTGGATATAGTTATAGCTCTATCGAGAAGTATGAGAAGAGATTTAAAGACTTTTATTATATTGATCCATATTTTCAAACTTATCTTTTTCCAAATGTAAAAAATAGTTTAACTGAATTAAAATCTTTGAATTTTAATATTGCTATATGTACTCAAAAAAATAGAGAGCCTGCCTTAAAAATTTTAGACCATTTTGGAATTAAACAATTTTTTACAGGATTTGCCTTTGGAGATTCATTAGAGGTACTTAAGCCAGATCCATTGATGGTAAAATTAGCAACAAAAAATTTTAGTCCAAAAAAAAATATATATATAGGTGATAGTAATACTGATTTAAAAACTGCAAGAAATTCAAATTCGATTTTTATTTTATTCACAGAAGGTTACAGAAAAGAAAATATCTCAGAATTAAAGCCAGACTATTTCTTTTCGAATTATAGAAATTTACTTGAACTGATAAAAAAAATTTAATGTTGAGGGTTTAATTATTTGTCTATATATTTTCAACCATTAATAAATTTTGGGCCATACCCTACTAAAGGATGTACTTTTTTGGCTGATCAAACATTTTGGTTTGATAGAGTCAAAGTGCTGGAAAGAGATAAAACTCCCCAAATTGTAAGAGTAAAAGATATTCCTAAAAGAGTTATCAAAGAAATTTCAAATCCATTTAATATTTGTGGTTATAAAAAAGGACCACTTATTATGGGTATTCTAAATCTTTCCCCTGATAGTTTTTCAGAAACAAATGAATCGAGTAAAACTAAAGCTTCTAACTCTATAATGAATTTAGTTCAAAAGGGAGCGGACATTATAGATATTGGAGGCCAATCAACTAAACCTAATTTTGATGATATTTCAAATGATTTAGAAAAAAATCGTATTAAAAAAACATTAAAATCAATGAAAAATTATTCAAATGTTATATTTTCTATAGACACAAGAAAGGCAAATGTCGCTGATTATGCTTTAAATAAGGGAGCAACAATTTTTAATGATGTTTCTGCATTAGAATTTGATCCTGAAAGTATTAAGATAGTAAAAAAACATAAATGTTTCGTTTGTCTAATGCATAATTCTGGTAATGGAATAGATCTTCATAAAAAATTATCTGGAAAAAACTTTATGCTTGATATTTATGACTATCTTTTCAATAGGATAAATTTTTTGTTATCATGTGGTATTCCAAAATCCAAAATTATTATTGATCCTGGTATTGGCTTTGGGAAATCACTTTCTCAAAATTTACAAATAATTTCCAATATTAGTTTATTTCATTCATTAGGTTGTCCAATATTAGTAGGATTATCAAGAAAAGGTTTTATTGGAAAAATTACTGGAGAAGTTGAACCAAAAAAAAGAAAATTGAGTTCAGTTATTTTAGCATTTGAGCTTATCAAAAAAGGAGTTCATATTATCAGGGTGCATGATATTAAAGATACATATAAAATGGTAAAAATTTTTAATAGCTTGAAAGTAAATATATGATTTTGAAAGTTTGTAATGGTTAGGAAAATTTTTGGAACCGATGGTATTAGAGGTAAAGTCAATACACAATTTATAACTGCAGAATTTGTACAGAAATTAGGTGTTGCCTGTGGCAAATATTTTTTATCGAAAAGTGGTGGAGAAGGATCTAATAGGGTAATAATTGGTAAAGATACCAGACGTTCAGGTTATATGTTAGAAACTGCGCTTACATCAGGTTTTACATCAATTGGTATGGACGTATTTCTATTAGGGCCTATACCTACTCCAGCTGTAGGTATGCTTACAAGATCAATGAGAGCAGATCTTGGGGTTATGATTTCTGCATCACATAACCATTTTGAAGATAATGGTATTAAATTTTTTGGTCCAGACGGATTTAAATTATCGGATAATGTTGAAAAAGATTTAGAAACAACACTTGAAAAAAAAATCGACTTGGTTGAGCCTTCATTAGTTGGTCGCGTGAAGAGAATTGATGAAGTATTAGGTAGATATACAGAGGCTGTTAAGAAAAGCCTTCCAAAGGAATTAAACTTGAGAGACCTAACGATTGTAATAGACTGTGCTAATGGTTCAGGTTATAAGTGTGCGCCTCAAATACTTTGGGAATTAGGAGCAAAT
The DNA here is from genome assembly GCA_902614945.1 of uncultured Alphaproteobacteria bacterium. Classification (GTDB taxonomy): domain Bacteria; phylum Pseudomonadota; class Alphaproteobacteria; order Rhodobacterales; family Rhodobacteraceae; genus CACIIZ01. The sequence goes on from CACMNE010000006.1 coordinate 39,421, forward strand.
GTTATACCAATAGGAGTTGAGCCGAATGGCTTTAACATAAATCTTAATTGTGGATCTACAAACACATCAATGGCTTCAGAATTAGTTAAAAAATATAATGCAGACCTTGCAATTTGCTTGGATGGGGATGCAGATAGAGTAATAATACTGGATGAGTTAGGTAATGAAATAGATGGGGATCAATTAATCGCGCTTATTGCTAACAACTTAAAATCTGAAAATAAAATACAAGGTGACACTGTAGTTTCAACCGTAATGTCAAATTTGGGGTTACTTAGATATCTAAAAGATTTAGGATTAAACCTATTTCGTACTCCTGTTGGGGATCGTTATGTTTCTGAAATAATGAAAGAAAAAGGATTTAATTTTGGAGGTGAAAAATCAGGTCATATAATTATGACAGACTATTCATCTACAGGTGATGGTTTATTGGCTGCACTTTACTTTTTATCAATTCTTAAGGATTCAGGAAAAACTACTAGCCAGCTTTTGAATGTTTTTAAGCCAACTCCTCAAAAATTATTAAATCTAAACTTTGAATCAAAAGATGATCCATTAGATAACCCAGAATTCAACAAAACTATTAATGAATTAAGAAAAAAAATTTCAGATAATGGTGAAATCTTAGTGAGAAAATCTGGTACTGAACCAGTAATAAGAATTATGATACAACATAATGATACCATGATATTTGAGGAAATCTTGGAAGAAATTAATTATATGACATCAAAATTATAAATTTTCATTTACTTTTTTTGACCGACAAATGAAAATTCCTAATAATATAAAAAACGCAGACAAGATAAAGTTGTCTGGAAGTACTTCCTTTAGGATTAAAAAACCAAATATAGTAGACCATAATGGTACTTTAAAGTTTACTAAGCTCAAAAAAATTGGACCTTCTTTTTTTATAAGATATATTAAAATGATTGTCGCCATTCCAGTTGATAATAACCCTAGATTTAAAATTGCAAATATTGATTTATAATCAAATTTAGAAGGAATTAATCCTTGATTTGATAAAAATGGTAAACTTAAAATAGATGCAATAAAAAGTGCATGTGTTGTAAATGCTAATAAATTAACTGGTTCTGATTTTCTTATAATAATTGCCCCTAATGAGTAAGAGAATGTGGCTAATATGCATAAAAAAATGAATACAAGATTTGTGTTTTGATCATATTCAAAATCTTTTTTTGCTTTTGATAAGACTAAAATAAATGAACCAGATAAACCAATTAGTAGTCCAATTAATTTTTTCAATGAGAAAGATTCTTCTTCTAAAAAAAAAAGAGAAAGTACCATAATTAATAGCGGTATAGTAGCCATGCAAAGTCCAACGAATACTGTAGATAAATGTTCCTGTGCTATTGCTAATATTGTGAAAGGTAACAAATTAGATAATATTGCTACACTAAAGCAATACATCCAATATATTTTTGAGTGAAAAATATTGAATACGTGGATCTTTAAAATTAAAGAAAACACAAAAACAACTAAAAAGCCTATTATTAATCTGAAAGATGCAATTTGAAGTGGATCAAAAGCAATAATTGCATATTTCACTGATAAAAAGGAACTTCCCCAGAGTATTCCAAGTACGGAAAGCAAAACCCAAGATGATAATTTTTTTGGCTGAATATTTGGAGAAATGATCATTTTTTTAAATATTTTTAATTATTTTAAAGTAATACTTGCAGTTATTTCAATTAAATACTATCCGATACTTTTTAAACCTTTGAGATAATAACGTGTTAGAAAAACCAAAAAAATTACCAAAGCGTCCAAATTTTTCATGTGGCCCTTGTGTAAAAAGGCCCGGGTGGTCTTTGGATAATCTTAAAAGTTCTGAAGTGTTAGGAAGATCTCATAGGTCTCAGATTTGTTTAAATTATCTAAATGATGTAATCAAATTAACTAGAGAAACTTTGGATATACCTGAGGATTTTAAAGTTGCAATAGTACCTGGTTCTAATACAGGAGCTTTTGAGATGGCCTTATGGTCAATGATAGGACCACTGCCGGTAGATGCTTTAGCTTGGGAAACTTTTGGTAGTGGCTGGGTAAATGATATTAAAAATCAACTTAAGATAAATGATTTAAGGATACATAAAGCTGATTATGGTAATATCCCTGATTTATCTTTAATTGGTGATGATACGGATATTTGTTTTACTTGGAATGGTACTACCTCAGGAGTAAAAGTTCCAAATGCAAATTGGATAAGTAAAAAAAGAAAAGGAATTACATTTTGCGATGCTACGTCAGCGATCTATTCTCAAAAATTAGAATGGGATAAATTGGATGTAACAACTTTCTCATGGCAAAAGTCAATGGGGGGTGAAGGAGGTCATGGTATGTTAATCATGAGTCCAAAAGCAATAGAAAGACTAAAAAAATTCAACCCAGAAAGGCCACTGCCAAAATTATTTAGATTGATAAAAGATGAAGAATTAATTGATGGAATATATGAAGGGAAGACAATAAATACACCTTCTATGCTTTGTGTAGTTGATGCATTAGATTCTTTATTATGGATTAAAGATTTAGGCGGATGGGAAAAAACTTATAAAAAATCTTTAAGTAATTTTGAAATAATCTCCAACTGGTATAATACTAGAGATTGGATTTCAAATTTTGTTAAAGATAAAAAAATACAGTCAAATTCTTCTATCTGTCTAGAAATTACCGATAATAAGTTTTTAAAACTGGATTCTCAAAAAAAATGGAGTTTTATTCAAAAAATGTGTTCTATTCTTGAAAATAATAATGCTGCTTTTGATATAAAAGGACATCGGGATGCACCTCCTGGTTTAAGAATTTGGTGTGGTCCAACCGTGGAAGAAGATGACCTAAAAGCAGCCTTACCTTGGTTGGATTGGTCTTACGAACTAGTGAGAAGTGAATTTTTTAACTAAGTTAGGAATTTATTACATTGAATTATAAAGTTTTAATTTCAGACAATTTATCAAAAGGTATAGTTAATAAATTTAAAAGGGAGGATATAGGTGTAGTATATAACCCTGAAATAGGAAAAGATAATTCATTGCTTTTAAAAGAAATTTGTAACTATGATGCTATAGCTATAAGATCAGATACAAAGCTAGATTCAGTAGTTTTAAATAAAGCCATTAAATTGAAAGTCATTGGAAGAGCAGGTATTGGAGTAGACAATATAGACTTGGATTCTGCATCAAGTAAAGGCATAGTGGTAATGAATACCCCCTTCGGTAATGCTATAACCACTGCTGAACACACTATAGCCATGATTTTTGCTGCTGCCAGAAACATACCTGCAGCTAATGAATCTACACAAAGTGGAAGATGGGAAAAGAAAAAATTTATAGGAATTGAATTATCTAGAAAAAAATTGGGTATAGTTGGTGTTGGCAATATTGGATCGATTGTAGCCTCTTTGGCCCAATCTATTGGTATGGAGATAATTGCATATGATCCTTTTTTATCAGATGAAAGAGCAAAGAATTTAAAGATTTATAAAACTAAGGATCTTGATGATTTATTGTCTCAGTCTGATGTTGTAACACTTCATTTGCCAAAAAATGAAAATACTCACAACATAATATCTAGAGAAAATATTTATAAAATGAAGAAAGGTTCAATCTTAGTAAATTGTGCAAGAGGTGGTTTAGTAGAAGAGATAGCGGTTGCTGAAGCTATCAAAACAAAACACCTATCTGCTGCTGCATTTGATGTTTTCCTAGAAGAACCTGCCACATCAAATTCTTTGTTTGGTTTAAAAAATGTAATTTGCACTCCTCATTTAGGTGCTTCAACTGCAGAAGCTCAAGAAAAAGTTTCATTTCAAATAGCTGACCAAATAATTAATTACCTAAAAAAAGGTGCAATTGTTAATGCATTGAATGCACCTTCTATTGATCCAAAAGAAGCTCTTTTATTAAATCCATGGATAAGATTAGCTAAAATTTTAGGTTCGTTTATTGGACAGATTTTAGATTCACCTATTTTAGATATAGAGATTGAGTATGTAGGAAAAGTAGGTGAGTTAAATTTTAAACCTATTTCATCAGTTTTAATAGCTGAGACATTAAAACCATTAGTTGGTAGTGGTGTAGTTAACATGGTATCCGCTCCTTTAATTGCAAGAAATAAAGGAATTAAAATCTCAGAGATTAGAAGAGATACTCAAGGTACTTATGACTCTTATATTAGAGTCAATATAAACTATAAAAGTTCTATATTTTCTATAGCAGGGACAATATATTCTGATGCTAAACCCAGAATTATCCAAATAAATAGTATTAATCTAGAAGCAGAACCGGTTGATCATATGCTTTATACAACAAATATCGACAAACCAGGATATATTGGGGCACTTGGAACGGTATTAGGTGAAGCTAACGTAAACATAGCTACTTTTTCCTTAGGAAGAGATAATAAAAATGGTAAAGCTTTAGCATTGTTAGGAGTAGATGAATTTATTTCAGATTTAGTTATTAAAAAAATAAAAAAACTTCCACAAGTAGATGTAGCAAAATCTTTGAATTTTTTAAAATAGACTAATTTTTTTTTAACTTGTAATATTTAAAAATTGACCTGGAAAGGAAAATTAATGAACAATCTTGTAGTAGTTGGTTGTCAGTGGGGTGACGAAGGAAAAGGTAAGCTTGTTGATTATTTAGGAGATAAAGCAGATATTATAGTACGTTTTCAGGGGGGTAATAATGCAGGTCACACAATTGTAACTGGTGATAAAATTTTTAAATTATCTTTGCTACCTTCTGGGATTTTAAGAAATAATAAACTTTCAATAATTGGTAACGGTGTTGTTTTAGATCCTTGGGCTTTAAAAAAAGAAATTGATTCTTTGGAAAATTTAGGAATTAAAATTTCAAAAAAAAATCTGATGATTGCAGAAAACGTTTCACTAATTCTTCCTTTCCATAAAGAGTTAGATAAACTTAGAGAAGAAATTGCTGGTGGTAAAAAAATTGGAACAACAGGAAGAGGAATAGGTCCAGCATATGAAGACAAAGTTGGAAGACGATCAGTTCGTTTGTCTGATTTAAATAATCCAGAATTACTTAGGGAAAGATTGGAAAGATCTCTAGCTCATTACAATATCTTAATGAAAGGCTATGGTAAATCTGAATATAGTGTTTTTGAGGTGCAAAAAAAATTAGATGAAATTTCTCATTTTATTTCCAAGTTCTCAACTTGTGTTTGGCAAGAATTAAATCAAGACAAAATTAAAGATCAAACAATTTTATTTGAAGGTGCTCAAGGAAGCTTGTTAGACGTTGATTTTGGAACTTATCCTTATGTTACTTCCTCTAATACATTAGCTCCTGCTGCTTCCATTGGATGTGGTGTTTCTGCAAAAGAAGTTAAAACTGTTTTAGGAATAGTAAAAGCCTATTCAACCAGAGTTGGGGAAGGTCCTTTCCCAACAGAATTAATAAATGACCAAGTTGGTAATCACCTGTCTTCGGTTGGTCATGAAAAAGGTACTGTAACTGGTAGGGATCGTAGATGTGGATGGTTTGATGCGGCACTAGTAAAACAAACATGTACATTAAATGGTGTCGATGGTATTGCTTTAACAAAATTAGATGTTTTGGATGGTTTGGAAGAATTGAAAATATGTATTGGTTACAAGATAAACAATAAATTTTATAATTATTTACCTTCTAGTATTGATTTAGCAAAAAAAATTGAACCTATTTATGAAATCTTTAAAGGATGGAACGAAAGTACTGTTGGTGTCACATCACTAGAAAGATTACCAAAAAATGCTATATCTTATATCAAAGCAATAGAAAAATCTGTTGGGTGTCCCGCATTTATAATATCTACATCACCAGACAGAGATGACATAATAGAGGTTCAAAATCCCTTTGAAAGGTAAAAATTTGTTAAATAAAAATCTTCGAAAAAAAATAGCCTATTTGATTTTATTAATTTTCCTACCCGTTTATATTATTATTGCAGTTTCAATAGTGAATTACCTTGGCCAATTAAATATATGGATTGAACTTATTATTTATATTTTATTGGGTGTATTATGGATTTTCCCATTCAAATTTATCTTTAAAGGGTTAGCATCTAAGTAAAAATGCAAAAGATTTAATATTTACCATATAGGATTTTCTGCTGTGCTTGTTAAAAGCTACAATAAGCCTTTAACCTTAATAGGGGGAGGCGAATTTTCAAAACGAATTTTTTCAAAATGTTTGAGAATTGCTCCAACACTTATAGCCATTGATTCTGGTTTAAATTATTTAGATATCAAGAAATCTATTCCAAAGTGGGTCATTGGAGATTTAGATTCTGCAAAAAAAATAGAGGTATGGAAGAAAAAAGGGATAAAAATTAAAAGTATTCAAGAACAAGAAACTACTGATTTTGAAAAATGCCTTTATTCTTTTAACGCACCTTATTTTCTAGCTAATGCTTTTTTAGGTAAAAGAATAGATCATTCTTTAGCTAATATTTCGACTATAGTTAAAATGAGGAATAAAAAAGTAATACTTTTGGGAAAAAAAGATATTTTATTTCATATCGAAAATTCTATTGAATTAGATTTAAAAAAAGGCATCCGATTATCTTTATTTCCTTTAAAAAATGTGAAAGGTGTAAAGAGTAAAGGTCTAAAATATGATATTAAAAATGTTAAATTTTCTCCTAATAACAAATTAGGAACCTCAAATGAGGTAACAGGGACAAAAGTTTTAATTGAATTAGATGGTCCTGGGATGATAATAATTCTACCCCAAAAGTGTTTCAAGTATGTAATCCTAAAATTCAATCAAGAATTTTTAAAATAGTTAAATATTATCTTAGTAATAAATTTTCTATGAAGTATATAAAAATAATAAATATGATTAATTTGGATAATAATTTTTAGAAATAAATTACTCATCTTTTAAGATCTATCATTTATTTCATTGACTGTGAAACCATCATTCTCTAGTGAATCAATAATTGTTTTTATGTGATTAGTACTCAAAGCTTCTATGACAGCATCTATTTTTGCATTTTTAACAGGTACATCATGAAACATTCTCTGGTGAAAAATTTCAATTATATTTCCTCCATTTTCAGCAATTAAATTTGATATTCTTGCAAGCATTCCTGGTTCATCTAAAATATCAATTCTGACTTTAGCTAATCTACCATCTCTTGAAAGCTTTCTATTGAGTATACTGGCAAAAACTCTTGCATCAATATTCCCACCACAAATTACTGTACCAGTATTCAAACCTTGGAATAAATCTGGGCTTTTCATAATAGCAGCTACACCAACTGCTCCAGCTCCTTCAGAAACAACTCTATCATTTTCAAATAGAGAGCTTATAGCTTTTTCTATTTCAAATTCATTGACCAATATTATATCATCGACGTAATTTCGAATTATTGAACCAGTAATTTCTCCAGGTATTTTAACAGCAATACCATCGGCTATTGTATCCCCAGTAATATTTAGTTGTTTATTCTTTAATAAATTATACATTGCTGGAAACTTTTTTGTTTGTATTCCATATATTTTTATTTTTGGATTAATAGATTTTGCTGCAATTGCAATACCAGAAATCAACCCACCTCCTCCAATTGGAATTATTAAACAATCAAGGTCTGGAATACTTTCTAAAAACTCAATACCAATTGTACCCTGACCTAAAATTACATTATGATTATCATAAGGATGAATAAGTGTAAGACCCTCTTCTTTAATTTTTTCTTTAACAAATGATTGAGACTCATCTAAGGTTCTACCCTTCAGAATAACATTTGCTCCATATTCTTTTGTTTTCATAACTTTGGCAAAAGGTGCTTGCTCAGGCATAACAATAGTTGCTTTTATGCCCTGTTCTCTGGCCCACCATGCAACTGCTTGTGCATGATTTCCTGCAGACATTGCAATTACACCCTTTTTTTTGTTTTGTTCCTCTAATCTATCAATAGAAATAAAAGCACCTCTAGCTTTAAAAGAGGAAGTATGTTGTAAATTTTCAAGTTTTAAAAAAACATTTCCATTTATCAGCTTACTCAAGTAATTTGATTTTATTTCCGGAGTAATGACTGTATTGTTGTTTAAAAGATTTCTTGCTTCTTGAATATTTTCTAAGTTTACTTGCAAGCTTAAATACCTTCCTTTTGAAATTACAATATTTACATTTAATAAATTATTTTTTCTTATTTGACTATAGTAACTATTACTTACATTATTGCAAAATTTAAACAGAGGATGAATTGTGTCTGATATTTCAATAAATTTCGATAAAGGTAAAGAGGCTGCTGCAAAAGAAGCATTGACCTTTATAAAATCAAATATGGTTATTGGTTTAGGTACTGGATCAACTGCAAAAATTTTTGTTGATTTATTAGCAAAAAAATTTTTTTCTGAGAAATTAAACATTAAAGTGTTATCAACTTCTTCAAAAACTGAAATTCAGGCAAAAAATTTAGGTCTTCCCTTAACCCAAATAAATAAAGTTTCAAATATAGACATCGTTATAGATGGTGCTGATGAAACAGATATGAAGTTAAATTTAATAAAAGGTGGTGGAGGAGCATTGCTTCAAGAAAAAATAGTAGCATCAAATAGTAATAAAATGATAGTTATTGTGGACTCTAGTAAAGTTGTAGAAAATTTGGGTAAATTCCCACTTCCAATAGAGATTGTAAAGTTTGGCTGTAATAGTACAAAGAAACAGATTGAAAAAATGCTTTATAATTTAGGATATTCGAATTTTTCAATGAATTGGAGAAAGGAAAATGATAAATTTTTTATAACTGATGAAAAACATTATATTCTTGATTTATATCTAAAAAAAATTAAGGACCCTACTTTTTTACATAAAATTATTAATAATATTCCAGGTGTTGTTGAAACAGGATTATTTATCAAAATAGCAAATCAAGTAATTGTTGGTGACGAAAAAGGGAATATTAAATTGATTAAAGAAGAAGGTTAAGTTTTGGCTGAGTATGATTTTGACTTATTTATTATTGGAGCTGGTTCCGGTGGTGTAAGAGCGGCCAGATTAGCATCTAAATTAGGTAAAAAAGTAGCTATAGCTGAGGAGTATAGATTTGGAGGAACCTGTGTAATTAGAGGCTGCGTTCCAAAGAAATTAATGGTTTTTGCTAGTTCTTATTCAAAAATTTTTAAAGAAGGTAAAGGATATGGTTGGGATCAAAAAAATGCCTCATTTTCATGGAATAAATTTTCTAAAAGTATGAATTTTGAAATTGACCGTTTAGAAGAGATTTATCGTGACTTACTCATTTCTTCTAATGTAAAAGTATTCAGACAGAAGGCAAAACTTTATAGTTCAAATTCTGTTACTCTAAATGACAAAACAAAAATTACTGCAAAATATATTTTAATTGCCACAGGAGGAGATCCTCAAAAATTAGAAATTGAAGGTGGTAATCTTTCAATTTCTTCTAATGATATTTTTAATCTACCTTCTTTACCAAAAAAAATGATTATAATTGGAGGAGGTTATATAGCTTGTGAATTTGCATCTATTTTCAATGGTTTTGGGGTTGAAGTTACTCTACTTTATCGAGGTGATAGAATTTTACGAGGGTTTGACGACGATATAAGAGAAAATATTGAAGTATCATTAATACGCAAAGGGATTAAGATTTCTAATAATTGTTATCCTACTTTAATAAGACTTAATAATAAAAAATTGGAACTTTTTACAAATAATAACTCCCATCTTAAAACAGATATTATTTTATCTGCGATTGGTAGAAAACCAAAAATAATGAATCTTGGATTAGATAATGTATCACTGGATTTGACAAAAAATGGAGCTATAAAAGTTAATGAATTTCAACAAACTTCTACCAAATCAATATATGCAATTGGCGATGTAACTGATAGGCTTAATTTAACTCCAGTAGCTATAAGAGATGCAAAGGCCCTCATAAGTACTCTTTTTGAAAATAAAAAACAGTCACCAGATCATGAACTAGTGCCAACTGCAATTTTTACCAAGCCAGAAGTTGGAACCGTTGGATTAACTGAAAAAGAGGCAAGAAACAATTTTGATGTGAAGATTTATAAGACACTTTTTTCAAGTTTAGGAAGTAGAATTACTAATAATTTAGACAAAATAATGATGAAATTGGTAGTTTGTAATAAAACTGATAGAATCTTAGGTTGTCATATCGTTGGTGATGGTGCTAGTGAAATGATACAAATGTTTGGAATCTCAATGAAAATGGGAGTTAAGAAAAAAGATCTCGATTCTACATGTGCAGTTCACCCTACACTTTCGGAAGAGATTGTTACTTTAAGTTAAAAGAATCTCTTGAAATTTTCATAAGAATTCACAATTAAATAAAAACTACTTAAGGAACATAATATGCCCTATAAAGATGATTCTGATGGCCCTTGGGGATCAGGAAAAAAAAAGAACACTAATAACGATGGAAATAAAAGTCCTTGGGGCGGAAACTCCGGTAATAACGGAAGTGGTTCTGGTCAGGGTGAAACAGGTATACCCGAAATTGATCAAATTGTAAAAAAAGGTCAGGAAAGGCTTAGAGTCCTTATGGGAGGTAGAGGAGGATCATCGGGTGGAAATGGTTCTGGTAAAGGTGGTACTCCAAATTTTGGTAAAAGTACTATATCTCTAATAATTGTGGGTGTAATTGTAGTTTGGGCTTTTCTATCTTTCTACACGGTTAAACCAGAAGAAAAATCAATTGAATTATTCTTCGGAGAGTACTATGACACTGGAGAGTCAGGTCTTAATTTTGCACCTTGGCCACTTATTACTCATGAAGTTTTGACAGTTACTAGAGAAAATACTGAAGACATTGGTGTTGGTGGAAGAGGTGGTAGACAAGATGAAGGATTAATGCTTACTGGTGATGAAAATATTGTTGACATTGATTTTCAAGTTGTATGGAATATTTCTGATCCTGCAAAATTTTTATTTAATTTGGCCGATCCAACTGAAACAATTAGAGCTGTATCAGAATCTGCAATGAGGGAAGTTATTGGTAGATCTGAGTTGAGTCCAATACTAAACAGAGATAGAGCCTTAGTTAGTGCCGATGTTAGAGAGTTAATTCAAAATATTTTAGATACTTACAACAGCGGTGTTAATATAGTGAGATTAAACTTTGATAAAGCTGACCCCCCTGGAGAAGTTATCGATGCTTTCAGAGACGTTCAAGCTGCTGAACAAGAAAGAGATACTCTGGAAAAAAAAGCAGATGCCTATGAATATCAAGCACTTGCTCAGGCGAGAGGTGAAGCTGAGCAGTTAAAACAAGAAGCAGAAGGTTATAAAGCTAGAGTTATAAATGAAGCTACTGGTGAAGCTAGTCGATTTGTTGCTATATACAATGAATATATAAGTGCTAAAGATGTTACCAGGAAAAGACTATATATTGACTCTATGGAAAAGGTTTTAGGTGATGTAGATAAGGTGATCCTTGACCAGAATACTGATGGAGGACAAGGTGTTGTTCCTTATTTACCATTAAATCAACTTAGGACAGGGAGTAATAATTAATGAATAAGTCTTTTATATTATTAATATTTATCGCTATCATATTTATTGGTACTACTTCATCTATATTCGTAGTCGATGAGAGGGAAAAGGCACTAGTCTTACAATTTGGTCAGGTTAAAAGCGTTAAAACTGACCCAGGCATTAAATTTAAAATTCCGTTTATTCAAAATGTAGTTAGGTATGACGATAGGATACTTTCCTTAGACACTATGCCACTAGAAGTTACGCCTTTAGACGGAAGAAGATTAGTAGTAGATGCATTTGCAAGGTATAGAATTGTTGATGTTGTTATGTTTAGAAAAGCAGTAGGAACTGGAGGTACAGCATCTGCTGAAGTAAGATTAGAAAGAATTTTAAATGCCGCTTTAAGAGAAGTATTGGGATCTGTTACCTCTAATGCAGTGACTTCTGCTGATAGAGTCGAATTAATGACTAGAATAAGAGATGCAGCAATTACCGAAGCTGGTGGTTTGGGTGTTGAAATAGTTGACGTTAGAATAAAAAGAGCTGATTTACCAACACAAAATTTAGCAGCTACTTTTCAGCGAATGCAAGCTGAACGTGAAAGAATGGCAGCCGATGAAAGAGCTAGAGGTAGAGAAGCAGCGCAAAGGGTAAGAGCTTTAGCTGATAGAAAAGCTATGGAGATAGTTTCAGAAGCCAGAAGGGATGCCGAAATCATTAGAGGTGAGGCTGATGCAGAAACAACTCGTCTCTTAGCTGAAGCATTTGGAAGAGATCCTGAGTTTTATGCTTTTGTTAGGTCTTTAAAGGCTTATGAAGGATCAATGACGGGAAAAAACACAACCATAGTTTTGAATCCAGATTCTGAATTTTTTGATTACATAAAAGAAAGTGGTTCAAAATAATGGAAAAGATTCTATTTGCTATAGGATCTGTAGCTGTATTTGAGGGTTTTTTTTTAGCTATAGCTCCTGGTAGAATTCCTAAAGTATTAGAAATGCTGTCAAAACTCTCTAACTCAGAGTTATCTAGAATTGGTCTTATAATTATGGCAGTTGGTGTAGCTATTTTGATGATTTCTGGGATATAATTATTTTATTAAGTGGAGAAATTGGATGAAGAAATTAGTTCTTTTTAGTAATCTATTTATAGTTTTTAAAAAAGTTAATTTTTATAATTTTTGCAATAATTTATTTTTATTTTCTTTTGTTCTATTAATAAGTAGTTTTCCTGTGAGAGGAAGTAATTTACCAGAAAGTTTTGCTGATTTGGTAGAACAATTAAGTCCAGCAGTTGTCAATATTACTACTACCGCTGTCGTCCCAGAAAGAGAACAGTTTAACCCTATGGTTCCACGAGGATCACCGTTTGAAGATTTTTTTAGGGATTTTATGGAAAAACAACCTGGAGATCAGCAACCTAAACGCCAAAGAAGAGGAACCGCATTAGGCTCTGGCTTTATTATATCATCAGATGGATTATTAGTAACAAATAATCATGTAATCGAAAATGCAGATGAAATAAAAATTGAAATGTTGAATGGAGAAATTTTGGAGGCTAAAGTTCTTGGTACTGATCCTAAAACAGATGTAGCATTATTAAAGGTAGAGAGCAAAATCAAATTACCTTTTGTAGAGTTTGGGAATAGTGACGATGCAAGAGTTGGTGATTGGGTTTTAGCAATTGGTAATCCTTTAGGTCAAGGATTTTCAGTTTCTGCTGGCATCATTTCGGCAAGAGGAAGAGATTTACAAGGTCCTTATGACGATTTTATTCAAACAGATGCTGCTATTAATAGAGGTAATTCAGGTGGTCCTTTATTTAATACTAGTGGGAAAGTTATTGGTGTAAATACTGCTATACTATCACCTAATGGAGGTTCCATTGGAATTGGTTTTTCTATGTCTTCTGTAGTTGTACAAAAAGTAGTGAACCAACTTCGCGATTATGGAGAAACACGCCGTGGTTGGTTGGGAGTTAGAATTCAGAATCTAAATTCAGAAGTGGCAGAAGCACTAGGATTAGAAAATATTAAGGGTGCTCTCGTAACCGACGTACCTGAAGGACCTGCCAGAAAAGCAGGTATTAGATCAGGGGATGTAATAACTGAATTTGATGGCTTGAAAATCAACGATAGTAGTTCTTTAGTAAAAGTTGTTGGAGATAGTGAAGTAGGTAAAGAAGTAAATATATTGATTTGGAGAGATGGAAATCAAAAAACATTAACTGTCAAACTAGGAAGACTTGAAAATGTACAACTTTCTAATGAAAAAAATCAAAACCGGTCAAGTAAAATTAATGAGTATGCAGGAATGAGCTTTACTGATTTAACTAACGAAATCAGGAAACGTTTTGATTTATCTGATGAAAGTATTGGTGTAGTAGTTGTTGGTGTAAATGATAATTCACCTGCTGCTGAAAGGGGTATTAAACCAGGTGATATCATACAAAAAGTTGATCAAGTAGACATTAATACATCAAAAGAAATATTTAAGGTAGTTGATGAAGCCAAAAATAAGAAAAAGTCGTCTATACTTTTCCTTATAAAAAGAGGTTTAAATGTAAGATTTATTGCTTTACCGATCAATTAATTGTAAGATATTAAGCCATATCATCTTTTTTTTTAATAATGATTTTTTTTTTTAACCCTTGAGATTTCGATGCCAAAAATTACATATATAACTTTCGATGGAAGTAAGCATACTGTTGAAGTACCAATTGGTTTGACTGTTATGGAGGGTGCAAGAGATAATAATATTCCAGGTATTGAGGCTGATTGTGGTGGTGCATGTGCTTGTTCTACATGCCATGTTTATGTTGACAAAGATTGGATAAATAAATTGCCACCTGTTGATGATATTGAAAGGGATATGTTGGACTTCGCATTTGAACCAGATGAAAATTCTTCTAGACTTACTTGTCAATTAGAGGTTACTGAAAAACTTGATGGTTTAATTGTAAAGATGCCGGAGAAACAAATTTAAATAAATAAATGTTTTAAAGTTTTTTGGCTATATCAGATCGATGGTACTCTTTCTTCCAATTTATTTTTCTAACTATTTCATATGCCTTTTTTCTGGCCTTTTTGAGTTTTGTTGATCTTGCCGTTACACTCAAAACTCTTCCCCCACTTGTAACAATGCTGTTTTTTGAATTTTGAGTACCAGAATGAAATATCTCTACATCTTTTTTATCACATAAATCTTTAATACCTTTAATTTTAAAACCAGTTTCATATTTATTGGGATATCCACCAGAAGCCATTACAACTGTTACACCAAAATCATTTGCATAATTGATTTTAATTTTTTTAAATTCATTCGTTGCACAATATATAAATGCATCTAATAGTTGAGCACCCAGTCTAATTGCAATTACTTGGCATTCTGGATCGCCTAATCTAACATTATACTCAATAAGCTTAGGTCCTTCATTAGTAATCATTAATCCAACATAAAGAATACCAGAAAAGGGCGTACCCCTTTTATCCATTTCTTTTAAAGTTGGACCTACAATCCTTTTTAAAATATCTTTTTCCATTTCTGGAGATATATTTAGTGAAGGAGAAAATGCACCCATACCACCTGTGTTAGGTCCAAGATCTTTTTTATATATTTTTTTGTAATCTTGAGCACTGCCTAGTGATTTAAATTTATTACCATTACTTATAATAAATAAGCTAGCTTCAATACCTTTTAGAAACTCTTCAATTAATATAGTGTTATGGTTATTTCTAATTCCATATATATCGTTTATTGACTTAATTGCTTCAGATTTATTTTTTGATATAAATACACCTTTACCAGCTGCAAGTCCGTCAAGTTTTATAACAAAAGGAGGCTTGAATTTCTCTATGAAACCTAAGGCTTCTTTTTTTGAATTTGCTAGGACGTAATTAGCAGTAGGTATATTTCTTTTATCACATATAGATTTTGTGAAACTCTTTGATGATTCTAATAACGCTGCTTCTTTAGTAGGTCCAAAGCAGAGTATTTTATTTTTAATTAGAATATCTATTAGTCCGTTTGCCAGTGGTGCTTCTGGTCCTACGACAACAAAATCTATTTTATGTGATTTGCAATATGATACTATCTCCCTATTATTAAGTATGTTTAAATCCTTACAAATAGCAATTTTTTCAATTCCTGCATTTCCAGGTATGCAATGAATTTCTTTACATTTGGGATTTTGTAAAAAAGCCCAAACAAGAGAGTGTTCTCTGCCGCCACTACCAATGATAAGTATTTTCACTTTAAGCCTATTAAATTATTATTATTAGAATCGAATTAATTAGTTAACATATAATTAATCAATATTATGGAAAATAAAAATTGGAAAATAATTTGACAAATTTAAAAGAGTTTTCTGTGTCAGAAATCTCTTTATCAATAAAAAGACATATTGAGGATGAGTTTACTATAGTAAAGGTAAGAGGTGAATTAGGAAGGATATCAAAACCATCTTCTGGTCATATTTATTTTGATATGAAGGATGATCGTTCAAATTTATCATGTGTTGTCTGGCGTAATACATTAACAGATCAAAAAGAATTTTTGGAGGAAGGATCAGAAATTATAGCATTAGGAAGAATTACTACATTTTCAGGTCAAAGCCGATACCAACTAATAGTTAATGACATTTTTCCATCTGGTGAAGGTGCGTTGATGGCTTTATTTCAGAAAAGAAAAGAAAAGTTTTTGAAAGAAGGTTTATTTGATCAAATGAGAAAAAAATCCTTACCATTTTTACCTGAAGTAATTGGTGTTATTACATCAGAAAGTGGTGCAGTATTCCAGGATATTCTTCATAGACTGGAGGAGCGTTTACCGAGAAAGGTAATTTTATGGTCAGTACCTGTTCAGGGTCAAGATAGTGCACAAAAAGTGGTAGAAGCAATCAACGGTTTCAACTCTTTTGGTTCACATCAAAAAGCTAAAAAACCTGATTTACTTATTGTAGCAAGAGGAGGAGGTTCTTTAGAAGATTTATGGTCATTTAATGAAGAAATAGTTATAAGGGCAGTAGCTGATAGTAAAATACCAGTAATTTCAGCTATAGGGCATGAAACTGATACTACTTTAATTGATTATGTATCTGATAAAAGAGCTCCTACTCCAACTGCAGCCGCTGAAATGGCAGTTCCAGAAAAAAAACAATTAATTGAAAAGATAAATAATCTTAATTCAAGGCTTGCTATATCTATAAAATTAAAGATTGATAAAGAAAAATCCAAAGTTTCTACCATTGAGAAAAGTATGGATAATGTAACATATATCCTTTCCTATTTTAACCAGAGATACGATATTCTAATCATTAAATTTCCAAACATACTTATGAGTTATTTACAGAAGAAGAGGGAAACTTTATTCAGATTAAATCTATCGGCTGTTGATAAAAATAATTTTCTAAAGGATATTTTGGCTAGAAAAGTTAATTTAGATAAGATAAATAAATCAATAAAACAATTTGTAATTAACATTCTTGATAAAAATAACATTCACTTAGCTAATCTATATAAAATGCATAAGTCATTAAGTTATAGAAGAACGCTAGCAAGAGGTTATTCAATTATAAGAGATAAAAAAAAGAATTTGATTACCAATAAAACTTCGGCTCTTGAAGCTAAAGAATTAAAGATTGAATTTAATGAAGATATGCTGGATGTTGAAGTAAAATTTGATAAATAATACTTAAATATTTTAATTTAAGCATTAATATCTAGAATTATTCAAATTTAGAGTATGGAAAACTGAATGAAATTTTTTAGAAAATTAAAGGAAAAATTATTTTCTACCTCTTCAAAAATAAAGGATGGCTTAGAAGGGATTATTGATAATCAAAGTATTGAGAATGTACAGGAAGAACAAAGCAAACAAGATAAATTAGATAAGAGTTTATCACAAAAAATAAATGAGAATTTTGAGCAAAAAAAAGAAAAAACTCTAGAAGAAAGCCGTAAAAATAATATAAAAATCGATAAAACCAAAAGTTTGGTGTCTGTTTCTAATAAGAGTAAAGAACTTCCTAGTGCTGTTGAGAAAATACAAAAAACTTCATCAAGTAAAAAGACTGGTATCTTCAGTAAAATTATAAAAACTGTAGAAAAAGTTACCAAGAAAAGAAAGTTAGATGATAAAATGTTAAATGAAATTGAAGATCTATTAATATCATCTGACATAGGGGTTTCTACAGCTTCATTGATTGTTGAAAAAATCAAAAAAGAAAACTTTTCAAAAGAATTAGATATTAAACAATTAAAACAGCTAATAAGTGATGAAATTTATGAAATCATGAATGTATCAGATTCATTTTTGAAAATCAAAGAGGATCATTTGAACATCTGGCTTTTTGTAGGAGTTAATGGTTCAGGAAAAACTACTACTATTGGAAAAATTGCAAAGCAAGAAAAAGACAATGGAAAAAAAGTAATTCTAGCTGCTGCAGATACATTTAGAGCAGCAGCTGTTGATCAACTGTCTATATGGAGTAAGCGTGTAGGGATTGAAATGGTAAAAGGTGAAGAAAAAAGTGATCCTGCATCCGTTGTTTATAAAGCTATAGAAGAAGCAAAAAAAAGTGATTATGATTTGCTTTTAATTGATACTGCGGGAAGACTTCAAAATAAGACAGACTTAATGCAGGAATTAGAAAAAATAATTAGAGTTATAAAAAAACAGGATCCTTCTGCGCCTCATAATTGCCTTATAGTTTTAGACGCTACTACTGGTCAAAATGTAATTTCACAAGTAGAAGTATTTTTACAATCTGCGGGTTTAACGGGCATAATTATGACAAAATTAGATGGAACAGCAAGAGGTGGTGTTTTAGTAGCAGTAACTAAAAAGTTTAATTTACCCATATATAGGATTGGTTTAGGAGAAAAAATTGAAGATTTAGAGACCTTTGATCCAAAACTTTTCTCAAGAGTTATTGTCGGTTTGGATAATAATCCAGTTTAATCTAAAGGTATAATTCTATTTATAACTCGAAATATAATGTAATTTGATAAAGGAGATTTGCGTAGTGAATGAAAATAATAAAGAAAGACCATTTTCAAAGTTAATTTTAGAAATGGGCCCTTTGATTATATTTTTTGTATGTTATTACAATGCACCAATACCTGAAAATTTAAAAAATGATTTGGAAGAAGCTAATCTTTTTAAGATTATATTTGCCACAAAAATTTTTGTTCCAGCAATATTAGTAGCATTATTTTTAGGCTGGTTTCAAACTAAAAAAATTGCAAAAATGCCATTAATTACGGCAATCTTAGTTGTGGTTTTTGGTGGATTAACGATTTGGTTAAATAACCCTATTTTTATCAAAATGAAACCGACACTTATTTATTTAATTTTTTCAGCTATTTTAGGCTATGGTTTATTAAAGAAAAAAATTTATTTGAAAATTTTAATGGGTCCTGCGATACCAATGAATGAAGAAGGCTGGTTAATTTTGAGTAAAAGATTTGTTGGCTTTTTTGTTTTACTAGCTTTTACAAATGAAATTATTTGGAGATTTTTCTCACAAGATTTTTGGGTTAATTTTAAAACTTTTGGGCTGCCAATTCTTTTAATATTTTTCATGGCATTGCAGTTTAATTTATTTAATAAATATTCTAATAAGTAAAATTTTTAAAAAAATTTGTTTTCTATTTAATAAGTGAACTAAATTTTTTTTCTAAAATCGCTTTTGTTATTGGTCCTGCATGGCGAAATAAAACATTTCCGTGTTGGTCAATAACAAAAGTTTCGGGTACACCATAAACACCCCATTCTATTGCATTTCTTCCATTTTTGTCAGATCCTATTTTTAAAAACGGATTTCCATATTCGTTTAAAAAATTTAATGCTGAATTTTCACTATCTTTATAATTCACTCCAAAAAGCTGTATGTTTTTATTCTTTGACAATTTTTCAAGTTGAGGGTGTTCAACTCTACAAGGTGGACACCAGCTAGCCCAAAAATTAATTAATCTAATTTTATTTTCTTTAATCGGTTTTAAGTCTCTTTTATCAAGTAATTTTAAGTTTCCTAATTCTTCTAATAATAAAGGAGGTGCAGATTGGCCTATTAAAACGGATGGGATGTTATCCTTGTCATAACTCTTTAATGCTATAAAAGCTAATAGTATTAATGAAAAAAAAATTATTAAGGGAATAATTCTAAATAGATTGACTTTTTTTTGAATCATTTGGGTCTTTATTTTTAAATTTATCCAGATCTTTTTTTACTTTTTTTGAATTTAAATAGGTTGAAATAACCAAAATTAATATCAATGAAAAAGTACTCAAATAAGAAAAGAGAATTTCTAAAGAATATTTTCCAAAATCTAGTATCATGTATTGCCTGTACTTAGTAAAATATTTAAACGTCTTTTTTGTATTTCAGTTTTTATCCTAATTACTAATAAAGTAAGAAACAAAAATACAAAACCTGCCATACATAAAAGCAGAGGAAAATAAAAAATATCATCAATATTCTCTTTTTTGTCTAAAGACAGTGATGCACCTTGGTGAAGACCTTGATCCCAAAAAAATACTGCATATCTCGACATTAGTGCAAAAATAGAACCTATAATACAGAGCCAAGAAGATAAGTCTGCTATTTTATCACTGAATTTCATAGTTTGCCAGATAGATATATATCCTATATAAAACATTAATAATATAGAAAAGGAAGTAAGTCTTGGATCCCAAGCCCAGTATGTTCCCCAAATTGGTTTTCCCCAAATTGCACCTGTCAAAATAGCAGATAAAGTCATAATGAATCCAATGGGAGCTGCTGATTTGGCAGCAATTAGACTTACATGGTGTCTTCTTATTAACCAGATTACTGAAGTTACAAACATCATAAAATATATATTGATTGCAAGAAATGCTGTTGGTACGTGTATATAAATAATTTTAACTGAAGATCCTTGGCGATAATCCTCAGGTGTAAAGAATAAACCCCATATTATTCCAGTTGATAATGTAATTATAGTTAAAATTATAAAAAAGGGAGTAATTTTATCAGTAATCCTTAAAAAATTATTTGGATTAGCAAATTCCCAGATATTTTTTTTATATTTAATCATTTGTATGTCTCAAGAGTAGTGAACTTTAATTATTGCTGAAGTCATAAAAGGCGTGATTGCCAAACATATCAAAGACAAAGCAAAAAGAATTAAATGTGCCATAATGTCGTAGGTTGAATTCGTAATTAAAATTGAAATTTTCATTCCAAATATAATTATCGGAAGAAAAGTAGGAAGTATAAAAATTGATAGCAGTAAATTCCCTCCTTTTTCCCCTAAGGTTAAAGCGGCTCCTAGTGTTGAAATGAAGCTAAGTGCAGGTGTTGAAATAAGCATTACTAAAGCAATTAGAATAGAATGATAAAATGTAATGCCTAAAGGAATAGATATTAAAGGTATTAAAAAGATAATAGGTAAGTTTGTTGTTACCCAATGTGTAAATGCTTTCAAACAAATAATTGTTTCAAGAGTAGCAGCAGATAACATGTAAAAGTCAAGAGTTCCATCTTCAAAGTCATTTTGAAACATTTCTTTTATTGATAATAAGGATGAAAGTGCAGTAGCTATCCATATAATAGCTATAACTGTTTTTTCAGAACTATCCCCAGTTTGTCCAAATCCAATTCCTACGGTAAAAATTAATATCACAAAAAAACTAGATGATAGAAGTATACTTTTATTTGCCAAAGCAAAAAGCATTTCATATTTAAATAGGTGAATATTTAATTTCATAAGATTAAAAGAAAGGATCTTTCTCAAGGTTTTTGGGAGTTTCTAGTGTCATTTTTATGTCTTTATAAGGTCTAAAAATAAAATTTTCATGGGATGCAATCATAGCTAAGCCACCTTTTTTTTGGTGTAATTTTAAATGTTTTTTTAAAATTTCAATATTATCAATATCCAATGAATTTGTTGGCTCATCTAAAAGCCAAATTTTCTTATCATCTATAGTCAATCTAGACAATCCTATTCTTTTTTTTTGTCCGTCGGAACATTCATAAATCTTTAAATCCATAATATTTTTTAAATTAAAAGAATCTACTTCTAGATCATATTTTTTTTGTGTGATTCCTTCCCAGAAATCAATTTGTTGTTTAACTGTGAGATAGCTTTTTAAAGGATTATTATGTCCTAAATAAAGAAAGTTCTCATAAATAACGTCTTTTTTATTTGTAATTTTTTTATTATCTAATGTAATTTCCCCAGAACTTACTTTTAAAAAACCAGCTAATAATCTTAGCAATGTTGATTTACCAGAACCATTAGGTCCTTTTATCAAGCATATTTCTCCAGAACTAACCTTAAAACTAAGTTCAGAAAAAATTAATTTACCTTCTCTTTTACAAGATAAAGAGGATCCTATTAAATGCATTTTTTTATTTTATTATAATTATTTAGAATTTTTAACTATTATTTTCACGGCTATTTTTAACTTTTATTCAATTGTAGTTTAATTAATAAATTAGATGACTTTGATTTAACTAAGGTTATTTATCAATATGATATTAATTTCTTTTTGGAACTTTAAATTTGAGTAATTATTGATATTATCATATGTAATTATAAATAATTTCATAAATAAATTTTAAATATTAATGATAATCTAAGGGCGAGTCTATCACTTGAAAGCTTTTTAGGTTAAGTATAATAAAAAAAATATTAACAGGATTTGTAGGATAGTAAAATGAGCTTATACAAAGCTTACATGGATGAAATAAAAGAGAGAGAAAAAATTGGTTTAAGTGCCAAGCCTATTGACGATGGAGAACTCACAAAAGAAATTGTCCTGCGTATAAAAGATAAAAATAATAGTGAACGAAATAACGCACTTAATTTCTTAATCTATAATATTTCACCTGGAACAACTGCTTCTGCTAAAATAAAGGCTTTGTTTTTAAAAGAAATAATAACTGGAGAAGTAATTATAGAAGAGATTACAGTATCATTCGCACTTGAATTGTTGTCACATATGAAAGGCGGCCCATCTGTAGATATCCTTTTAGATCTTACTCTTGGTGAAAACAAACTAATTGCTAAAGAATCTGCTGAAGTTTTAAAGTCCCAAATTTTTCTTTACAAGCATGATTTGGATAGATTATTAAAAGCTTTTGAAAACGGTAATGAAACAGCTAAGGAAGTACTATTAAGCTATTCGAAGGCTGAATTTTTTACAAACCTCCCTAATATAAAAGAAGAAATAAAAGTTGTTACATATGTGGCAGCGGAAGGAGATATTTCCACAGATTTACTTTCACCTGGAAATCAAGCACATTCTAGATCAGATAGAGAATTACACGGTCAATGTTTCATTTCAAAAAAAGCTCAAAAAGAAATTACTAAACTGAAAGAACTTCATCCTGATAAGAGAATTATGTTAGTTGCAGAAAAGGGAACAATGGGTGTTGGATCTTCAAGGATGTCAGGAATAAACAATGTGGCTCTTTGGACAGGGAAAAAATCGAGTCCATATGTACCTTTTGTAAATTATTTTCCAATTGTAGCAGGAACGAACGGTATTTCTCCAATATTTATGACAACAGTAGGGGTTACCGGTGGAATAGGTATTGATTTAAAAAATTGGGTAAAGAAAAGGGATCAAGATGGTAATATAATTCTTAATAATGATGGTGAACCAATTCTTGAACAAATTTACAGTGTAGATACTGGAACTGTTTTTACTATTAATACAAAGAAGAAAAAACTATATGATCAGGACGGAAAGGAGCTTATTGACATAACTTCTTCTTTTAATCCACAAAAAATGGAATTTATTAAAGCTGGTAGCTCATATTCTATAGTTTTTGGAAAGAAATTACAGAGCTTTGCATCCAATGTTCTAGGCATAACTAAAAATAATATTTTTGCACAACCAAAAGTAATATTAGCTAATGGGCATGGTTTAACAGCAGTTGAAAAAATATTTAATAAAAATGCTATAGATATACCAAAAGGCACTGTTTTAGTTAGCGGATCAGATGTCAGAGTCAAAGTTAACATTATTGGATCTCAGGATACAACTGGTCTTATGACTTCTCAAGAGCTTGAAGCCATGGCAGCAACAAAAATTTCAGATAATGTTGATGGTGCCTATCAATCTGGCTGTCACACTGCATCTGTTTGGGATTTTAAAGCTCAAACTAATATTCCAAAACTTATGAAATTTATGAATGATTTTGGTTTGATCACTGGTAGAGATCCAAAGGGAAAATATAAACCCATGACTGATGTTATTCATAAAGTATTAAATGACATAACAGTTGACGATTGGTCAATAATTATAGGTGGAGATTCTCATACCCGGATGTCAAAGGGAGTTGCTTTTGGAGCAGATTCTGGCACCGTTGCATTAGCTCTGGCTACTGGTGAAGTAGCAATGGCTATACCAGAAACTGTAAAGGTTGTTTTCCAAGGAACTTTAAAAAACCATATTGATTTCAGGGATGTAGTACATTCCACACAAGCCCAAATGCTTGATCAATTTGGAGAAAATGTATTTCAAGGAAGAGTAATAGAAGTACACATAGGAACTTTGCTTTCAGATCAGGCTTTTACATTTACTGATTGGACAGCTGAAATGAAGGCTAAAGCCTCAGTATGTATTTCAAACGACGAAACTTTAGCTCAATCTCTTAAGATTTCAATAAAAAGAATTCAATTAATGATTGAAAAGGGAATGGATAATGAAAACGAGACACTTCTTGGATTAATCAAAATAGCTGAAAAAAGAATAAAAGAAATTAAATCTGGTGAAAAACTCGCACTAACTCCTGATGCTGATGCAAAATATTTTGCGGAGGTTGTAGTTAATTTAGATATTATTGATGAACCAATGATAGCTGATCCTGACGTCAATAATGTAGATATATCTAAAAGGTATACTCATGATACAATACGTCCAATTTCTTATTATAAGGCAAATAAAAGGGTGGATTTAGGTTTCGTTGGATCTTGTATGGTTCATAAAGGAGATATAAAAATAGTAGCTAAAATGCTCAAAAACCTTGAGGATAGAGTAGGAATTGTGAAATTTAATGCTCCTTTAGTAGTAGCTGCTCCAACATACAACATAATAGATGAATTAAAAGAAGATGGTGACTGGGATATTCTTCAGAAATATTCTGGATTTGAATTTAATGATGAAAAACCTAAAGATACTGCCAGGATAAATTATGAAAATATTTTGTATTTAGAAAGACCAGGTTGTAATCTTTGTATGGGCAATCAAGAAAAAGCAGCAAAAGGTGATACTGTTTTGGCTACATCTACAAGGCTATTTAAGGGAAGAGTAGTAGAAGATTCTGAAGAAAAAAAAGGTGAATCTCTTTTAGCTTCTACACCAGTAGTTGTATTATCCGCTATTTTGGGAAGAACTCCTACTATTGATGAATATAAATCTGCTGTAAAAGGTATCAATCTTACTAAATTTACACCATTAAATAAGAAAAAAAATAATGGTTTATCAATACACTTCTAAATCAGGATATCATTATCATAATCAGTGCAACTAATTCTTTTTAATAAAGTAAATTCTTCTAAAAATTATTTAGTATTATAAATAATTTCTTATATTTATAAATTAATTGAAAATACATACGGTTATATAATTGTAAATAATTTTATTTATTAAATTCTTTAATGGTAATTAGCATTTACATATGGTGAGATCTATTTATTGTTTTCTTATTTATAATAAATATAAGATAATAAATGCGGTGAGTAAAAATTAGTAAATTAAAAGTACCTTAAAAGTTGAATTATTCTTAAAGAAAATTAAAATGCAATATCTCCAAAAACAATATATCGAAGTTAACTGGTATATTTTTTATTTTATTATCGTTATTAGTTGGACTTTTGTATTTCTGATGATTTTGGCATCTAACAGTGTGGAAGGTGTTGAAAATTTCTATGGCTCAGATTTTCTTGCTACTTTATGTCAACCCATATACAAAATTAACGACTGGCCTTATGCATTTTTAATGTGGTCAATTATGGGGATTGCAATGATGGTTCCTACTATTTACCCTACATTAAGAACTTATGATGATCTATCAGATTTAAATAATGCGTCTAACCTTGGATTTGCTTCTATTATCCTTGGCTTCATTGTTATTTGGATTATTTTTTCAGTTATTGCTTCCTTGATGCAAGTTTATTTAACTCAAATAAGTTTGATTAAAAGTGATGGGGTTTTTACAAATTTTATACCTTCGGTTACTTTACTTTTTCTTGCAGCGTTATATCAATTTTCAAATCTTAAAAAAGCATGTTTATACCGATGTCGCCATCCACTTTTATTTTTTTTAAATGATTGGAATGGAAGTGTGAAAACTTCATTTTTTGTTGGATTAAAAGTAGGATTTTTTTGTTTAGGGTGTTGTTGGCTGCTTATGATGCTTGCATTTGTGGGAGGAGTTATGAACTTGGGGTTTATGGGGTTAGCAACACTAGTCATGATAGCCGAAAAATTGCCAGTTTTTGGACGCTACGTCACCCTACCATTATCTTTTTTACTTTTGATTTCTGGATCAATAGTTGTTATATCGAACTTAATTTAAAAGGAATTAAAAAATGAAGCCAGTATTAACAGCATTTTTAAAAAAGTGGAAAATAAAAGGAGAGCTTATACTTAATTGTAATTGTACAGTATTTTGCCCTTGTGTTGTTAGCTTGGGTAAGCATCCACCTACAGAAGGTTTTTGCCAAGCTTGGGCTGGTATAAGAATAGATGAAGGTTTCTATGACAACTATGACTTATCGGGTATTAATGTTGCAATGATGTTGGAAATTCCTGGTAGAATGGCTAGAGGGAACTGGAAGGCAGCAGTATTTATTGATGAAAATGCTAGTACAGAAGCCTATGATGGATTAGTAAAAATACTAAGTGGTCAGGCAAGGGGAACAACAGGGCTTTTTACTAAACTGGTAAGTGAGATCATTGGTGTAGAAAGTGCAGCTATTTCTTACACAACCGAAGGTAAAACTAGGCATCTTACAGTTGGTAATAAGATACAAGGTTCAATAACTCCTATTGTTGGGAATGATCCTAATGAAGAAGTAATGGTGAAAAATACAAGGTATTGGATGGGTTCTGACATTACTGTATCTGCGGCAGATAAGGGAAGAGTTAGAGCTTTTGGAAGAGTTTGGGATTTCAAAGGATTAAGTTCAGAAATTTGTCAAATAGATTGGCATGGTCCAAATTAATAAATTTAAAGATTTTTAATTTAATTGAAGGAGAAAAAATTGGCTGAAAAAGAAATTTATGAATTAGGAGATAAACCACAATTAGGTGTGGTTCCAAAAAAAATGCACGCTTTTTTAGTTAGACAAGATAGATTTGGTGCTCCTAAAGATGCTTGGCAAAGGGAAATAATTAATGTTCCAAGTCTAGGACCAAAGGATGTTTTGGTTTACGTTATGGCAACTGGAATAAATTATAACAATGTTTGGGCCGCGTTAGGTTATCCTATAGATGTCATTGCAATAAGGCAGAAAAAAGGAGAACCTGAGGATTTTCATGCCGGAGGTTCAGATGCTTCTGGAATTGTCTGGGCTGTAGGTAATGAGGTAAATGATGTAAAAGTTGGTGAAGAAGTTGTTATTCATTCAGGAACTTGGGCTCCAGATGATCCTTGGGTTATAGCTGGAAAAGATCCTATGTTGGCTCCAAGTGTGAAGGTCTGGGGTTATGAAACAAATTATGGTTCTTACTGCCAGTTTGCTAAAGCACAATCTCATCAAATTTTAAAAAAACCTAAACATTTAACATGGGAAGAGTCTGCTTGTTATATGTTATGTGCTTCAACCGCTTATCGCCAATTAATGGGATGGACTGGGCATACTGTAGAAAAAGACGATGTTGTTTTAGTTTGGGGTGCAGCAGGTGGTCTTGGTGCTTTGGCTCTACAAATAGTAGCTGCTCTAGGAGGTAAACCTGTTGCAGTTATTTCAAGCGAAGACAAAAGACAATTTTGTTTAGATAAGGGTGCTGTTGGTGTGATTAATCGAAATGATTTCAATCATTGGGGTGCACTACCAGATACAGAATCTCCAGACTATAAAAACTGGGTTACAGGTGCTAGAGCTTTTGGAAAAGCTATCTGGGATATTATAGGTGAGCGTAAAAACCCTAGAATAGTTTTTGAGCATCCAGGAGAAGCAACTTTACCAACTTCTTGCTATGTTTGTGATTTAGGAGGGATGGTAGTTATCTGCGCTGGTACAACAGGATATAATGTTTCATTAGATCTTAGATACCATTGGATGCAACAGAAAAGACTTCAAGGGTCTCATGTTGCTAATGATGAACAATCTAGATCAGTAAATGAATTAGTCATAGCAAAAAAAGTTGATCCTTGTTTGTCTGAAACATATGATTTTAATCAGATAGGGCATGCACACCAATTAATGCATGATAATAAACACCCACATGGAAATATGGCTTGTCTTGTAAACTCGTTATCTAAAGGACAAGGGAGTTCATAAGAAATTATTAAATTTTATAAGTATAATTTTTTATACTCTTTTGAGAAGGGTTATTTCTTTTGACTAAATTAGATGTCGATTTTGTAAGAAAACAATTTCCTAGTTTTCAATTTAGGGAAGTAGCTGGTAATGGATTTTTTGAAAATGCAGGTGGTAGTTTTATGTCAAAACAAGTAATTGATAGGCTTAATAGATACCATAATCAGAGAAGAGTCCAACCCTATTGGGTATTTAGTTCGTCCAAGTTAGCTGGTGACGAAATGGATGAGTCTAGGTCTAGACTTGCTGCATTATTAAATATTCCAGCAAATAGCTTACATTTTGGTGCGTCCACTAGTCAAAACACATATGTCTTAGCTAATGCTTTTAAAGATCTCAAATCCGGTAGAAAAGTTATAATAGTTACCAATCAGGATCATGAAGCAAATACTGGTGTTTGGAGAAGACTAAAAAATTATGGATATTTAATTAAAGAATGGAAGGTTAGAAAAAGTACTGGTTCCTTATATATTGATGACTTAAAAAAAATATTAGATGAGGATGTCTTGCTTGTTACTTTTCCTCATTGCTCAAACATAATTGGAGAGATTAATTCTGTAAAGGAAATATGTAATTTATCAAAAAAAAATGGAGCTTATACTTGTGTAGATGGGGTTAGTTATGTTCCTCATTCATTTCCAAATATTAAAAAATTAGGGTGTGATATCTATATGTTTTCTTCATATAAAACTTATGGACCACATCTAGGAATAATGTATGTTAATGAAAATTTAAATAGATTACTACCTGCCCAGGGACATTATTTTAATTCAGAAGATCCAACTAAGACACTAACACCAGCTGGCCCAGACCATGCACAAATTGCTTCAGTTTCTGGTATAGTTGATTATATTGAGATAATTGATAAATATCACTTTAAAGATACCGTAGATGTTGATACTTCTGCAAAAGCAGAGAGAATTGGAAAATTACAGAGAGAAGCCGAAATTGAAATATTACGACCTCTTTTAGATTTCTTAAAAAATAAAAAAGAAATTAGAATATTAGGGGATATGGATCTTTCTATCGAGAAAAAAGTTCCAACTGTTTCAATTGATCTTAATGGAGAAGTTGAAACTGTTGTTAAGAAATTAAATCAAAAAGGATTAATGGCAGGCTCTGGTGATTTCTACGCTGTTCGCCTACTTGAGGCATTAGGTATTGAATTACCTGCAGGTGTGCTTAGATTAAGTTTTGTACATTATACTTCATCTGAAGAAGTATTTAAATTAATAAAAGCTTTGGATCATATATTATAATACTTCAGGTAAATTTAAAGATCAGAGAAATCTAAAATGTTGAATTTTATTATAATGAAAATACTAAATAAATCAATAATTTAACGTTTTGAATAATACATGAGTACCCAAAAAATTGCAGTAATTGGATCAGGTATTTCCGGGCTAGGTTCAGCATTTATTCTTAGTGGAAAACATAGGGTATATCTATTCGAAAAAGAAAAAAAATTTGGTGGTCATTCCAATACAATAACAATAAATAAAGAAGACCAACAATTTAAAGTTGATACAGGATTCATTGTTTACAATGACAATAATTATCCTAACTTTTCTAAATTATTATTACATTTAAAAATTAGTTCTAAATGGTCTGATATGTCTCTAGGTTTTTCATTTAATGATCGAAATTTTGAATATGCCTGTGACAATTTGGATAAACTTTTTGCTCAAAGAAAAAACCTATTAAATTATAACTATATTCATTGTCTTCTTCAGCTCTTAAGATTTAATAAAGAGGCTCCAAATCAACTTCGCAGAGGATATTTGGATGGAATTAATCTTAAAGAATTTCTCACAAAATTTAACTATAGTAAGTTTTTTATTGATCATCTGATTTTACCAATGGCAGGTGCTATTTGGTCTACAAGTCTAAATAATATTTTAGAATTTCCTGCAGACAGGTTTGTAAGTTTTTTTATTAATCATGATCTGATGTCAGGTCTAAAACCTTCACAAAAATGGAGAACTATTAATAATGGTTCGGAACAGTACGTCAAAAAAATTATTTCCAATAGAAATATAAAATCAAAACTAAATTCTGATGTTGTAAAAGTAGATAGAGGCAATAAAAAATGTATTGTTCAGTTTGCGGATGGTCATAAAAAAGAGTTTGATCATGTTGTTTTTGCAATATCTCCTACTTTAATAAAATCAATTTTAAGCAACAAAACAACAACTGAAGTAAAAATTTTATCAAAATTTAAAATTTCAAGAAACAAAGCTGTTCTTCATTCTGATATTAAATTAATGCCCAAGTTGAAAAAAGTTTGGTCAAGTTGGAACTTTGTACATAGTGGATCAAGTAATCTTCGAGAAGATCCTCCAGGTGTAATTTATTGGATGAACAGACTCCAAAACATTAGCAAAAAATATCCTTTTTTTGTATCACTTAATCCAAAAGATAATATTGATGAAAAAAAAATATATTATGAAACTAACTATTATCACCCACAGTTTAATATAGAAACTGTTGAAGCTCAGAAAGAGATTGAAAAAATTCAAGGAATAAATGGTATTTGGTATACTGGTGCTTGGTTAGGCAATGGCTTCCATGAAGATGGATTTTCATCAGCAATTAATATATCAAATAAATTAAATAGTTTACCTAAATGGTTAAGATAGTATTAAATATATTTATTCTCTTTTATAGATTTTACTGATGAAAAGCTGTATTTACATTGGAAATATTATGCATATGCGATTAGCCCCCAAAAAGCATAAATTTAACTACAGAGTTTTTAGCTTATTTTTAGATTTAGATTTTATTGATAACAATACAAATAGTTATAAATTTTTAAAACTAAATAGATTTGGTTTATTATCTTTTTTTAACAAAGATCATGCCAGTAGGACTAATAATAAACTAAAACCATGGGTGAATGGATTATTAATTAAAAACAATCTACCAAAAGCAAACAAAATTTTTTTATTAAGTTTTCCAAGAATCCTTGGATTTGGTTTTAACCCTCTATCTGTCTATTTTTGTTATAATAATGAATGTTTAAAATCAATAATTTATGAAGTTAAAAATACTTTTGGTGACCAAATTCCTTATGTTTTTAACGCAAAAATTGATAAAGATGGTACTATCAGGCATTCTCAAAAAAAAGAAATGTATGTTTCACCATTCATTGATATGAATCAGACTTACCATTTCTCTATACATCCTCCTGATAAAAAATTAGCTATACGTATAAAAGAAGATGGATTTAATGGAAATATTTTAATAGCTACACAAACAGCGGTATCTAAAGATCTAACAGACTTTAATTTATTAATAACTTTAATGAGCTATCCTCTTATGGGGTTAAAAGTAATTCTTGCAATTCATTGGCATGCCCTTAGATTATTCTTTAAGGGGTTACGCTTTTATTCTTACAGAGAATGGGTAAATAACAAATAAAGACTAAAAAAAGGGGTAATTAAGTGAAGATAGTTGATAAAGAAAGTAAAACCAATTTACCAAGGTGGTTTAACGGTGTTTCAATTATTTTAAAAAATATGCGGTATGGTTCTCTTGAGATTATATTACCTGATAATAGGAACTTTATTTATCAAGGGATTGAAAAAGGTCCCAAAGGTATAATATTTGTGAAAAACAATGATTTTTTTTCTAGACTAGTACGAGAAGGAGAAAATGGTTTTCCTGAGTCTTACATGGATGGGTGGTGGGATACGCCTGATCTTCTGACTGTTTTGGATGTGATTTTTTTGAATAACAAAGAGATTGGTTATAGTTTTCCAGGTGGGTTTCTGTTGAGAAATTATGAAAGATTGGTTCATTGGTGGCATTCCAACTCCAAAAAACAAGCTAAGAAAAATATCTTCTACCATTATGATTTAGGAAATGAATTTTATTCAAAATGGTTAGATAAAACAATGACGTATTCATCAGCTCTTTTTAATTCTTCCAAAGAAAGCTTAGAAAAAGCTCAAGAAAATAAATATAAAAATATATTAAAAAATATTAATCCTAAACCAGAAGATCATATACTAGAAATTGGATGTGGATGGGGTGGATTTATGGAATATGCAATTAAGCATCATAATGTAAAAGTAACAGGTCTTACTATTTCAAAAGCCCAGCATGATTTTACTAAAAAGCGTTTATTTGAAGCAGGACTTTCTGAACGTGCCAAAGTGTTATTGACAGATTATAGAAACCAGAAAGGTCAATTTGATGGAATAGCATCTATAGAGATGTTTGAAGCAGTAGGTGAGAAATATTGGCCTGTATATTTTAATTCGCTTAAAAACCTTATGAAAAATGGAGCAAAGTCGACTTTACAAATTATAACTATTGCAGATGAAATTTTCCCAGATTACCGAAAAAGAGTAGACTTTATCCAGAAATACATTTTTCCAGGTGGAATGTTACCAAGTAAAAAAGCCTTAGAAAAACAATTTTTGCAGGTGGGTTTAAAGAGTATCAATTTAAAAAGTTTTGGTTCCAGTTACTCAAAAACTTTAAGGCTTTGGCATTCACGTTTTAATTCAGTTTGGGATGACATTGCTTCCGTAAAATTTGATGATAGATTCAAGAGAATGTGGAATTTTTACTTAGCCTCATGTGCAGCGGTTTTCTATTCAAAAACTGGTGATGTTATTCAAGTTACTTTAAAAAAATCATAGTGTGACATTTTATTGTTTAAAATTTTAGCATATGGTTTGCCTGCTTTACCCTTAGCATCTTTGTACTTTAGTATATATGTACTTATCGGTGAATTTTATTTCAAAAATTACGGTTTGGCATTGTCTGTAATAGGATCAATTTTCATAATCATTAGATTATTCGATGCATTTACAGATCCAATAATGGGGTATATAAGTGATAATTTTCCTTTAAGGTTTGGAAAGAGAAAACCTTGGGTACTTATAGGTGGAATACTATTTATTTTTTCAACTTGGATGCTTTTTGTACCTATCTATAAATCAGTTGATGTAGAATACTTCTTTTTTTGGTTATTCATATCTGCAATTGGTTGGACTATAGCTTATGCGCCCTATTACGCTATGGGTGCTGAGCTAAGTATGGATTATTTAGAAAGAAGTAAAGTTACATTTTGCAGAGAATTATTTACAATTCTAGGAATAATATTTGCCTCTCTACTTTATTCAATAAGTTTTGATTTTGACAATAAAATTTTCAAAAGTGGTATTGGTTCAAATGTTGGCTTGTTTCAAATTTGTATTTTTTCCTCTATTTTTTTTGTTTTGTCGATGTTTTTATTTTTAATATCGAAAAGTAATTCTAAAGAAGTTTCATATGATAAAAATAATATTTTAAATATTTTTGAAATTTTTATTTCTTTAAAAAAACAAAATTTAATGAGGAAGTTACTTTTCTCACATTTTATAAATGGTCTTGCTAATGGTCTTCCACCTGCATTATTTGTTTTTTATGTGAATTCTGTATTAAAGAGCCCAGAATTTACAGGAATATTATTATTTTTGTATTTTTTAGGTGCTTTAGTAGGAGTTCCATTATGGATATTTATAAGTAATAAGCTTGATAAGCATAGGGTGTGGTGTTATGCCATGATTTATTCCTGTTTTATTTTTATATTTGTACTTTTTTTAAAAGAGTATGATTTAATATTCTTTGCAATTATTTGTATTTTGAGTGGTCTAGCATTGAGTGCAGATTTAGCTATTCCAAGCTCAATTCAAGCAGACATTATAGATTTAGAATATTTAAAGACTGGTAAAAGACTTACAGGTCAATTTTTTGCTTTTTGGGGACTAGTATCAAAAGCAGCGATTGCAATCTCTACTGGGATGGCTCTAATTTTATTAGATATTATAGGGTTTAAATCGGACGAAAATAATGGAAAAAATATATTATTTGCAGTATCTTTTATTTATGCAGGCTTACCTATTATATTAAAGATATTTTCTATTTATTTAATGTGGAATTTTAAACTTGATAAGAAAAAACATTCAGAAATATTAGAAAAAATAAAGACTTAAATTTTAAGTTAGTAATTTAAGTATTCAAATCAGAAAAAACTATCCATAATTTTTTTTGGAATATATGGCCAAAGCTTTTGTATAGGGTCTTTTGTTGGATTATATCTAATTTTAGGATTTTTTATTTCTATACTTTTTATTATAATACTTGTTAGTTGTTTCATTGATAATGAATTTTGGTCAAAACTTTCAAGAGAATTCAGGATTTTTTTAAATGAAATTCCATATTTAGTTTTGTGATATTTATTTTGGTCTTTCTGTTTTTTTACTTCTTTCCAAATTGGTGTGGAGACTGAACCTGGTGCTATAATTATTACTTTTATTCGATAAGGTTTTAATTCTCTCCTTAAAGATTCAGAAAAAGCTTCTACAGCATGCTTGCTAGCACAGTATCCACTCATAAAGGGAGATCCTATTTTACCCCCCAAAATACTACTTATATTTACTATTCTCCCAGGATTCCCAATTAAATTATTATCGGTACCAAGTAATGGCAAAAATATTTTTGTACAAAGGAATGTCCCTAAAATTTTTGTGTCTATTTGTTTTTTAAAATCGGAAGTAGGTAAAAATTCAACAGGTCCTAAGGTAGCAATTCCTGCATTATTAATTAATGCTGTTAACGGTTTTCCATTTAGGTAGTTTTGAACTCTTTCTTTAGCTTTAATTACTTGTTTTTCGTCAGTTACATCTACTAAAAGGGCATCTAAATTTTCTCCAAATTCTTTTTTTAATTCAGTAGCATCCTTCCTATTTCTGACAGTTCCAAAAACTTTATATCCTCTTTTAATAAGTGCTTGGCATAATCCTCTTCCTATTCCACTAGAAGTTCCAGTTACCAATACAGTACGTGATTTATTTGTTAAACTTTCCATAGCGAGTGCATGTTTCCTTCGCTTTTCTGTAATAAGAATTCTGCTTGAGAGCCACCAGCGTAAAACCTACTACCCAGCCATTTCCCGTCCTTGGCGTACAGTAAATCAAGATCTAGATCACCACTTATTTTCCAAAGGGTAGCTGGTATTTCACCATTTACAGTCTTTGCCATGTCGGGTCCTATTTTTGTTGCACTAACTGATAAAGGATCCCCATCTTGGGTGCTTATCCATGTTTTTCTTTTTAAAAATTCGGGAGAAAAATAACTCGTAGTTGCTGGATTCCCTTCAACTAATCCTGAATATTTTGATCCCTCAATGCTAAATCCATTTTTTTTTCTAATACCTTTTACAAATTCTACTTTTTTTCCAATTACGGTTTCTGAATTTATCTTTTTTAAAACCCCAGATTCCCAAACTTCCTCATTTTTAAGATTATAAGAAAATGCATCAAAATTCAAAACTTTAACAGATATTTTAACCTCAATGTTAGCAACTACTTTTTTTCCAGATCTTTTTATTTTTATACTTGAAAAACCAACATCTAATCCTCGCCAAAGTAAAGAAAAATATGTAGATGCAGTTTCAGCAAACGTTACAACTGGGTAAAGCCCTGTGAAAATGGTTGATCCTGAACCCAATATAAAATTTCTTCTTTTTATCATAATATAGTCAATTGCTATTCTTAAACATTTTAATATATATTACCTTAAAAGGAATGAATTAACATTATTTATCTATATTGTACAGATAGATCGTTGTTGGTGAAATTGTTAAAATATATTTAATTTTATAATATAAAATTCAATTCATATGGTAAGAAAATTAATGCTAATAATTTCAAAAAAAATATTATTGAATTTCTTCTTTTTATTCAAACTTTTATTCATAATTGGTTTTTTTAACTTATATGCTCATAGCCTCACAGGCGCAGAAGTTAATATTACATCTAAAACTGAATTTAATAATATTTTAAATTATTCAAACAAAATTATTGAAAGCAAATCTTCTTCTAAGTATTCTTTACAATTAATAAGAGAGAAATTAGTTGGATTACGCATTGAATTATTATCTATAGAAAAGAGACAATTAAAAATAATCAACAATATTAATGAGCAAATAAATGCTGTAAATTTGCCCTCTATAGATGAAGAATTAATTTCTGAACAATTCAGAGAACTTAAAGATAAATTAAACTCTGATTTGGCTGAAGCTAGTTTTCCTTTGGCTTATTCTAGATCTTTTAGAGAAAGAGCCGAGCAGTATATTTCTAAAATCGATCAAATTTTACTAGATCGTTTTAAGACAAAACTTTTATCAAAAGGTGCATCCCCATTGAATTTTATTTCATGGAGTATTACTGCAGCCGAATTGGTAAAAATAAAAGATGATATAGTCAAACAAGTAGATTTTTCATTTTTAGAGTCAATAAATAAAAACAATGAATCCTTTTTTTCACCATTTATTTTAATTATTCTAGGTTCTTTATTTTTATGGTCACGGTCTTTTTTCAGTAGGAAATTAAAAACATTAATCAATAAATCACCTCCATCTAACTCTTTGATGGTTTTTTCAGCTTTAGAAAATATTAATTATTTGTTGTTCCCACTTTTGGGACTTTTTCTTATTTTTGAAGGTCTAGGTATAATTTCAATTTTTGGTCTCTATAATACTTTATTTAAAACCTATGCATTTGTAATAGCATCAACTTTTGTCATTTCAAATTGGTTGGGATTAAGTCTGGCGTCAAAAAGTATAAAAATTGGCCAATTATTTAATTTTAATATTACTCAAGAAAAATATTTTATAAGTTTAGTAAATAAATTGGCTTTGATTTTTGCATCTTTATTATTAGTAGATATGTTAAATCTTGGCTTTGTATTATCCCCCAACTCATTAGCTAATTTATATTTTCCATTAATTGTATTTATTTCAATAATTCTTTTTTCGTTAAATAGAAAAATAGCTAATGCAAATAATAATGAATTTACAGGAAAAAGTTTTTCATTATTAAAATCTTTTTTTAACAAATCAATTTTTTTACTTACAATTGTTATTCCCATACTAACAGTTTTTGGTTTTTTGGAAGCCACACTTTACGTAATAAAATCACTAATTCTATCAATAGCAGTTTTAGGAAGTGCCTATGTATTGTTAAAAGTTTTGGATATATTTGTCCAAAGTACAATATCTTTTTTAGTATCTAAAGAGCATAACTTTGAATATGAACCTAAGAAGAATTTAAGTTCAAACATACTTTCATTAATTATTTTTATTATTTCATTTTTAATACTTCTTTTAGTTTGGGGCTTTAGTGTTAATAATCTGCAGGATTTATGGTTCAAGATAAATGAAGGGATACCTTTTGGGAATAGTAGCATTACACCTTCTAGTCTAGCCAAGTTTTTAATTATATTCTTTATTGGTTACTATTTAACTAAGCTGCTTCAAAAAATAATTAATGAAAGAGTTCTCCC